>SKZV01000208.1 GCA_007127165.1 Rhodovibrio sp. | reverse complement strand
CTTCACCGATCCCCAGGCGGCCAGCGCCGGGATGACGGAAGCGCAGGCGCAGGCGGCGGGCCTTGCGGTGCGCAGCGTGGTGTTTTCGCTCGACCACCTTCCGCGCGCACTGGCGGCGAAAACCACGCACGGACTGATCAAGCTGGTGGCGGAGGCGGGAAGCGGGCGTCTTCTCGGCGCGCACATCCTCGCGTCGGAAGGCGGCGATTCGATTCAGACGGCGACGCTCGCGATCCGCCACGGCATGACCGTCCAAACGCTTGGGGAGATGGTATTTCCCTATCTGACAACGGTGGAGGGCCTGAAGCTGGCGGCTCAAGCCTTCGACAAGGACCCGTCGATGCTGTCCTGCTGCGCCGGGTAGGGGCCTGAATCGCTCCCCGGGAGTGGCAGCCGGATGGAGTAGGGAGGAACGGGCGCTGCCCATCCCTCCCTACAGAGGCGGCGTTGACAGAGACGCCCTTTGCAGACATCAGCCGCCGCCTCTTGTCCCGTCTTTCAACGCGCAGTGATTAGATAGAAATCACCTATCACGAGCATAGCAGGATTTCGAGGGAGTTTCGCCGCCTGTCGCGAAGGCGTGAAAGATCCGTGACGGTTACTGCGCTCCCAGCCGGACCCTCGTTACACTGCTGGCAAGCTGGGACTCGAAGAGTCGGCTCTCCGGCTGCGTGGCGCGGGGGAGCGAGGCGGTGCCGATTAGGGCGCTGCGCGTCTCGATTCCCCTCTCGTCGGGATCGCCCGCCAGGGCCAACAGGACGTTACCGTCGAACGTTGCCGCCGACTGGCTTAGCGAGGCCGCGCCGATCTTCGGGCTGATGTCCTCGCGCGCTTCCGCGCCGGGTGCCGCAAGGCCAAACGCAGCGACCAAAGCCGTGGCAGCCAGTGTCGTGCGGGCGACTCGCTTTTGAATGGACATGGCCTGTCTCCTTATCCTCGGTTTCGAGGCAGGGGAGTCTTCCCTCTGCTTCTGCACTCAAAAGTAGAGGTAAGGCGGCATGAACACGGTGACCGCGATCACTCCTCGCTTTCATGTGAAAACGCTTGAAGCGGCAGCCGCCGCCTCACCCCAGGAGCGCGCCCGTCAGGAACGTCGAGGCGAGGAGAATGATCGCGAGGGATACGACGCTCGCCGCCGCGCCTGCCTTGGCCATTTCGGGTGTGGAAACCTTGCCGGTGCCGTGCACGATGGCGTTGGGCGGCGTGGCGACCGGCAGCATGAAGGCGCAGGAGGCCGCCAGAACCAGCGGTACGGTGAACAGGATCGGCGCCTGCCCGAAACTGATCGCCAGCGCCGCCGCGACCGGCACCATCGCGGCGGCGGTGGCGGTGTTGCTGGTGACGTGGCTGACCAGCATCGTCGCGGTGGCAATCACGGCGACCGTGGCGGGCAGGGGCCAGCCTTCCATCGCGCCGAGCGCGTCTCCAACCCAGGCGGCGAGGCCGCTGTCCTCGATGACCGCGCCAAGGCTCAAGCCGCCGCCGATCAGCAGCAGGACACCCCAGGGCAGCCGCCGGGTTTCGTCCCAGTCGAGCAGGAAGCGGCCCTTCTTCCAGTCGTCGGGAAGCAGGAACAGCAGAACGCCCGCCGTCACTGCGATCCCGGCATCGGTCAGCGTCACGCCCGGCAGCAGATCGTCGATCAGCGGCCGGAACAGCCACGCCAGGACGGTAAGCCCGAAGATCGTGGCGAGGCGCTTCTCGCCCGCCCGCATCGGCCCGATGTCCTGCCGCTGCTCCGCGACCACCCGTTCGATTGCGGAGAGGGTGAGTCCGTAGACCGGATAGACGACCCGCGTCAGCACCTGCCAGACCGCCAGCAGAGTCAAGGCCGCGACCGGAATCCCGAGCACCATCCACTGCGCGAAGCCGATCTCCACGCCGTGCGAACGCTCCATATACGCGGCGAGCACCGCGTTCGGCGGCGTGCCGATCAGGGTTCCCATGCCGCCGATGTTCGCCCCGAACGCAATTCCCAGCATGAGCACGACCGGCATTTTCTCCAGACCGCTTGCGCCCTTGCCAGAGTCGCGGGGAGAGGTAGCGGCGTGGCTGTCGAGCATGGCGATGACGGACAGCGCGATGGGCGCCATGATCGCGGTCGTCGCGGTGTTGCTGATCCACATCGACAGGATCGCGGTCGCCACCATGAACCCGGCGACGACGCGCTCGCCGCGGCTGCCGCAGAGCCGCAGGATCATCAGCGCGACCCGCAGGTGCAGCCCGCAACGTTGCATCGCCAGACCCAGCAGGAAGCCGCCGAGCAGCAGGAATACCAGCGGGTTGGCGTAGGGTTCCGCAACCTCGCCAATCGGCGCGAGCCCCAGCGCCGGGACCAGCGCGAGCGGCAAGAGCGCGGTGGCGGCGATCGGAATGACTTCGAAGAACCACCATCCGGCCATCAGCGCGACCAGTGCCGTGGCCCGCCAAGCCTCTTCCGGCATCCCGGCAGGCGCGGGTAAGGCCAGAATCAGGACGAAGAGCCCCACTCCCAGACAAAATCCGGCCAGCCGGGCCGTCGTGCCCGGTTGCTGCGTATCTTCGTTCAAGAAAGCCCCCCCTGGCTTCTCAATCGCACGCAGCATACCGGCTGCGGGCGCGAGGGCAATGACGGCGTCTGGCCGGAGCTTACCGGCCGATGAACCACAGGATCAACGAGAGCACCAGAGACACCAGCAGCGAGGTCGCCAGCGGGATATAGATCGTCATATTCTCGCGCTGGATCACGAAGTCGCCGGGCAGCCGCCCGAGGCCGCTCTTCTGAAGCACCGGCCAAAGCAACCCTGCCAGCACGAGCACAACGCCCAGCGTGATCAGAAACTTCGACATGCCGTAGGATCTGGGTTCGCACCGCCAGCGGTTCAATTCGCCCGATTGCGGTTCCGTGGAACGGCGATCTCGCATGGCACCTATGCGCTGCTTGCGTTGGGGCTTCTCCCGTGGCGCTTTAATCTCGCCGCTTCATAGGAGAAACGGTCATGCCCGCGACGTTGCGTCCCTTCGCCCTTGTGGCCCTCATTTCGGCGACCTTGGTCCTTGGCCTGAACATGGGCGTGCGCCAGACCTTCGGACTGTTCCTGGAACCGATGACCGATGCGCTGTCGATCAGTCACGGCGCGTTCTCCATGGCAATCGCCTTGCAGAACCTGCTGTGGGGCGCGCTGCAACCAGCCTGCGCGGCGCTGGCGGATCGCTACGGCACGGGCAAAGTCCTGACGGTGGGCGGGATCTGCTATGCGGCGGGCCTTGTGGTCATGGCGCTGGTGCAGACGCCGCTCGGGCTGCATCTGGGGGCCGGGCTTCTGGTCGGGATCGCGGTTGCGGCGAGCGGCTTCCCCCTGGTGCTGGCGGCGGTGGCCCGTGCCGCGCCGCCGGAAAAGCGCAGCGCCTGGCTCGGCATCGCGGCGGCGGGCGGCTCGATGGGACAGTTCGCGCTGCTGCCGGGCGCACAGGCGCTGATCGGCGGCTTCGGCTGGGTCGCCGCGCTGCTGGTGCTGGCGGTCGCGGCGGCGCTGATCGTGCCTTGCGCGGCGGCGCTCTCCGGCAAGGCCGTGGCCGCCTCGAAGCACGACACGCAGACGCTGACCGGCGCGGTCGGCGAGGCGGGACGCCACAGCGGCTATCTGATGCTGACCGCCGGGTTTTTCGTGTGCGGCTTTCACGTCGCCTTCATGGCGACGCACCTTCCGGCCTACATCTCCTCGGTGGGCCTTTCGCCCTTCGT
>SKZV01000039.1 GCA_007127165.1 Rhodovibrio sp. | reverse complement strand
TGGATTGAGCAACAGTTAGGGCCTCTCGAAACTAGAGCGGGAAGACTTATCCTTCGAATCGTCACCCCGATCTAAGTGTTTGTTTTGCGAGGTGGTTCGGACTGCAAGCCGAAGTCGTGTGCAGCCATTGCGCTCTAATTCGACGCAGCGGCGGTCGTGCGCTCTAGCTGTTCCAGCGGGTCGACGGCTTTAGTCCCGCGCCGTACTTCGAAATGCAGCTGTGGCCGACTTACGGATCCGGAGTTGCCGACACGTCCGACAACTTCGCCGCGTTGCACCTGCTCGCCGCGGTCCACCAAGATCGTATCGACGTGAGCATAAGCGGTGACCCAGTTGTCCGCGTGCTTGATCAGCAGCAAGTTCCCGAAGCCGCGCAGTTCGTTGCCCACGTATGCGACGACTCCATTGTCCGCCGCCCTGACCGCCGTGCCGCGCGCCGCCGCGATGTTGATACCGTCGTTGTGCAGACCGCCGTCCTGCGATCCAAAGCGCTGGATGACCTCACCTTGAACCGGCCATACGAATCGGCTTCCAGCCCTTGGCGGAGGTTGCGGTATCTCGCCCGGCGTAGCGGCGGGAGCGCTCGCGGTGCGGGTTTGCGTGCCGGCGCCTGGCTTTCGGCCCGGTATCGGCGGGAGGCCGGCTGCGTCGACACTTTGCACAGCAGTGTCGCTGCTAGCCTGGTCGCTGGGACTTGGGCTTGGCGTGTCGCCCGCCGATTGCGAGGGCGGCTCGGAACGCTCGGGCTGCCGTGGCCGTTCTCCGGCAGCCATTTGGGTAGAGCCAGAGGAAATTTGCAGTCTCTGGCCAGCAACGATCGTGTAGGGTTCCCCCAGATCGTTGACGCGGGCCAGCTCCCGCATATCGACGCCGTAGCGCCGCGAAATGCTGTAAAGCGTCTCGCCACGCGCCACGCGGTGCGTTAACGCCGTCGGTATCTGAAGCCGCTGACCCAGCACGAGGCGATAGGGCGGCTGCAGGTCGTTGGCATCGATCAGCGCGCGAATCGGTACGCCATAGCGGCGTGCAACGCCATACACACTGTCTCCGCGCTGTGCCGTATGGATACCGGCGCCGCTGGGCCGGGACGCGGTGTTCAATCCGCCCGCCGACGCCCGAGTCGCGTTCGCGCTCCCGGAGCCGGAGTTCTGAACGCTGCCCGTGGAGGTTGGCGCATTGCCGCCGGATCCCCCGTACACCACGGGTGCGGGCGGTTCGCTGCGTGCGCAGGCGCCCACCAAAAGCCCGACCAGAAGGATCGCCAGAAGGTTCCGCATGTTCCGTTCGCTGCTGGCGGACGCTGAAACCGCGCCGCGTTCTCTTTTCATGCCAGAGAGCCGCCGTCCGGTCCAGCCGTCGATCGCCCGTCCTCGCCCGGCACTCCCAAAATCAGCGGCACGAATCGCACACCGCAAAGCCGTTCCTCGGATAGAATGCCCCTATCGTCTCGGCGAAAACGCAGCAAATCCTGCTCTCGCCCGTCCCGCCCCACAGGGATCACCATGACTCCCTCCGCCCCGAGTTGGTCGACCAGAGCCCCGGGAACTTCCGCGGCAGCGGCGGTCACGATGACGCGCTGGAAAGGCGCTTGCGCCGGCCACCCCTGCCAGCCGTCGCCGTAGTGCGCGGTGATGTTATGCAGACGCAAGGCCAGCAGCCGTTCTTCCGCCGCGCGCAGCAACGTCCTATGGCGCTCAATGGTGTAGACGCGGCGGCAGAGGCGCGACAGCACTGCGGTCTGGTAGCCCGAGCCGGTACCGATCTCCAGCACCTTCATTCGCGGGCCGCACAACAGTGCCTGGGTCATCGTCGCGACCACCTCGGGCTGGCTCAGCGTTTGGCCACGTCCGATGGGCAGAGTGCGATTTTCGTAGGCCTGATCCTGGAAAGCCGCCGGAACGAAGTGCTCGCGCGGAACACGCTCCAGCGCAGAGAGTACCGCCGTGTCGGAGATACCCGCCTGACGGAGCTGCATGATGAGGCGGATCTTGCGCGCCTCCAAGCTCACCGGAAAGCCGCCTCCAAGCGTTCCAGTTGCCGGCGTTGCGTGAGGTCGAAGTGAAGCGGCGTCACTGAAATATACCCCTCGTTTACCGTGGCGAGATCGCTGTGCGTATCGAGCGTATCGTCGCTCATGTAGTCGCCGATCCACACGTAGGGACGTCCGCCGGGGTCGACTCCGTCAATAACCTTTGTTTCGACGTCCCGTCGCCCCTGCGCGCAGACCCGCACGCCCTGGACGCGCTCCGGGGGCAGGTCCGGGAAGTTCACGTTCACCAGCATGTCCGGCGCGAATCCGCTGGCCGCGATACGTCGAATAACCGACTCCGCGTGACGCTCGGGTGTGGCCCAGCGGAAATCATGGTCGCCGCGCCGCGTGAGGGACAAGGCTATCGCCGGAAGACCCAGCAACGCCGCCTCCATCGCCGCCGCGACGGTGCCGGAATAGGTGACGTCCTCCGCCAGATTTCCGCCGTGGTTAATGCCGGACAGAACAAGATCCGGCTTGCGGCCGGTCGTTACCTTGCCAAGCGCGACCACGACGCAGTCGGTCGGAGTGCCGTCGATCGAAAACCGCCGTTCTTCCAGCCGTCGCAGGCGCAGCGGGCGCCGAACCGTAAGGGAGTGACTGGTTGCCGACTGCTCGGTTTCGGGCGCAACGACCCACACGTCGTCCGTGATCTCGCGTGCAATGGCCTCCAGCACCTTTATACCGGGCGCGTAGACGCCATCGTCGTTGGTCACGAGGATGCGGCAGCCTGTGAGATCGATTGGGCAACATGTTTCGGCCGGATGTTCACTCATGGTCGCCGATGACCTCCATTCCGCCGAGATAGGGCCGCAGCGCCTTTGGCACGAGAATCGAGCCGTCGGCCTGCTGATGGTTTTCCATCACCGCGATTAGCGCACGCCCGACCGCGACGCCGGAGCCGTTGAGCGTATGCACGAACTGGGTCTTCTTCTCGCCCTTCGTGCGATAGCGCGCCCGCATCCGGCGCGCCTGAAACGCGCGGCAATTCGAGCAGCTCGAAATTTCCCGGAATAGCTCCTGCCCCGGCAGCCACACCTCGATATCATGCGTCTTGACCGCGCCGAATCCCATGTCGCCGGTCGAGAGGACCATCACCTTGTACGGAATTTCGAGACGCTGAAGAATGGTTTCGGCGCAGGCCGTCATCCGCTCAAGCTCCGCCTCGGAGTCCTCCGGCGCGGTGATCGAGACCATTTCGACCTTGTCGAACTGATGCTGGCGCAACATGCCGCGCGTGTCCCGCCCGGAAGCTCCGGCCTCCGAGCGAAAGCAGGGAGTCAGCGCCGTGTAACGCTGCGGAAGCGCGTCGGCCTCCAGGATGCTCTCGGCAGCAAGATTGGTTAACGGCACCTCGGCCGTCGGGATCAACCAGAAGCCCTCGGTGGTTCGAAACAGATCCTCGCCGAACTTGGGCAACTGTCCGGTGCCGTAGAGCGCCTGGTCGCGCACCAGGTACGGCGGAGCGATCTCCAGGTAGCCGTGCTCAAGCGTGTGGACGTCGATCATGAACTGGGCGAGCGCGCGATGCAGGCGGGCGATCTGGCCCCGCATCACGACAAAGCGCGAGCCCGCCAGATATGCCGCGCGCTCGAAGTCCAGCATTCCCAACGCCTCACCGAGTTCGAAGTGTTGGCGCGGCGGGAAACCCAAGGGCTTCGGCTCGCCCCAGGACCGCAGGCAGACATTCGCGCTCTCGTCGGCACCCTCCGGCACATCCTCGTCCGGGATATTGGGCAGGCTGCTCAGGAGAGTTTCAAGTTCCTCGCCCAGGGCGTTCTCGCGCGTTTCGGCCTCGGCCATACGCTCTTTCAACGCGGCGACCTCGGCCTTCAGCGAATCCGCCCCGTCCTTGTCCCCGGACTTCATTTTCGCGCCGATTTCCTTGGACGCGGCATTGCGGCGATTCTGCATCTCCTGCAGGTCCGTTTGCGCGGCACGATGGCGCGAGTCCAAATTCAGCACCCGTTCAGACTGTGGCTCCAGCCCGCGGCGCTGCATTCCTCTATCGAAGGCCGCCGGGGCCTCGCGAATCCACCTTAGATCGAACATGGGTTTGGCTCGGCGCGTTGCTTCGGAGTTGCCGGTTGATACCGACGCCCGCGTTATAAGCCCTCACGCGCACAGCGTCCATGCTCGAGATGTCCAGGGTCGGAATGAAGGCCGCCACGGGCGGGTACCGGGCGTTGAAGCGACTCCGCCGGCCGCTACGGCGGCGCAACGGGCGGCAAGGCCGCGGCGGGGATTATTCCCCGCCTAGCTCTTGGTCGACCTTGGCCTCGGCCTCGGCCTTCTTGCGCTCGGTCAAACGCGCCATCCAGATCGACACCTCGTAGAGGCCGATAATCGGTATCGCCAAGCTGATCTGGCTGATCGGGTCGGGCGGGGTAAAGATTGCGGCAACGATGAAGACGCCAACGATGGCGTATTTACGCTTCGCCGCCATGCCGTCCGCCGTGGCGAGCCCCGAGCGCGCCAAAAGGGTCATCAGAACCGGCAACTGGAAGCACAGGCCGAAAGCGAAGATCAGCTTCATCACCAGCGAAAGGTACTGGTCCACCTTCGCTTCGAGTTCGATCGGTAAAGTGCCCTCCTGGGCCTGCGTTTCGAACGACAGGAAGAACTCCCAAGCCAGCGGGAAGATCGCGTAGTAAACCAGCGCCGCACCCATAAAGAAAAGCACCGGCGATGCGGCAAGAAACGGCGCAAGCGCCATTTTCTCATGCTTGTACAGTCCTGGCGCGACGAAGAGCCAGATTTGCGTCAGGAACAGCGGTGCGGTCAGGAACGCTGCAAAAAAGAAAGCCACCTTCACATAGGTGAAGAACACCTCGGTGAGATCGGTGAAGATCAGTCTTCGATAGCCTTCCTCAAGGCCGCGATCCAACAATATCTGGGCAAGAGGATGGACGAGGAAATTGAAGAGCGATTCGGCAAAGTAGAAACAGACGATGAAGACGGCGAAGAGGGCAATGATCGAATACATTAGCCGCTGCCGCAGCTCGACCAAATGATCGAGCAGAGGCATTGTCCGGTCGTCGTAAGTGTCCTGCGCCACGCTTCTTCGCGCCTCTTCAATATTTGCTACGTGCTGCTATCCAAGTATTCCGCGCCCGACTCAGCCCTTATCAAACCAGGGCCAAATGCGCGGCATATCTACCGAGCAACCGAAGGCTCTACGCCAGCGAAGCCCAACTCCGGCTTTCAAGAGCTCTAGTTTTTCTTGTCCGATGCAGCCGCGGTCGTCTTCGGCTTGGCCTCGCCCTTCTTGGTCTTCGCTCCGTCTTGAGCTTTCCGTCCGCCGTTCGACCCACTAGCGCTCGCACTGGCGCTCTCGCTTTTCGCCTTACCGCCGCCGGTCGCCTTATCGCCAGCCGGAGCTTTCGGTTTCGACTCCGGCTTTGCTCCAGCCCTGGAGCCAGCCTTGCCGTTACCCTCGCCAGTGGACTTGGACTTACCTGCCTTGACGGAGTTTCCAGGCGCTTTCGGCGCATCGTTGCGGACAGTGCGCGCCTTCTTCGTGGTCGTTTCTTCGCCGCCTGCCGCATCCGTTGCTTCGGCGCTTTCCCCGCCCGTCACAGGTGACGAGCTTTCCGGCGAGCCGGAGCCCGCAGACTCTGAACTTGCGGTTTTGGAACCCTTTGAGGAAGCCGCGGATGCGTCACGTTCAACCGACCGAGTCGTATCTTCGACGTCCTTGGCCGTTTCCCGCAGTTCGCCCGAGGGGTCGATCGCGCTGTCGACCTCCTTTTGGACGTCGAACTTGCGAGTCTTCTCAATCGCTTTCCGCGCCTCGTCCAGCTCAGACTCGCGCATCATGTCGTCGAGACCAGACTGGAACTCACGCGCAACCGAGCGGGCCTTGCGCATCCACTGCCCCGCCGTTCGCATCATTTTGGGTAGATCTTTAGGACCAACGACGATGAGGGCCAGCAAGGCCACCATCGCCATTTCGGCCCAACCAATGTCAAGCATATCGCGCCCGGTTCAGCGGAAAGGAGCAGCTTCGTTCACTTCGGAAGCAAGCCAACAGAGCGCGTTCAGCCGTGAGCGGCCTTACGGTCCTGCCGGTCTTTTTCGCTCTCCGTGGTCGATCCGCTCTCGGCGGTCGAGGAAGATTGCGTCGTCGTCGAGCCTTCGATTACCTTCGGCTCGCCTTCGCCGCCCTCGCCTTCGTCGTCCGCCTTCTTGTCATCTTCCTTCAGGCCCTTGCGGAACGCATTGATTCCGCTGCCCATGTCCTTCATGAGCTTCGGGATCTTTCCGCCGCCACCGAACAGAAGCAGCACGACCGCCAAAACGATCAGCCAGTGCCAGATGCTGAATGTTCCCATAACGGGATCTCCTTAAACCCTAGGCTGTATTCCACAGCCGTTCATTGCCTGGCCCGACTATACGCAAAAACACACGAAAGCCGCAACGTCGTTCGTCGATTTGAGTCTATCTAACCTGTTCCGCCGGGAAAACAAAGGTTTGACTCTGATCCAGATGGATCTGCAGCATCTCGTTTTCCGGCGGCAAGAATCGCCCGGGCGTGCGGACGTGCAGATGGACATCGCCCGCTCTGCCCCGGTCGTCCTGCGCTCCCCAGCCATCGAGGCTGAGGTGCACCATCGAAGTCCGTCCCAGTAGCCGCGACGCCATCACGCGCGCTGGTTGCTGGCCCGGCATGCAATCGCTGCCGATGGCCTGGAGCTTTATAGCCTCGGGGCGGATGAGCACTTCAACGTTCGTTCCCTCGGCCAATCCCTCCGCAGGCACATCGCCGAAGGGCGTGGCCACGCGCCCGTCATGAACAACACCATTCAACCGATTGATATCGCCGAAAAAACCGGCAACGAACTTGTCTGCCGGTGCGGAGTAGAGTTCGCCGGGCGGGCCAAGCTGGATCAGTTTTCCGTCGCGCATCAGGGCGACCCGGTCGGCCATGAACATCGCTTCTTCAGGGTCGTGGGTGACCATGAGCGTTGCCGCGCCATTCTTTTTCAGCACGTGCAGAGTCTCGTCGCGAATCTCGTTGCGGAGCGCTGAATCCAGGCCGGAAAACGGCTCGTCCAGCAACATCACCCTGGGTTCCGGGGCCAAGGCCCGCGCGACCGCAACGCGCTGCTGTTGACCGCCGGAGAGCGTATGCGGGTATGCTTCCGCAAACTTCAACATTCCCACCTGACGCAGCACCTTCATCGCCCGTTCGCGCCGCTTCTCCCCGGACAGATGGCGAAGACCGAAGGTGACGTTCTCCATCACTTTAAGGTGAGGGAAGAGCGCGTAATCCTGAAATACGAGTCCGACGCTGCGTTGTTCCGGCGGCGTATCGATCTGACTATCGGCCACCGGCTTGCCGTCCAGCAGCACCCGCCCGCTCTGCAAGCGCTCCAGACCCGCGGCAATGCGCAACGCCGTGGTCTTGCCGCAGCCCGAGGGGCCGAGCAGACACACCAATTCGCCCGCCCCCACTCCGAGGCTCAGGTCATCCAACGCCTGAACCGAGCCGAAGCGGTGGCTGACGTGCTCCAGTGTCAATACGTCCATTGGGCAAGACTGCTCCGTTGTACCGGCTGAAGCCTTCACAGCCGCGCTTGAAGGAACCTTGCTTTACCTAGGCGCTTCCCTGCATGCGATCAATACGCGTTTGCAGATCGCCGCATGGAACCCCACCTTCGCGTTGAAATGCGGCATCTCTTGGGACAGGAAAGCTCTATTGCTCCTCGACCGGGGTTTCGATGGCCTCGCCAAACCGCGCGTCCAGCGGTTCCGCCTCCTCGCCGTCCGTCCGATCCACCAGATCCTCGCCCTCGCCCGGCTCCGTCAGGTCGCCACGCGCGCTCAATGCCGTCAGCGCGGAACGGGAATCCATAAGTCCAGCGGCCTTCAACTCCGACAAGCCCGGCAGATCGCCGATATCCGAAAGGCCGAAGTGGTCCAGGAACGCCGCGGTCGTGCCCCAGGTCACCGGCCGTCCCGGGCTCTGGCGGCGGCCGCGCGGGCGTATCCATCCGGCTTCCAACAGCGCGTCCAGCGTACCCCGGCTCAGGCCCACCCCGCGCACTTCCTCGATCTCCGCCCGCGTCACCGGCTGATGGTATGCGACGATGGCCAGCGTCTCGACCGCCGCGCGCGTGAGCTTTCGCGTTACGGTTTTCTCGATCCGCAGCGATCCTGCAAGGTCCTCGGCGGTGCGAAACGCCCAGCCGTCTCCGATTCGCCGCAAGGTCACCCCGCGATTGGCGTAGAGCGACCGCAATTCCTGCAACAGCGAATCGAGATCGCCCTCCTCCGGTAGATGCTGCGCCAGCGCATCCGCCGATTGCGGCTCGGTGGCTGCGAAGAGCACCGCTTCCAGAATCCGGATGTGTTGAAAACGCAACTCGCTCATACGTCGCCCCCGTCTCCTTCGGCGTCTTCCCCTCGTCCGTCGCAACTACGCCCCGATCCCGCGCGCAGGTAGATCGGCCCGAAGGCATCGTCCTGACGGATTTCGACATGCCCTTCGCGGCACAGTTCCAGGCTCGCGGCAAAGGTCGCGGCAACGGCCGAGCGCCGCCCGAGGCCGAGCGTTCCATGGCTCAACATCCCTTGGTCCCAGGTTCGCAGATCCTCTGGCAGAAACGCGACGAGATGACGCCAGCCGAGCGTCGTTCCGATCAATGCGCGCAGCCGTGCAATCGCCTCCTCCACCGAAAAAAGATCCATCGGATCGATCCGCAGGCTGCTCCCCTCCACCTTGCCGTGCTGGCGGCCGTAGGCGCGCAGCAAATCGTAGAGCGAGCACTCGTAGCGAACCGTCGACTCGACCGGGATATCCTCCGGCGCGCCCCGCGCAAAGACATCGACGCCGAGGCGCGGCCGCCGGGTCAACGTTTCCCCAGCCTCCCGCATCGCCTGAAGCCGCTGCAATTGAAACCGCAGGGCAGCGGCCATCTCCGCGCCGCTAGGCTCATCGGCATCGCTCTCCGGTTCCGGCAGCAGCAGGCGCGACTTCAAATACGCGAGCCAGGCCGCCATCACCAGATAGTCGGCGGCCAGTTCAAGCCGCAAGCGCCGCGCCTCGCGCACGAAAACCAGGTATTGCTCCGCCAGATCGAGGATCGACAATCGGGTGATATCGACTTTCTGCTCACGGGCGAGTTGGAGCAGAACGTCGATTGGGCCCTCGAAACCGGTGAGGTCGACGACAAGCCGTGCCGCCGGGTCGTCGCCCTCGGCGGCAGGCGTGGGCTGGTCTTCCTCGAACGGCGGAGTCGGGATCGCCACGACCGGAGAAGCTCCCTAAGTTCATGCGGCGCCGAACTTTCCGGCTAAACCGCCGACAGCAGTGCGTCAAGCCTGTGCCGCGCGGCTGCGGCGTCGAAGTCGCTCTCATAGGAGGCGAGCCTCAACGCCTCGGCGCGCTCGACCCGAGCCGCGGCGGCCGGTGTCAATTCGGCCGTCCCCTCCATGACGCTTCTCATCTCGACGAGATCGCCATTGCAGTGCAGTACCAGGTCGCAACCTGCGGCGAGCGCGGAGTCGGCCCGCTCTGTAAAATCTCCGGCCAACGCCTTCATTGAAAGATCGTCGCTCACCAAGACCCCATCGAAGCCGATCTGTCCTCGAATCGTGTCCTTGATTATTCGCGGAGATGCCGTAGCCGGACGCTCGCCATCCAACGCGCTATAGACGATGTGCGCCGTCATTCCCCAGGGCGCGTCGGCAAGCGCCGCGAAGGGTACAAAATCGGTCTCCGTCAGGATCGCGGCGGAAGTATCCACGACCGGCAGCGACAGGTGGCTGTCCGCTCCGGCCCGGCCATGGCCCGGCACATGTTTGACAACCGGGATCACGCCGCCCGCCAGCAAGCCCTCAACCACCGCGCGGCCGAGTCTTGCGACGGTTCCAACGTCCTTGCCGAAGGCCCGGTCGCCGATCACCGAATGCGCGCCGGGCATGAGAAGATCCAACAGCGGAGTGCAGTCGACCGTGATCCCGAGGAGCCGCAGGTCTTCCGCCAGCAAGCGCGCGTTGAGCCGCGCCGCTTCCTCAGCTTGCTCGATATCCGTGCGGGCCAAGCGTCCGAAGACCGCTGGCGCGGGCGCTTCCCGCCAATATGGCGGCTTCAGGCGCGCTACGCGGCCACCCTCCTGGTCGATCAGCACAGGTGCATCGGACCGCCCGACCGAGTCGCGGCACTCCGCGACAAGCGCCGACACTTGCGCCGGGTCCTGGCAGTTGCGGGCGAAGAGGATGAAGCCCAGCGGTTGCGCGGCGGAGAAGAACGCGCGCTCGTCCCGGCTCAGTCCTTCCCCGGCACAGCCCAGAATTGCGGCGCGGATCATTGCCCCACCTCTCTATTGCGGGGCAACGACAAGGCACGCCTGCCCGCGCGCCTCAAGCTGGCTGCAGATGTCCTCCGCCGTCGCGCGGTTTGGGAAAGGGCCGGTTCGCACGCGCCAGAACGTCCCCTGCCCCTCGACCTCCGCCGATCGCAGGATAAGCCGTTGGTCGCCAAGGATACCCGAATGGCCCTCCTGCCAACGCTGCCAGCCGTCGCGCGCTGCCTCTTCGCTGCGGAAAGCGCCGAGTTGAACGGTGAAACCGGACGGAGTGGCTTCCGGCTCAGCCTGCGGTTGGGGCTCCGGCTCCGGGTCCGGTTGCGGTTCGGGGCTCGCCTCGGGCTCCGGTTGCGCTTCCGGCTCCGGCTCCGGCGCGGGAGTCTGCGCTTCGCTCTCCGGTGCCTCGGACGGTGCTGCCGGTGTCTCGGGCATCTCGAACGGCGGAGGCTCGGCCACTTGCGGCTCACCGGTTTCTGGTGGGGTTTCTCTCCCTCTCGGGGCTTCCAGCGGTTCCGAGACGATATCACCGGCTCGCGGCGCAGGATCCTCGAGAGCTTGCGGCGGCTGCGGCGTTTCCGGCGGCGGCAGGAGACGTTCCACGCGGGTTGCCTGAGTGCCGTCAGACTGGTTCAGTACCAAGCTATCCTGATGGGGAACGTCCATGCCGCCGGGTTCCTCCGGCCGCACCTTTTCCGGGTCGTCGTCCAGATAGACCACGGGCAATTCGCCACTGCCCCCATCACTCTCGGCGGTGCCCCAGAGATACACGTACCACACGACGCCGACGAAGATTCCCGCCGCGAGGGCCGCCAGCCCTCCCTTCAGGAGCACCTGGGCGAACCCGCTTCTCCGACGGGGCTCCAACTCGTAATAATGCTCTTCGTAGTCCGGGCGGTAGTCCTCTTCATAGCGCGGCGGCTCCTCTCCTCGACCTCTGTCGGTGAAGAGTTCTCGCCTGGGATGCGAGCCTGACGGATCGCCGCCTCTGGGATCGGAAGGCATCAACGCAACTCCTCGACTGGCTCGACCCCCATGACTTCGAGGCCGGCCGCAATCACCTGCTGCACCGCGCGCACCATTGCCAAACGCGCGGCGGTCAACTCTGGATCGTCTGGCAACAGGAAACGCAGGCTCGCATCATCCTTGCCCTTGGTCCACAGGCCATGGAAGGCCGCCGCGACCTCTTGCAGATAAAAAGCCACGCGATGCGGCTCGTACGCTTCGGCCGCGCCTTCGAGCAAGCGCGGCCATCCCGCCAGCAGCTTGATTAAGGCAAGCTCGTCGGAGTCGGTCAAGCGGTCGAGCTTCGCATCGGCCAGCGTCGTCGAGTCCAGCGAGAGCCCCGGCACCTCATCACCAGCATGACGCAGGACGGAGTGGCAGCGGGCATGCGCGTACTGCAC
The DNA here is from genome assembly GCA_007127165.1 of Rhodovibrio sp. Lineage (GTDB taxonomy): Bacteria > Pseudomonadota > Alphaproteobacteria > Kiloniellales > Rhodovibrionaceae > SKZV01. Next base: position 1,699 of record SKZV01000039.1, on the reverse strand, counting down.
GTAGAAGACGGGATTGTCCTTGCTCTGCTCCACGACCTTCTCAAGGTCGAAATCCAGCGAGGCATCGTTTTTTCGCGTCAGCATGATGAAGCGCACGACACCGCGCCCGACTTCATCCACCACCTCACGTAAAGTCACGAAGTTTCCGGAACGCTTGGACATTTTGACCGGCTCGCCAGCCCGCAACAGCTTCACGAGTTGGCACAGCAGCACCCGCAGTTCGGCCTTTTCCTCCGTCAGCGCCTTCACCGCCGCCTGCATGCGTTTCACGTAGCCACCATGGTCGGCGCCCCAGATGTTCACCAGCGTGGTGTGGCCACGCCGGTACTTGTCCAGGTGATAAGCCATGTCGGCGGCGAAGTAGGTCCAACTTCCATCGGACTTGCGGATCGGGCGGTCGATGTCGTCGCCGAACTCGGTGGAGCGGAACAAGGTCTGCGGGCGCGGCTCCCAGTCCTCCGGAGCCTTGCCCTTCGGCGGCTCCAGCACGCCGGTATAAATCAGGCCGCGCGACTCGAGGAAAGCCACCGTCTCTTCGACCGCGTGGCGCTCCACCAGCGCGCGTTCGGAGGCGAAAACCTCGTGCTCGATCCCCATCGCGGCGAGGTCGCGCTTGATCATCTCCATCATCTGGTCGATGGCGAAGCGGCGAACTTCCGGCAACCATTCGTCTTCGGGCGCATCGATCCAGCGGTCGCCATCGCGCTCGGATAGCGCCTGCCCGACGTCCTTCAGGTACTCCCCAGGATAAAGGCCGGATGGAATTTCCTCGATCCGCTCGCCCAGGGCCTCGCGGTAGCGCAGGTATGCGGAGCGCGCCAGGGTGTCCACCTGCCCGCCCGCATCGTTGATGTAGTATTCCCGGCAAACCTTGAAGCCGACCTTTTCAAGCAGGCTCGCCAACGCATCGCCCACGACCGCGCCCCGCGCATGGCCGACGGTGAGCGGTCCCGTGGGATTCGCGGACACATACTCCACGTTCACCTTACGGCCCCGGCCGGAGTTCCCCTCGCCCCAGGCGGTGCCGCTGCGCAGCACCGTGGCGAGCATGTGCGCCCAGAAACCGGGGACCAGCCGCAGATTCACGAAGCCCGGCCCCGCGACATCCACCGCCTCTACATCCGGCAGCGCCCGCAGTCGTTCGGCCAATGCCTCGGCGATCGCGCGCGGCTTCTGCCCGGCGGTCTTCGCGAGGACCATTGCGGCGTTCGTTGCGAGGTCACCGTGATCGGGATCGCGCGGAGGCTCGACCTTTACGTTCGCGTAGTCCAGCCCGGCGGGGAGAGCGCCAGCCGTGGTCATCGCTTCAAGTTCGGTGACGATTTTATTTCGGAAGTCTTTGTAAAAGTTCATTATGTCGCTGCATAGATGTCGAAGAGCTTGCGGTGTTCCTGCATGGCGTAGCGGTCGGTCATCCCGGCGATGTAGTCGGCCACCAGCCGCGCTCGGTCCGCCTCGTCCAGGTGAACCGCGCGTTGCCGCCATTCTTCCGGAAGACAGCCGGGCTCCGCGAGGTAGAGCGAGAAAAGGTCCCGCACGACCCGCTTGATCTTGGCGGTCATGCGGTTGACCTTGTAATGCCGGTACATGCGCTGAAACAGGAATGCCTTCAGGGCCCGGTCGTTCTCGCGCATCTCGTCGGAAAAGGCAACAACCGGCGCGTTCGCCCAGCGCACAGCTTCAGCGCTCTCCGGCTTCA
>SKZV01000193.1 GCA_007127165.1 Rhodovibrio sp. | reverse complement strand
TGCGTTGCGCTTCGCTTCACCACACGTCTCGCCGCACCCTTAAGGCAGCGAGGGGCTGGCAACGCCCGCTGGCGGCGGTGCGACAATTGCGGTGGCCGGCGAAAAAAGGCTGCGGCGCGGCGCCTGAAAGCGGCCAAGTCCGTTTCCCCGGGTGCCGCCCGACGAGGACGCGGTTGCCGAACCGCCGAACGAACCCGATCCAGGGCGCTCAAGCGAATCGCCGGCCGTGGAACCGCGGCCCCCCGAGGTGGAGAATGCTATAACGGCCCCATCGGTGACGGCCCCATCGGTGACGGCCGCGTCGCCTGGGGCAGCCAATCCAACCGCCCCGTCCCCGTTTCGGTCCACACCGGCAGCCTGTAGCGGATCGCCCGGCATCGGCCCCAAATTGTCGAGCAATAAGCGCGATGCGCCAGGGTTTCCGCGCAAGACCCCAAGGCTGACCATCTCGTGACGGGCTGGGTCGCGCTGGACGGCATATCGCCCGATGGCGGCGGCAAGCGTCGAGTCGTTACGAGCGTGCGCGTGTACCAGACGCTCGATCCGCTCGACCAAATCCGCTCCGTCGGCGCTTTTCAGCGCGGAATCCAGCGGCAGGACAATGTCCGGACCGAGCGTGATTTCAAGCCCGCCCATCAGGGCGACATCGGCGGCGCCGTCTTGGTGCAGACGCAGTCCGCCGCCCGAGTCGTCGAGCTGCGCAAACTGCGCCGCCAAAGGGCCTGCCGCGGCGCTCACCATTGCCGCGAGGACGAGAATCGCGCACCACCTGGGCGATCGGCTGTGGAGCTGAGCGGAATTCATATAAACACCTCGGCAAGCCCTTCAGGCGGGAACTGCGCCTGTCATGGACAATCCGAAGTAAATTACCACTTTTGAGGTAACATGCAAAGTTCTTGACGCAAGGGCCGCCATCCGCTACTTTAACTAGAACTTGTTTCATCAATACAACCTTAAGTCGACGCACCGATCACAAGGTAAAAAAGTCTACGCGAGGCAATTGTCTGTTTCCGCAGGATGCAATAGACCTAACCAGGACGGCTCTGGGGGGCGAAACTCCGTAAGAATCTCTGGGGTTACACAACTTTTGATAAAAGTGCTGTAAGGTCTGGATACGGTTTTTGGTTTCTACCGTCTCCATGATAGGCTTTCCCGATCTTGGGCGCTGCACACCATGGGAGTCAGGGGCTTTGTTTTTCGGTAAGCGGATATATCAAGGTTGGGCCCAATGGCGGACATAAAACAGCTTCAGGAATTCAGAGTATCGCTCATCTATATGGAATATGACGCGAGAAAGCTGGGGCTGACGGTCACGCCTGCGCTCTTGGCTGCCGCCCGAACGGAAATCGAAGATATTCTTTCGAACGAGCACGGGCTTAAGATCGTCAAACTCGCAACCCCAGGCGTGTTCGACACATGACCATCATGCCTGGGCCTGTACCGCCCAGGCCGCATGCCGCGCAATCGCCGGGCATATTTACCGTTCTTGCGTGCCGCTCAAGGCCTGGAGGAAGTCTACGAGCGCCCGGCGTTTTGTCGGATCGGTAATTTGTTCAAAGTTGCGAACGAGCTCCAAGCATTCGCGTCCACGATCGGGCGGCGTCTGCTCGCCAGACGTCTCCGGTGGCGCGTCCTCCAGACCTTCGAAGAACTCGTCCAACGGTTTGCTCAAGGCGTGCGAGATTGCCGCAAGCCGCGTGGCGGAGATGCGGTTGCGTCCCGCCTCGTACTTATGGATCTGCTGAAGGCTGATTCCGAGTTTCTCGGCCAGTCCCTCCTGCGAGAGCCCGCGCTCCACGCGCGCCTGCTTCACCCGCTTGGCGATCCATTCGTCGATGCGCCCCATATTCTCCCGCACCGCATCCGGGCGGGAGGGGCATGAAGCAGACCCGCTAGCCCAGGAGGCGCAAGCGGCTGAAACAAGGCCGGCTCGGGTATCACCCGTCGTAGTCTGGCCGTGTGTCGTCGTCATGAAATCCTCCCGTTACACCCGCAGATCGCGCAAAATTGATAGTTTCTTAGGCTTCTCAACGTACGGTGACCTTCAGTATCGAACCTTACATCATAAGTTAATAGATTAGCACTTCTGTAAGGTACCTGCGATTGCAGAAAATTGCGCAAGGGGTATGCACAACCGCATGGGGAATTGGGGACTAGGTGATTGGGACGACGTGAGGGTCTTCCTCGCGGTCGTGCGCCACGGAAGCTTTACCAAGGCGGGAGAAGCGCTGGCTATGCGCCAGTCTACCGTAGGCCGCCGCGTGCAGGGGATGGAGGAGCGCCTGGGGGCGAAGCTCTTCGATCGATATGCCGGTGGAATGCGGCCGACGCCGGTCGCCCGCGGCGTGGTCCGCAAGGCGGAGTTGATGGAAGACCAGGCCCTGTCCTTGGAGCGCCAACTCATCGGCACGGACATCGAACTCCGGGGAGAGGTCCGGATCACCGGAACCGAGGGCATTATCTCATACTGGCTGTTGCCCCGCTTCCATCCGCTTTTAACCCGCCTTCCGAACGTCCACTTGAACCTGCTGGTGACCCCGCAGATTCTCGACCTTGCGGCGCGCGAGGCGGACATCGCCCTGCGGTTCGGAGAGCCGTCCGACCCGCGGCTGTTGATCCGCAAACTCGGCATCGTGAGGTTCGGCTTCTATGCCTCCCGCGAGTACGCCAAGCTCTACGGCCTTCCAAAGACCTTGGCAGAGGTCGCCGATCACTGCTTGCTCGACAACGCCGGTTATCATGCCGCCGATCGCACCGGGATTTGGAAGCGGTTTATCCAAAATCACCAGCATGTCCCGATCCGAACCTCGTGCACCAATCCCTACATCGAGGCGATGCGCGCGGCGTTGGGGATCGGCGTCCTGCCGAAATTCTTCCATGAGGCGCTCCCGGATCTGATCCCCCTTGGTATCCAGTCCGACTTCACGATGGACCTCTACCTTGTGACCCATGAGGAAACACGCCAAAGCGCCCGTATCCGCGCCATCCTCGACGAGATCGTGACCCTCGCCGAGGCCGATCGCCGAACGCTTTTCAGTTGAACCGGGATCCGAAGCGGCGCCGAGCTTTATCGCCTCACGCGATATTTATCCGTTAAGAAACGTCGTACTGGTTGCGCTGGACGCCTGAGGTTGTAAAGGTGTAGAGGAGAATGGGGGGATTTACGCCTTTTTAAGCTCGCCCCTGTCACACTCCCGCAAATCATAAACTCAGGTGTGGATATGCCCGTCTATCGTCCTCAAGAACGCCGCCTCGTGCTACGCCTTCTCGCCTTCTGGGATGACCAGCGCGGCGACCGCGAATATCCAAGCGTGCAGGATATCGACCCGCAGGCGATCGGCGACGACTGGCCCCATTGCCATGTCCTGAAACTTGCCGAACCCTTGGCCGAGTCGCGTTTCCAGTACATCGGCGAGACGCTGCTTTCCGGCGGCCTGGACGCGGCAGGCTTGACTTTTGCCGAGCGCAGCGAGCAAAACCTGATCTACCATGCGACGGAGTACCTCGAACGGATGTTGAAGAAAGGCGTGCCGGTCAGCATCGGCGGAGAGGCCGACCTGACAGCCGGATCGGTGCTTTTCCGCAGTATCATGCTGCCTCTCTCGGACGACGGTTCGCAAATCGATCACGTGTTCGGCGGCGCGAACTACCGTTTGGCACAGAGTGAACTGTCCTGACGGGGCGATAAGGATCGGATCTGCCTATGCGGCCGGCGACCAGCTACGAGATACACACCTATAC
>SKZV01000251.1 GCA_007127165.1 Rhodovibrio sp. | reverse complement strand
GTCACCGGGAAGGTGATCCGCAGCTTACGCGGTTGGGCGGAGCGATTCCCCAACTCGCGAGCGACCTATGGCTGCTGACCCACCCCGACCTCCACAAGACGGTGCGCATCCGCGCCTTCCTGGACTTCGCCGCCGCCGCGCTGAAAGACCGCCGCGACCTTATCGAAGGATCGGCTCAAGCAGGTATTAGCTAAAGCCCGATCTCCAGTCCGTCATAGGCCGTCTCGATGCTGACTTCGTCCAGGCGGGCCAGCATCGGGGCGCTCATGTGGGTCAGCATGATGCGCCGGGCGTGCAGGTCCGGCAGGTGCCGGGAGAGGGTGCGCCAGTCGCAGTGGTTGGGAAGCTGCTCGTCATAGGCATAGCACTCGACCAGGAAAAGGTCCGCGTCCTGCGCGACCGCCGGGAGGGCGTCCGTCCAGGTGGTGTCGGAGGAGTAGGCGAACAGCTTGTCTCCGTCGTCGATCCGCAGCGCAAAAGTCGGGCCGGTGCCGTGTTCGACCGGGATCGGCTCGACCGCGAGGCCTTCGACGCGGGAGACCATTCCCGGGTGCAACTCGACGAACTCCAAGGGAAAGCGCCAGTCGGTCCTCAAGTCGCCGAAACACGCCTTGAGAGCCTGTGTCACGCGTTCGCGAAGGCCGGGCGGACCGGCAAGGGTCAGCGGCCGCTTGCGCTTGCTCTCGTATTGGGAATAGAGCAGGAAGAACGGAAGCCCGCCGTAATGATCGCCATGAAAATGGGAGATGACGATGGCGTCGATCGAATCCGGATCGACGCCGAAGTGCCGCAGCGCCACCATCGACGACGCCCCGCAATCGACCAGGATTCTGGTGTCGCCGCTTGTCAGGTGAAAACAGGTATTGAAGCGGCCACCGCTGCCGAAGGCGTCGCCACTGCCAAGTATTTTAACCCGCATCTCCTCCCCCAAACCGGCCCGCGTCCCCTACCGGTCCGGGCTTGCCGTTTTCCAGCGGAACAGCACACCCCGGATCTCGCAAGGACGCAGTGACCGCGGTCACAGGTCAGGCGTCGGCGAACCCGGCCATGGCCCGAACCTCGGCCGGAGTGTGGCCCGCCTCGCGCAGCGTGGCGATGGCGCGGGCGTCGTCGCGCTTGGCGAGACGCTTTCCGTCGTCGTCCGTCAACAACGCATGATGATGCCATTCCGGTACCGGCAGGTCCAACAGCGCCTGGAGCAGCCGGTGCACCGCCGTCGCCTCCAGCAAATCCTCGCCGCGTGTCACCAGTGTCACGCCCTGATAGGCGTCGTCCAGGCTGACCGCCAGATGATAACTCGTTCCGGTTTCCTTGCGCGCCAGCACCACGTCGCCCAGCGCCACCGGATCGACCTTGCTTGTCCCGTGCGCCCTGTCGGACCAGTCCGGGGCACCGGCCAGCGCCTTCGCGCGGCGCGAATTGAGGCGGAGCGCGAATGCCTCTCCATTTGCTTGCCGCGCCGCGCGCTCCTCCAAGCTGAGGGCGCGGCAGGTGCCGGGATAGACCGCGCCCAGCGGGCCGTGCGGCGCGCTGCCGGAGCGTTCGACCTCGGCGCGGATATCCTTGCGGCTGCAATAACAGGGATACAGCAGACCGCGCGCCTCCAGCCGGTCCAGACCCGCGCGGTAGGCCGCGCTCCGCTCGCTCTGGCGCAGCACCGGCCCGTCCCAGTCGATCCCGAGCCACGCGAGATCGTCATAAATTCCCTGCTCGAAGGCTGGATCGCAGCGCGCCTCGTCTATATCTTCCAGCCGCAGCAGAAAACGCCCGCCCGCCGAACGGGCGGCGCGCCAGGCAAACAGCGCCGAATAGGCATGGCCCAGGTGCAGCCGACCGGTCGGCGAGGGCGCAAAACGTGTCACGACTTGATCGGCCATGGGCTGCATCTAGAGACGATTGGCGATAAGGTCCAGCCCCATGATGGAAATACCCGAACCCGACGAGACGCTGCGCGCAGCGATGGAATCGCTGGCCGGACAAGACTCGGACATTGCCGTGGCTTACGAGTCCTGCGGTTTGCCCCCGGTGCGCCGGGTGCGGGCGGACTTCGCCGGGCTGGTCCGCGCGATTGCCGCGCAGCAACTCTCGAACAAGGCGGCGGCGGCGATCCTCGCCCGGCTGGAAGAGAGCGTTCCCGAGGTGACGCCCTCGGCACTGCTGGCGCTCGACGAGGACCGCGCCCGGCAGATCGGGCTGAGCCGCCAAAAGGTCCGCTATATCCACGGCATCGCCGAGGCGGTGGAGAGCGGGCGACTCGACTTCGCAACGCTGGCCGAGGCGCCGGACGACGAGGTGATCGCCGCCCTGACCGGCCTCAAAGGCGTCGGCGTGTGGACCGCCGAGGTGTTCCTGCTGTTCGCGTTTCAGCGGCCCGACGTGTTCCCAGCGCAGGACCTCGCGCTCCAGGTCGCGGGCGGGCGGTTGAAGCGGCTGGACGGCCGGCCCAGCGCAACGGCCCTGCGCGAGATCGCCGAGGACTGGCGGCCCTACCGCAGCGCCGCCGCCCGGTTCCTATGGCACTATTATCGTCATCCCGGTGTGGCGTGAGTGGTTTTGCCGTGATGCGCGGCCCTGCTCTAGAGCATTTTCAGGCGAAGTGGATACCGGTTCGCCGCTTCGAAAATGCGCCGGAACAAGGGATAGAGCGTTTTTCGTGAACCCTTGTGAACGAAAAACGCTCTAGTCCAGGCGTTCCTATTGGTTTCGCTATTTTAAGGAGTTACGATGTCCCAGCTTTCAATTCTCGACGGCCCGCGCGCCGAGCCGCTTGGCGGCGGCCCCGCCAAACAGCTCGTCATTCTGCTGCACGGCCTTGGCGCCGACGGCAACGACCTGATTCAGCTTGCGCCCTACCTTGGCCGCGCGGTGCCCGAGGCGGCCTTCGTTTCGCCGAACGCGCCGCAACCGTGCGACATGGCGCCCTTCGGGCGGCAGTGGTTTTCGCTCCAGAATCGCGATCCGGAGGTGCTGGTGCAGGGGGCGGACGCTGCCGCGCCGATACTCGACGCCTTTATCGACGCCGAAATGGAACGCCGTGGACTCGACGCCGAACGCGTGGCGCTGCTGGGTTTTTCCCAGGGCGGCATGATGGCGCTGCACACTGGGTTGCGGCGGGAAAGGTCTCTGGCGGCGATCTGCGCCCTGTCCGGCGCGCTCCTGGGCTCCGATAGCTTGCCGGAGCAGATTCGCAGCCGCCCGCCGGTGCTTCTGGTGCACGGCGACAGCGACGAGGTGGTCCCCTCGCGCGCGCTGCCCGCGGCCGAGGCCGCGCTGGCCGCGAACCGGGTCCCGGTCACCGCCGAAATCCGTCCCGGCATGGGCCACGGCATCGACGAGCGCTGCATCCAACTCGCCATGGAATTTCTGCAAAAGCATCTGGCGGGCGCGGCGGCGGAGTGAGCGGCCTTGTCGCGCAGCGCCTTAGCCGTCGGACTGTTTCTTGAATATCCGCTCGCCTTCCAGGTCGATCATCTGCTTGGCCTTCATCACCGTCAGTTCCAGCGCCGCATCGCGGCTGGCGGCGCTGTCGGCGCGGATGAAGTAATGCGCGCGCGGGCCTTCTTCCGTTTCTTTACGGATGGTGCCCGCGACGTGCCAGGCGGACTCTTCCCGTCGCGGCTGCGGGCGAATCTGGAAACCCTTGTAGTCCAGGAACTCGCTGGGGTCCTCCTGCGGTAGGGCGTCACCGCGCGACCCGAAGAGGCGGCTAAAAAAGCCGGAAAGTCCAGACGCCATTCTTGTCTCCCAAAGCGT
>SKZV01000086.1 GCA_007127165.1 Rhodovibrio sp. | reverse complement strand
CTTCGCCGCGCCAGCGGCTCCGCCTCAAACGCCGAGCTGGCGGTAGAGGTCTTTCGGCCAGCGGCGGTGCAGCCAGAGCCATTCTTCCGGGCGCTCGCGAATCCAGCCTTCCAGGATGCGGTTGATCTCCGTGGTCAGCGCCAGCACGCGGGCGCTGCGGTCGCCCTCGCGCGGCAGGTCCAGCGGCGGCGTGAAGGTCATGCGGAATCGGGCCGGGCCGGTGCGCTCGAGCCGGGCAGCCAGCAGTGCCGCGTCGAAGCGCAGCGCCATCTGGGCGGCGGCGGGCGGCGACAGGGCGGGGTGTCCGAAGAAGGGCGCAGCTATACCGTCGCTCATCCGCTGATCCACCAGCATGGCCACCAGTCCGTTGTGCTTCAGCGTCGCAATCGCTGCCCGAGCGGCCTCCGCGCCCTTGGAAACGCGCTGCCCGCCCTGAACGTTGCGGCGCTGTTCCAGCAAGCGCAGGATATGTGGATTGTTGGGGTCGCGCACGATGGTGGTGCAGTCCGGGCGCAGCCGCGCGCCGACGATGTGCATGACCTCCCAGTTGGCGAAGTGCCCGGAGACGAAAATGCTGGGCCGTGTCGCCTCGACAGCCGGTTGCGTATGCTCCAGCCCCGCCAGTTCAACCCGTCCGGACCCAGCGGCGGTGATCGTGCGCAGGTGGGCGTATTCCGCCGCGGTACGCCCCAGGCTTTCCCACATCCCAGCGACGATGCGGTCAAGCTCGTCCTGGTCCTTTTCGGGAAAGGCCACGCGCAGGTTACGGTAGGCGCGGCGCGAAAGGCCGGTGCGGGTCCCGATGGTCTTCCCCAGCCAGCCGCCCATGTTCGAGGCGGTCTCCACCGGCAGGATCGCGCAAAACCCGATCCAGAGGTAGAATCCCGCCGCCTCCAGCGGCCAACGCAGATAGCGCCGGAACAGCAGGCGCGTCCGGCCCCTAGCCTTGGCCATGGCCCAACGCGCCCGCCAAGAGGGTTTCCAGTTGGCCGGGATCGTCCCAGACCAGTTCCACCCTGACCGTCCGTACCCGCTCCCGCGCCCAGGCAGGCAGGCGCGCCGCATCCTTTTCCGTCGTCGCCGGTATGGCGTCCAGCCTCTCGGCGCGAGCCAAAAGGTCGCGAAGCTCCGCCTCGGCGAAGCGGTGGTGGTCGGCGAAGGGCATGCGCTCCACCACCTCCGCGCCCAGACGCTCCAGCGTCTCGAAGAACTTGCCCGGCCGCCCGATCCCGGCAAAGGCCAGCACGCGGCGGCCTTGCAAATCCCGCGACGCGCTGTCCGGTTCCATCCGGACCATCAGCACCGGGCGCGACCCGGAGAAACGCTCGGCGAGGCCGCAGCGGTCTTCCCCGACAATGACGACAGCGTGGCTGCGCGCCAAGGCCCGCTCGGGCCGCTCGCGCAAGGGACCGGCGGGGAGGATCTGCCCGTTGCCGAAGCCGGTGCCGCCGTCCACCACCAGCAGGGAAAGGTCCTTGGCGAGCGCCGGGTTCTGAAAGCCGTCGTCCATGACCAGCACGCTCGCTCCCGCCGCGACCGCCGCGCGCGCCGCCGCCACGCGGTCGCGCGAAACCCAGGTAGGCGCGACGCGCGCCAGCAACAGCGCCTCGTCCCCGACTTCATCGGCACCGTGGCGCTCCGGCTCGACGCGCAGCGGCTGCGCCGGGTTCGCGCCGCCGTAGCCGCGCGTGAGGACGTGGGGAGCCTGTCCCTGCCGGGTGAGGTGCGTGGCGATGTCGATGGCGACGGGAGTCTTGCCGGTTCCGCCGACGGTGGCGTTGCCGACGCAGATCACCGGCGCAGCCGCCGCCTGCGCCCGCACGAAGCGCTGGCGCAGAACACCCCCGAGATCATAGAGCCAGCCAAGCGGGGCCAGGCCGCGCGCCAGCGGGCCGTTTCCTTGCCAGAAAGCGGGTTGCTGCATCGTCTGCCTTGGCTCTCAGGCCGCGCGGGGATGGCGCAGGGGGGCCAGGAAGGGCTCCAGCTCCTCCAACACCGCTTGCAGCACACCCGCCTGCCCTTGCACGACGGCATGGGCGGAGGCGGAGAGGTTGCGGCGGCTGTCGGGCTCGTTCAGCAGGGTGTCCAGCGCCCGCGTCAGCCCCTCGCCGTCGTTGACCTGCCAGCTTGCCCCCGCCTCTTCCAGATCCTCCGCCACCTCGGAAAAGTTCCGCATGTCCGGGCCGTGCAGAATGGCGCAGTCCAGGTGCGCGGGCTCGATCGGATTGTGGCCGCCGACGCCGGTGAGCGAGCCGCCGACGAAGGCCATCGGGGCCAAGCGGTAGAACAGTCCCATCTCCCCCATCGTATCGGCGAGGTAGACGTCGGTTTCCGCTTCGATAGGCTCTTTCAAACTGCGCTGCGCCGCTCGCAGACCCCGGTTCCGCAGCATCTCAAGAACCTCTTCGGCGCGCTCTGGATGTCGAATCGCGATCAGCGTCAACAGGCCCGGATGTTTGTCTTTCAGGGCCGCGTGCACCTCGGTCGCCACGGCCTCCTCGCCGGGATGGGTGCTTGCCGCCAGCCAGCAGGGCCGCCGATCCAGCGCCTTGCGCATCCGGGCAAGCTCGGTCTCGTCCACCGCCAGCGGCTTGGCGGTGAATTTCAGGTTCCCCAACGGCCGGGGATCGCGCGCGCCCAGCGCCGCCATGCGCTTTGCCTGCGTCGAGTTCTGCGCAAGGCAGAAGGAGAATCCTTGCATCAGCGGCCGGATCATCGAGGGCAGGCGCTGCCACTGGCGGTAGGACTTCTCCGACATGCGCGCGTTGAGCAGCCCGGTGGGAATGCCGCGCTTCTGCGTCAGCGAGAGCATGTTCGGCCAGAGTTCAGACTCGACGTAGAGCGAGAGATCGGGACGCCAGGTATCGAGAAAGCGGTTGACCCAGCGCGGGCAGTCCGCCGGATTGTACTGGTGCACCACGCCCTCCGGAAGCTGGCCGGAGAGGATTTGGGCCGAGGTGCGGGTGCCGCTCGTCACCAGCAGGTTGAGCCCCGGCTCGCGCTGGCGCAGCGCGTCGATGAGCGGCAGCAGCGACAGCGACTCTCCGACGCTGGCGGCGTGCAGCCAGACCAGCGGACCTTCCGGGCGCAACTGCGAAGCCTTGCCGAACCGCTCGTCCAGCCGGGCCGCCTCTTCGCGTCCGCGTTGCGCGCGCCGCCGGTAGTGCAGGCGCAATACCGGCTCTCCAGCCGCCGTCGCCGCGCGGTACAAGCTCATTGCGATCATCTTACGCCCCGCCCCCATCAGTGTGTGTCGCGTCCTATCCGTTCGACGCCTTGCGCACCGCCTTCGGTTCCGCCGCCTCCGCCTCCGCCTCCGCCTCCGCCTCCGCCAGTGTCTGCGCGTTCGGCGCTATCGGCACCATCTCCGCCAGCGGTTCCGGTTGAACCGGCGTGCGGCCGCAGCGACGGTCCGCCTCTGCCGTCAACGCGTTCAGGCTGTCTTCCAGCGCCTTACGCGCTACTTCCAGATCGGCCTCGCTCGCGTTGCGCGCCACGCGGACCGGTTCTCCGACCAGGATGTACCCGCGCGAGAATGGCCACGCCAAGAGGAAACGATCCCAGGAGCCCAGAATCCGCCCGCGCGACATGCCGACGCTCGCTGGCAGCAACGCCTTCCCGGATAGCTGCGCCAGCTTGATCGCTCCGGACTTGGCGCGCATCCGCGGGCCGCGCGGCCCGTCCGGCGTCATCGCGACCCACTCGCCGCGATCCGTCTTGCGCTTCATCTCCCGCAGCGCCGCCAGCCCGCCCTTCTTGTTGTTGGCGG
>SKZV01000206.1 GCA_007127165.1 Rhodovibrio sp. | reverse complement strand
TGATGGACGCGGCCAAGCGCGGCGCGAACGCCCGCGTCACCGTCGATCTGGAAAACCAGGAAATCACCGGCCCGGACGGCGAAACCTACAGCTTCGACATCGAACCTTTCCGCAAGCACTGTCTGATGAACGGCCTCGACGACATCGCCCTGACGCTGGAAAAAGAAACCTCGATCACCAGCTACGAGCAAAAGCAGCGGCAGGTCATGCCCTGGCTTTAGGGGGCGGCGGCTTCCCGGAGAGGATGGGTCCCTCGATACCGCGCGAAGAGCGCCGCCTTGGGGTGAGGCTGAAGAAAACAGTGTAGCTTGGGGAGAGCCCCTCCGGCGAACCCCAACAAACCCGCCAGCGCCGCAACCCCTCGCCGCGTCCGTTCGGATGCGCAGCGGAACGTTGGCCTTCGCAAAAGCAGCCCTCCCCAACCGACGGCCCCTCAACGCGGGAGTCCCGCAGTCCGTGGCGGTTTCGCGGGATGCAGCCCGTCGAAATCGCCGACGGAATACCCGCATTCGCTGCGCGGCAAACGGAGCCTCGCGCGGGCGCGCGCGAGCGGTGTCAACGAATGTCAACATAGGTCAACATTCGGCGGCCATGCGCGCGGCCGTTGGGTGGCGTGTGAATGGTTCGGTCTGACACGCGGCTCGCTCCCTGTTGAAGACGGATAAAAGGGGACTGGGAGCTTACAAATCCAGGCGTTATAGGTCAATGTTCCTATATCGCCGCGTCCCATCGCTCTGCGACACCCCCCTTCGCGAATGCCGAAGCCGCGACTGCGCCGCCGCCAACGCAACGAGCCCTCCCCCTCCCTCAGCCGCCCAAGGCAGCAACGCCCCCAGCGGCAAGCGGCAAGAGAGCCATGGCGGGTCTCGAAACCCCATAACCCCAAACCCCCACCCCAACTCCCGCTCCCCGGAGGGGGAGCTGTCGCCCTTCGCGACTGAGGGGCGACCCCCTCTCCGAGGGGCCGCCAAGCCGGTGAGACAAGAGCAACGCGGTTTCCGGCGTCGGAGGTCGCAACACGCGGCTTAGAGATCACCGGAATTCGGTGAACTTCGCGCGCGCCGGTGCCTTTGAACGCCGGAGGGATAAGCAGAAAAAGGACTCTGCCCCTTGTCTGCGATCCGTGCGATGCGCGACGTCAGCGGCGCGGGATGACGCCGTGAATGAGTACTGTGTCCCCGGAATTTCGTGGCAACCGGCGCAGAGAAAAGGGGTCAGAGACATTTTTGAAGCCAAAAAGTGATCTCCGACCCCTTTCTTCATCGGGCTTTCCGAGATGGCCGACGTTCCCATCGACATCGCCGCGAGCGAAGCCCTTGTCCGGCTCGACCGCGTTCGTTATCCGGTTGGGGTAGCAACCGTCTCCGCACCCTCCACCTTCGTCATTCCCGCGAAGGCGGGAACCCAGGGCCGTGGTTTCGGCTGCGGAGCCGCCGAGTAGTGCCGCGACGGCCGTTCGAGCCGAGGCATCTCCAATAGAGGGGAAAGCAGCCCTTGGAGGGGGCTCCCTTGTGTTTGCGGTCCTGGGTTCCCGCCTTCGCGGGAATGACGAGGAAGGGAGCGGGAATGACGAGGAGAGGCGTGGGAATGACGACGTTGGCGGGCGCGGGAATGACGAGGGAGTCTTGGTCTTGTTGGGGTGAGCCGCCGCGAACCCCAACAAGACCGCGCCGCACCCCTACCCCCGCGTTTCGTCCACGAAGGCTTCCGTCGCGCGGTCCAGGTCGCGGGGTTTTTTGCGTTCGGGGGTTAGGACGTACATGTCTTGGCGGTTCGGCTTTTCGACCTGTGGCGGCGGGGTGGCGATTTCGTAGGTTAGGGGGCGGTTGTGGTCGGCGACGAGGCGGTCGGGGTCGTAGACCGAGTTGAAGCGCCACAGCATCTTGAAGAAGTTCGTTTGCCCCTTCGCCAGCAGCTTCGTCGTCGTCCAGGCCGCGTTCTTCAGCGCGCGGAAGCCCAGGTGCTTGTATTGCAGCACCCGCTGCGTTTCCACCAGTTCCGCGTAAAACTCGTGCAGCGGCAGGCGCGTGGGCAGGACCGCGTGCTGGATGTCGAACAGGCGGTAGTCGCGCGTGTTGACCTTCGCCGCCTCGGTAAACCAGGTTTCCGTCCCCGGATAGGGCGTGTTGACCGAGACGTTGACGATCTCCGGCACCTCGTAGGCCCATTCGCGCACCACGCGGAACCGCTCGCGGTCCCAGTCGGTGTCGGCGATGATGTTGACCGCGACCTGAATCCCCAGCGAGCGGGCGTACTCCAGCGCCTCGAAGTTCTGACCGAGCGAGACGCGCTTGCGGTAGCGCTTCAACCCCTCCTCGTCGATGGCTTCCAGGCCGAGGAACATGTACTTCAGCCCCAGATCGCGCCAGACCCGGAACACCTCCTTGTTCCGCAGCAGCACGTCGCCGCGCGTTTCCAGGTAATAGTGCTTCTTGATCCCGCGCCGCATGGCCTCTTCGGCGATGGCGAGGCCGTGTTTCTGGTGGATGAAGGCCACGTCGTCCACGATGAAGACGCCGGGTTCGCGGATGCGGGCCAGTTCCTCCGCCGCGACCTCCGGCTCGATGGTGCGGTAGCTGCGGCCGTAGAAGGTCCAGGCGCTGCAAAACGAGCAGTCCCAGGGACAGCCGCGCGAGAACTCGATGGAGGCGGCGGGGTCGAGATGGCCGATGAAGTACTTGTGGCGCTTGCGCACCAGATCGCGGGCCGGACGCAGCGCGTTCAGGTCCTGGACGAAGGCGGGCGGCGGCCCCTTGCCCTCCGCCGTGACCGCGCCCGGCACGGCCGTGAGCGCGGCGCCGTTCTCCACGGCCTCCAGCAGCGGCACGATGGCCGCTTCGCCCTCGCCGCGCAGAACGCAGTCCACCGCGCCTTCGGCGTGCTCCAGGATGCGCGGCCCGATAAAGGACGCGCTGTGGCCGCCGACAACCACGGTGCAGCCGGGCAGACGCGCCTTCGCGGCCTTCGCCAGATCGACGGTTTCCGGGACGTTCGGCAAGTAGTTGCAGGAGATCGCGACGACATCCGGCCGCCAGGAGTCCAAAGCCTGGGTATAAACGGCGGGCGGTTCGGCTTGCAGGTCGATTAGGCGGACATCGTGCCCGGCCTGCCGCGCCGCCTCCGCCACCAGTTCGAGCCCCAGCGGCTCCAGGCGGAGATAGATTTCGGTGTACATCAAGGGGCCGGGATGGACCGTCAGGACCTTCATGGCGAGACACGCTCCTTTGTTACGGGTGCGGTTCGACCAGTGTCCCCCTCGACCTGATCTCTATTTATTTTGATATAAAAGTATCATATCCAGCCCAAGGTCCGCACAACTCGAAAAAGGGTTAGATGGCGTAACTCCACGAAGGAGTTGCCCGTTCTTATCCCGCCCGACGGATGAGGTGACTTTCTCCTCGGATAGCGCGGCCCCCTCTCGATATGCGCCGAAGGGGCGCGGTTCGGGATGAGCGTCTGTCTTATTTTGGCGGCTTCTCGGAGAGGGGGGGGGGCTCCCCTCAGTCGCGAAGAGCGACAGCTCCCCCTCAGGGGAGCGGGAAGGAAGGTGGGGAGCGTGGGGCGGGTTGCTGACGGCACGACCCACTTCCGGCTCCCCGACGGGGGAGCTGCCGCGCTTGCGGCTGAGGGGACTGACAAGACTCCTCGCGTTAGCGACACCGCAGCGTCTGTCTTCTCTTGGCGGCTTCTCGGAGAGGCTGTCTCCCCTCAGTCGCGAAGGGCGACAACTCCCCCTCAGGGGAGCGGGAAGGAAGTGGGGAGCGCTTGTATTGAGTTGGGAGCCGTACAAAACCCCTCTTCCGGCTCCCCGCCGTTTAACCCGCCTCGGCAATGTCCGCGCGGTGGCCCAGGCGGACCAGGGTTTGCAGGCCCTTGGCGCAGAGCTTGCGGCCGCCTTCGGTGTACTCCACCTCGACCTCCAGATCGCAGGTGGTGAGCATCCGCCCCGGCTTGACCACCCGGCCCTTGGCGATCAGCCGCGCGCCGTTCGCCGGGGCCAACAGGTTGATCTTGAATTCGGAGGTCAGGACCGACGCATCCGGGGGAAACAGCGTGAAGGCCGCATAGCCGCCCGCCGAATCGGCGATGGTCGCGGTCGCTCCGGCATGGAAGAAACCGTGTTGCTGCGTGAGGTTCTCCCGGTAGGGGAGGACGATTTCCACGTAGCCCGGCTCCACCACGGTCATCTCCGCGCCCAGCAGAAACATGATCTTCTGCCGGGAAAACGAGTCGCGGGTGCGTTGGGCGAAGTCCGGCTCGGCTGGCTGAAACTCACTCATGGCGTTTTACCCCGTGCTTGCAAGCGATGTCGGAGCCCCGGCCTCGGCGTGCTTTTGCGCATCGACCACGGCCACTGCCGTCATGTTGACCACACCCCGCGCCGTCACCGAAGGCGTGAGGATATGCGCGGGCATGGCGCTGCCCAGCAGGAGCGGCCCTATCGGCAACCCCTCGCCCAGCACCTTCAACATGTTCATCGAAATGTTGGCGGCGTCCAGCGTGGGCATGACCAGCAGGTTCGCCTGCCCCTTCATGCGGGAGTTCGGGAAGATGCGCTGGCGAATCTCCTCGGACAGCGCCGCGTCCGCGTGCATTTCGCCCTCGACTTCCAGCCCGGGATGATCACGGTGCAGCATTCGCACGGCCTCACGCATCTTTCGGGCGGTCTCGGAGTCCGCATTGCCGAAATTGGCGTGCGAGAGCAAACCGACGCGCGGCACGATCCCGAATGAGCGCACGGCCTCCGCCGCTTGCAGCGTCACCTCGACGACTTCTTCCACGGTGGGAGTCTGGGTGACGTAGGTATCGGTGATGAAATAGGTGCCCTGCGGCAGGATCAGCATCGACAAAGCCGAGAGCGAGCGCACGCCCGGCCCGCGCCCGATGACGCTTTCGACGTGCTTCAGGTGCCAGTGGTAAATCCCCTCGACCCCGCAGAGCATCGCATCGGCGTCGCCTAAGTCCACCGCCAGCGCGGCGATCGCGGTCGAGTTGGTCCGCACGATGGTGCGCGCCGCGTCCGGCTGCACGCCCTTGCGCTCCATCAGGGCGTGGTAGCGCTGCCAATATGAGTTGTAGCGCGGGTCCGACTGCGGATTGATGACCTGGACGTCGTCCCCCAGCTTCAGATGCAGGCCAAGGCGCTCGATCCGCGTCTCGATGACTTCGGGACGGCCGATCAGGATGGGGCGGGCCAGAGACTCGTCCACCACCACCTGGGCGGCGCGCAAGACCCGCTCGTCCTCGCCTTCCGCGTAGATCACCCGCTTGGGCTCCTGCCGCGCGCGCTCGAAAATCGGCTTCATCGCAAGGCCGGAGCGGAAGACGAACTCGGTCAGCTTTTGCTTATAGGCCTCCATGTCCTCGATGGGACGCGCGGCCACGCCGCTGTCCATTGCCGCCTTGGCGACCGCTGGGGCCAGTTGCAGCATCAGGCGGGGATCGAACGGGCGCGGGATCAGATAGTCGGGGCCGAAGCCGCGCGCTTCGCCGCCGTAGGCCTTGGCGACGACCTCCGAGGGCTCGGCCAGCGCCAGATCGGCCAACGCTTTCACGCAAGCCGCCTTCATCTCCTCGTTGATCTCGCTCGCGCCGGCATCCAGCGCACCGCGGAAGATGAAGGGGAAGCACAGCACGTTGTTGACTTGGTTCGGGTAATCCGAACGCCCGGTGGCGATGATCGCGTTCGGCGAGACCGCCCGAGCCTCGTCCGGCATGATCTCCGGTACCGGGTTCGCCAGCGCCATGATGATCGGCGGATCGGACATGCGCTTGACCATCTCCTGCGTCAGCACTCCGGGCGCGGAGAGGCCCAGGAAGATGTCGGCGCCGTCCATCACCTCGCCCATGGTGCGCGCGTCGGTGTTTTGCGCGTACTTGGCCTTCCAGCGGTCCATCTCCACCTCGCGGCCCTCGTAGACCACGCCGTGAATGTCGCAGACCCAGATGTTCTCGCGCTTCATGCCCAGGGTTTGCAGCAGGTCCAGGCAGGCCAGCGCCGCCGCCCCCGCACCGGAGCACACCAGCTTCACATCCTCGAACCGCTTATCCTTGAGGCGCAGGCCGTTGAAGATCGCCGCGCCGACGATAATCGCCGTGCCGTGCTGATCGTCGTGGAAGACCGGGATCGACATACGCTCGCGCAGAGCCGCCTCGATCTCGAAGCACTCCGGGGCCTTGATGTCTTCAAGGTTGATGCCGCCGAAAGTGGGCTCCAGCGCCGCGATATGCTCGATCAGCTTTTGCGGGTCGTCCTCCTTCAACTCGATGTCGAAGACGTCGATTCCAGCGAACTTCTTGAAGAGCACTCCCTTGCCCTCCATCACCGGCTTCGACGCCAGCGCGCCGATGTTGCCGAGTCCCAGCACCGCCGAGCCGTTCGTGACGACACCGACCAGATTGGCGCGCGATGTATAAAGCGCCGCGTCGCCTGGGTTCTCGACAATCGCATCGCAGGCCGCCGCGACGCCCGGCGAGTAGGCGAGCGCCAGATCGCGCTGCGTGCCCAAAGGCTTGGTCGGCGTAACCTCGATCTTGCCCGGTTGCGGCTCCCGGTGATAGGCGAGCGCGGCCTCGCGAATGTTTTCAGCCATGCTGGCTCCCCTTGCTGTTTCTTTATCCATTTTGAACACTGACTTTCCGCGTGTGAGGTTACACGGATCAATGACGGCCACCAACCGTGATCGCGGCTGCGCAGTGCGCTCTTTCCGCTGGGTCCGGCCTTGGTCTATATGATGGAAAACAAGGAGTGCGAGGCCATGCCGACCGCCGCAAGTCAACCTCAGAAAAGCGCTCTCGACAGCCCCAAAGCGGTCGAATGGCGCATCGCCGACGCGCTGGTGGACTATCCGGAAGCCGTCGCCGAAATGGAGTCGCGCGTCGCAGCTATCCGTGCGGAAACAGCCCCGGAATTGATTTGGCTGCTGGAGCACCCGCCGCTTTACACTGCCGGGACCAGCGCCGAGGCTACGGATCTGCTGACGCCTGAGCGCTTCCCGGTTTACCGCAGCGGACGCGGCGGGCAGTACACCTATCACGGTCCGGGCCAGCGCGTTGCCTATGTCATGCTGGACGTGAAGCAACGCGGCGGGGATGTGCGCGCCTATGTCCATGCGCTGGAGGACTGGGTGATCCGGGCGCTGGGCCGCTTCAACGTCAGGGGCGAGCGCCGGGCCGGGCGCGTGGGCATCTGGGTGGTGCGCGGCGACGGCAAGGAAGAGAAGATCGCCGCGATCGGCGTGCGGATGCGCAAGTGGGTCAGCTATCACGGCCTCGCCATCAACGTAGACCCGGACCTCGACCACTTCTCCGGCATCGTGCCCTGCGGCATTCAGGAGCACGGCGTGACCTCGCTGAACGCGCTGGGGCTGCCGGTGACGATGGAGGACCTGGACGTGGCGCTGCGCGATACCTTTGCGGAGTCTTTTAAGGACTAGGCGCTCGGCCCCTTCAATCCCGCAAGACGGCGGACCAGATCAGAAGTTCTACATGCAGGAGGTATCGCGATGAAACCCGCAGAGAACGCCTCTCAAGAGACCAGAGCAGCCGCCCGCGCCGATGGCAAGCCGGAGGAATGCCGTCTCGTGCGCGCCGGCGGCGGCTATTCAGGGAAACAAGGGCTCGACTATCTGGAAGGGATCGCCAAGGAAACCGTCGGCTCCACCGGCATCTGCATGCATCTGCTGACCATCCCGCCGGGCGGCCGGGCGAAGGCGCATAAGCACGAGAACCACGAAACCGCTGTCTACGTGTTGAGCGGGGAGGCCTGCACCTGGTACGGCGAACGGCTGGAACACCAGTTCATCGCACGGGCCGGTGACATGGTCTATATCCCGGCGGGCACGCCGCACCTTCCGGCCAACCTGGGCGACGAACCTTGCACGGCCGTGATCGCGCGCACGGATCCGCACGAGCAGGAAAGCGTGGTGCTACTACCCGAGCTCGATGAACTGGTGCCGGATAAAGTTCCAGATCAACGGGGATAGACGCTGGCCCTCGGGGCACGGCCCAAGCTGCAAATCCCGCCTTCAGGCATGCTGGCGCTGGCTAGCGTCTTCTTCCACCAAGCCCTGGTTCAGCGCCCAGATCGCAGCCTGAGTGCGGTTCTGCGCCTTGATCTTGCGCAGGATGCTTTTCAAGTGAACTTTCACGGTGGCTTCGGTCACCCCGAGGCGGTTGGCGATCACCTTGTTGGCGCTCCCGCTGACAAGACAGCGCAGAATCTGCGTCTCGCGATCCGATAGCCCCGCCTCGGAAAAGGCCGCCGACGGCTTTCCTTCCCAAACCGGAACGCTGTCGCGCATCAGCATCGACAAGACCTCGGAGGGGAACACCCGCTCGCCCAGCATCACCAGATCGAGCTTTTCGATCAACGCGGCGCTGGAGATGTCCTTCATGATGCAGCCTTCCACTCCGGCGCTGAAGCACTCGATGACCCGATGCACGTCCTGACGGCTGACAAGCACCACAATCCGCGCGTTCGGCAGCGCAGAGCGCAGGCCGGAAATGCGGCTGTAAACCTCGTTCCCAAGAGTACCGATGTCGGCCAGCACCAATTCGGGCCCGTTGTCCTGCGGTTGGTTTTGGTTCAGCAAATCCTCAAGCCCCTGCCCCTCACCGGAAACGGAATAAGGGGTATCTGCAAAGATCCGGCCAATGCCATCGCGCGAGAGACGATTGGGATCAACGAGAAAGGTGAGAACCGTCGACATTTTTAAACTCTCCTTGATTAGCACTTTCGGCTAGTCATTTTACTTTGGTCGAACACTAGAGGATGACGCTCTATCGAAGCCCCCTCCATCCACCATAGGTATTAGTATGGCAATTTATGACTGCGGAGACTTTGCGCCAACGCAAAGAAATGAGGAAAATTATCTGGCAAATGCCGAATGATACTGCTTTTGCGTGAGATTCCATTGCTCTCACACCTTCCACGAAGCTATCTTAGTCGGACAAGCACTATGGCCCAAGCGCAACCGGAGAGATCACGCAGCCATAGGCCCGCACGAAAGGGAGATAAGGAGATCCGGCGACGGTTATTCTTCTTTCCAGTACCCGTTCGCTTC
Organism: Rhodovibrio sp.; assembly: GCA_007127165.1. Lineage (GTDB taxonomy): Bacteria > Pseudomonadota > Alphaproteobacteria > Kiloniellales > Rhodovibrionaceae > SKZV01. The sequence goes on along the minus strand of SKZV01000206.1, from coordinate 4,502 downwards.
GGCGATCGTGCTGAAATGAACCGCCACAACGTGCGAAACGTGAATCAAGCTATTCGGGTCGTTGGCGTACCCGCCCCGCAACACCCTTCGCACATCGGCATCGGGCTGAGTAGTCACCACCGCCTTTTGCGACAGCTTAATGGCCAATTGGAACCCCTCTTCCGGGGTGTCGGTCATCAGGCTCTCCAGATCCTCGCTCGCGTACGCAGCGCCGGGCACAGTCAGGAAAGCCACAGTCAAACACACCGCGATCAGCCGGAGAAAGCGGCATGGATTGAACGATTCGTCCTCTCGATACTGCATGCTATCCTCCTAAACGTTTCTGGATTGAACGCTATCGGATCGACTTTGGATTAAGCGAGCGCTCCCCGGTCACACTCCCAGCGATGCCCCATTCCTTTATACCCTCAGAATCTTGTATTCGTAAAATAGCTTATGTAATCTGAGGCTTTCTCTCGAGCAAAAGCGGCCGTCGGCTGGCCTTGCTCAGCCTGGGGCTGGCGCTGGTGCTGGTGTTGAGGCGCTCCTGCATATGCACGAGCCGGTCGAGGTCATGTACGTGACTTACACGACGACGGCGCTCGGTGTCTGCGCCTGGGCATTCCTGGGCTTGCTCGTCTTCGTGCCGCTGCTCGTCTGAAGGGCCAGCCGCGCCACCGGCACCGAGCGCAAAAGAGGAGGTCTCAGCCAATGCTATACAGTCTCCGCGCCAAGACCGCCGCCCTCGCGCTTGCCGTCGTCTTGACCGGCTGCACGACGAACGTCGGCCAAAAGGAAGCCTTCGGAACGCTGGGCGGGGCCGCGCTCGGCGGCTGGGCGGGGAGCCAGATCGGTGACGGTCGCGGTCAGTTGGCCGCCGTCGGCGCGGGCACACTGGCCGGAGCCCTGATCGGCCGCGAGATCGGCGTATCGCTGGACCGGGCGGATCGCCTCTATATGCAACGCACGACGCATCAGGCCCTGGAATATCGGCCGTCCGGCCATACAGTTGCCTGGCACAATCCGCAAAGCGGCCACGGCGGCCAGATAACGCCACACCGGGCCTACCAGCGCTACGACGGCCATTACTGCCGCGAGTTCCAGAATGAGATCTGGGTCGGCGGCCGCCTCGAACGCGGCTACGGCACCGCCTGCCGCGGCCCCGACGGAAGCTGGCGGATTCAGTGAGCGGCCACTCTCCGGCTGAGCGGTGCGCTTGTGCTTGATCTCTCCCTGATTATCGCGGAGGGGACCATCGCGGAGAGAGTGAAGGCCCTCGACCGCGCGCTCTTCTTGGCCTTGCGCAGCGCCGAAGACCCCGACGATCCTCTCGGTCCCCTGTGGCTCGAAAGCAGCGTGCGCGACATAACCGCGCTCGGCAGCACGACGGTCCTGACCCTCATCACCCTGGGCGCGCTCGGCTATCTGCTGTTGGTCCGGCAGCGGGCGGCGGCTCTGCTGTTCGGCGTCACGGTTGTCGGCGCCGAAATCCTGTACAACCTCCTTAAGGTGCTATTTGACCGCCCGCGTCCCGATCTGGTGCCGCACGCGACCGAGGTGATGACGCTCAGCTTTCCCAGCGGTCACGCCACAATGTCGGCGGTGGTCTTTCTGACGCTTGCGGCCTTGCACACGCGGTTCCAGCGGACCAGGGCCGCAAGCGTCTTCATCATGGCGCTTGCCGTCCTGATCGCCCTGCTCGTCGGACTCAGCCGCATCTATCTGGGCGTGCACTGGCCGAGCGACGTTCTCGCCGGATGGGTCCTGGGAGCGGCGTGGGTCTTCGCCTGCTGGAAGGTGGCGCAACGGCTGCGGGAACGGCGGGCATAGCGATCCAGCCACCTCCTCCCAACCATCGCAGCGGGAGGAAGGTTGCCCGATCAAGCCCGGCAACCACGGCGATTACCACCGAAACATCGGTCTTCACTCTTGGCGGTAGCTGATTGTCGTCTCGTTTGTCTGGGTGACCTCGGGCGGATCGATGGTGCCTTTTACGTTTCGAACCGTCTCTGTAGAGCGATGATAATAGGTGACGTCGAACTGGTTGGCGTCGGGGAAGGCCGTGCCTTGCTCGTATTCCCAATCGCCCTCTTGGACCTTTTGCAACTCCTCGTCCACCACGTCGCACACCTGCGGAAAAGCGTGCTCGAAATCCTGCCTGGAGTCGTAGATGTGCATGTCTTCCGGCGTCAGGTCTGTCATGGAGCATACCCACTCATCGTTGCAGCGCGACGATTTCAAGCCGCGTCGGCTTGAGATCTGAATCCTCCGCAAAACAAAAACTTAGAACGGGATGGCGGTTGAAAAATGAGCCATCCCGCTCTAGCGAATTCAATCGAATCTTTTCTTATTTATTAGCGTAACGCTTACCGGAAACGGCGAGCAAGTCTTCATGAATTCTTGGAGAAACTCCTTCCCGGTCCGGTAGTATAACCTCACCCGACATCGCCATCGCTACGACGTAAAATTCACCGAAAACCGGGCCCCCTCACCCGTTTTGCGCGGGGGGCTAAGCCCTTGTGCGTTTGCTGCAGTGCACAATCCAGGAAATCCGGCGTATATTGTCTACCAGAACGTTGAGCGCGAACGCGGGACCGATGAGCCTGCAGCGCGAAACGCCGACAAAGATCCGACGAACCGCATTCACTCTAGGAGATCGAAACCATGTTCACCGAAGCCACCATCGAACCCGTCCTCATCCTCTTCGGCCTGACCCTCGCGGCCACGCTGATCGCCTCCATCGTCACCGCTTTCAACGAGAAGAGCGGCGGAACGGCACACAAGACGGAGACGGCTCAGGATCGCCAGCCTGCCGCTGCTCGTCAGCAGTATCAGGAGGATTTCCGCAAGGCCGCGTAAGCTCTGCGGACGCTTCCCTCGGCTCCCCTACCGGATGAAGCGTTCCACGTAATCGGCTCCAAGGCCGCAGGACTCATAGTGCTTGCGGCACAGTTCGATCTTCGTGAAGACGTCTTCGCAGCCGGTCGGGGCGCCGTCGGGGGTGCAGTACATGTAACCGCCGGTCACGTGAAACAGCGTGACCATCTCGGCCACTCCCTCCGGCACGACGAGTGTATGGGTCTCGCCGGGGGCCTCGAAGATGTAGGCTCCCGCCTCCGCGACCCAGTCGTGCTCCAGGTAGTGCCACTTGCCCTTCAGCACATGCGCGTGCACCGGGCCGAAGTGGCGGTGACAGGACAGCACTCCGGCTTTTCGTACGCGCAGCAGGTTCACGTAGTACCCCTGCGAGACACCGAGGCAGAGCGGCCGGAACCAGACTCCCTCCGCCTGCGGCACCCATTCGCGGTCGTCCTCCGGCTCGATACGCGGCACGAAGATTTCCGGGACCGCGTCTTGCGGAAACGGATGCTGATACGGCGTCAACCCTTCCGCTTGCTTGTCGCTTGCCGTGTCCGGCATGTCATTTCTCCTTGTCCGACTTGTCCATCGCTTTCTTGTGTTGCACCAGCCGCAGCAACCGCCGGTCGCGCCAGGATTGCCGCTCCACCAAGGCCTCTCGAGGCAGCATGGCGCGGCGCTGTTCCTCGGCCTTTGCCAGCAGCTCGCCGGACCAGGGCTCCACGCCGAACATCCCCGCGTACATGCCGCCATAGCGCCGCCCGTAGTCGGCCAGCCCCTGCGGCGCGTTCAGGTCGATGGTTTCGAAAGGTCCCATAAACGACCAGCGCAGGCCAAGCCCGTCGGCCACCGCCGCGTCAACGTCCTCGACGCGGGCGTAGCCCTGCTCCACCAGCCGGAAAGCCTCGTGCAGCAGCGCCCCTTGCAGCCGGTTCAAAATAAAGCCGTCGATCTCGCGCCGCACCAGGATCGGGCTTTGCCCCACCTCGGCCATCAGCGCACGCACGCGCTCCACCGCCGCCGCGTCCGTCCAGGGCGCGGGGCAAAGCTCGACCAGCGGGATCAGGTGCGGCGGGTTCACCGGATGCGCCACCAGGAAGCGTCGCCGCCCCGTCAAATGATCCGACAGCGCCGACGGCAACAGCGCCGAGGTGGAACTGGCGATCGTGGCCTCCGCCGGGGCCGCCGCGTCGATCTCGCTCAACAGCGGCTGCTTCACCTCCAGGCGCTCGGGGCCGTTCTCCTGAACGTGGCCGGCACCCTGCACGGCGTCTTTCAGGGACTCCGTGAGGACGACCCGCTCCGCCGCCGCCGCGGCATTCTCGACAAGCCCCTCGGCCTCGAGATCGAGCAGCAACCGCCGCACTCTATCCTGAAGGGCCGTGCGTTGCTCCGGCACTGCCTCGTAGACCCGTACCGTGTGACCGGCGCGCGCGAAGACCACGGCCCAGCTCGACCCGATCAGCCCGCCGCCGACCAGCGCAATCGTGCGTTCCGCCATCACAACCGCTCCACGTTGCCGCAGACGCTGAGCGCCTGACCGCTGATGTTCGCGCCGCCGGGCGAGGCGAGGAAGAGACAGCAGGAGGCGATGTCCTCCGCGCTCACCATGCGCCGCAGCGACACGTTGGCGAGGTAGCGTTGCTCCATCTCCGCGTAGGATA
>SKZV01000277.1 GCA_007127165.1 Rhodovibrio sp. | reverse complement strand
GCGGTCGCCAACTGCGGAGCGGCCGCCGCGAGTTCGGCGCTTCGCGTGGCGAGTTGCAGCGCATCGGTCATCGCCGGGACATGCTGCCCGACCATCGTCTCGACTGTGCCTTCGATGTTGGTGAAAGAGACCCAGGCCACTGCGCTCGCAAGCACAGTCAGCCCCGCCACGCCGCCGAAGGCCAGGTAGAGGCGGCTGCGAATGCTGCCGCCCTTGCGGCGGCGCGGTGCGCCCGGCTTCGAGCCGGTGCCCTCCCCCACCATCTCCCCCTGCGTCTCCGGTTGCGTCGGTGGATGCCCATCCTGGGAAACTGTCATCGTGTTCGGTCCCGCCGTTTACCTTGTGTCCCCATCAAGCGCCAGTTGCGGCGCTAACGCCACGGTTGACCGGACGCGTGCCCGCCTGTCCGGTTTGTGGTCGACCTTATTGTTGTGCGGTGCCCGATCCGCGCGAAGCCGCGGGCCCACTGCATCTGATGGTTCCAGGGTGTTGAGATGCGGGTAAAGATACGGTAAAAATTAATCGGTAGTGCTGTGGAAATATTTTCTAGCACCCGGTGTATCTCCGGGCGGAGCCTAATAAATCTCGGTTCGGAACGGCCGGGATAATAGAGAATCGATCGTTGCCTCGATCGGCGCCGCATGGTTGAGCACGGCGTCCACGCCCCGGCAAATCGGCATATCCACACCGCACCTGTCAGCCAGTTGCACCACACCGTCGGCGGAATAGACGCCCTCGGCGACCCCTCGGCTGCCGCCCAGGGCCGCCTCTTTGGCCTCGCCCCGGCCCAGTGCCATGCCGAGCGTATAGTTGCGCGAGGCCGCTCCCGTGCAGGTCAGCGTCAGATCCCCAAGGCCGGACAGCCCGATCAGGGTTTCCGCCCGTCCGCCCATCGCCTGAGCCAAAGGCGTAATTTCCGCAAGCGCCCGCGTGATCAGCGCGGCGCGTGCGTTTTCTCCCAGCGCCCGCCCAGCGACGATCCCGCAGGCGATGGCCGCAACGTTCTTCACGGCGCCGCCAAGCTGCGCGCCGATCACGTCGTCGCTGGCATAGGGGCGGAAGGCGCGGCTGCCCAAGGCTTCCACCAGCCGCTCGGCCAGTCCGGCTTCGCACGCAGCCAGCGTGACCGCAGCGGGAAGGCCCTGCGCGACCTCTTCGGCGAAGGTCGGACCGGAGAGCACCGCAAGCGGCTGCTCCGGCAGCACCTCTTGCAGGATCTGGCTCATCAGCCGCGCGCTGCCCGCCTCGATCCCCTTCGCGCAGATCACGAGCGGCGTGCCCGCCCGCAGGTGAGGCGTGAGATTTTCCGCCGCTCTGCGCAAATGCTGCGCCGGAACCACCAGCAAGACGGCCTCTGCCTCCGCCGTTGCCTCTTCCAGCACAGCGGTCGCGCGGATGGCCGGGTCGAGCGCGACGCCCGGCATGTAGCGGCGGTTCTCGCCTGTCGCCGCGATATCGGCGGCAAGCTCCTCCCGCCGCGCCCAGAGTGTCACATCACGCCCGGCCCGGCGCGCCGCAATCGCCAGCGCCGTGCCCCAGGAGCCCGCGCCAAGGATGGTCAGTGCCCGCATCCGTTCCGCTCCTTAAACGCGTGCCGCTGCTGGGGCCGGGGCCGCTGTTGAGGCCGGGGCCGGGGCACGCTCGGTCAAATCCTCGAGCGGCCAGCGCGGACGCGGCGCAAAGTCCAGCGGATCGGAGACCCCAAGCCGCAACCGCTCGATCCCCGCCCAGGCGATCATTGCGGCATTGTCGGTGCACAGCGCGAGCGGCGGCGCCAGCATGCGCGCGCCCTCCGCCTCAGCCAGCGTCTTGAGCCGCGCCCGCAGCGCCGCGTTCGCCGCCACGCCGCCCGCCACGACCAGCGGTCCCGGCTGTCCATACTCGACGGCGAAGCGCCGCAGCGCGTTGCGGCAGCGATCCGCCAGCACCTCCGCCACCGACGCCTGAAAGCTCGCGGCCAGATCGGCAGCCTCGCGCCCGGTGAAGCTGTCGAGCCCCTCGCGCGCCAGCCGCACCGCCGTCTTCAAACCCGAGAAGGAAAAGTCGCAGCCGGGCCGCCCCAACATCGGCTTCGGCAAAGCGAAGCGCGCGGGATCGCCCTGCGCCGCCGCCTGCTCCACCGCCGGGCCACCGGGATAGCCGAGGTCGAGCAGCTTCGCCGTCTTGTCGAACGCCTCACCCACCGCGTCGTCCATCGTGCCGCCATAACGCCGGTAGCGCCCCACGCCCTCGACCGCCAGCAACTGACAGTGCCCGCCCGAGACCAGCAGCAGCAGATAGGGGAAGTCCAGACCATCGGTCAGCCGCACCGTCAGCGCATGGCCCTCCAGATGGTTCACCGCGACAAACGGCAGGCCGCGCGCCGCCGCGATGGCCTTAGCGGTCATCACGCCGACGAAGACGCCGCCGATCAGCCCCGGCCCCGCCGTCGCCGCTACGCCATCGAGGTCGCCAAAGCCCACCCCGGCCTCGCGCATCGCCCGTTCGATCAGCGAATCGAGATGGTCGAGATGGCTGCGCGCCGCGATCTCCGGCACCACGCCGCCGTACGGCCGGTGCTCGTCCAACTGCGAAAGCACGAGGTTGGAGCGGATGAACGGGGGGTCCTCGACCACCGCTGCCGCCGTCTCGTCACAAGAGGTTTCCAGGCCCAAAACAATCATGCCGTCACCATAAGACTTCCGTTCTTGCTTGCCCAGCGGCTTGCTTAACACGCCGCAGCGTCCTAAACACCTCAACTATGAGCAGCACCAAGCCAACCCTGCGCCTCGGCACCCGAGGCAGTCCCCTCGCCCTCGCCCAAGCCGAGACGGCGAAGTCCATGTTGACCCAGGCGCATCCGGACCTCGCAACACCCGGCGCGGTCGAGATCGTGGCCATCAAGACAACCGGCGACGTCGAGCAAAAACGCCGTCTTGCGGAGATTGGTGGCAAGGGGCTCTTTACCAAGGAGCTTGAGGACGCGCTGAACGACGGCCGAATCGACGTGGCGGTCCATTCCATGAAGGATGTGCCGACCTGGCTGCCGGAAGGGTTGGATATCCCCGCGATCCTGCCGCGCGAAGATCCGCGCGACGCCTGGTTCTGCGACAAGGCGGACTCGATTGCGGCGCTGCCCGAAGGCGCGGTGGTCGGAACCGCCTCAATGCGGCGGCAGGCCCAGGTCATGGCGTTGCGTCCCGATCTGAAGGTGGTCAACTTCCGGGGCAACCTGCAAACCCGGCTGCGCAAACTACGTGCGGGTGACGTGGACGCGACGATGCTGGCGCTGGCCGGATTGCACCGCACGGGGCTGACCGGGCAGGCGACGGCGATCCTGTCCACCGACGAGATCCTGCCCGCCGTGGCGCAGGGCGCAATCGGTCTGGAGGTGCGCGGCGCGGACCAGCGGAGCCGGGAGCTCGTGGCGGCTGTGGACCACGGACCTTCCGCCTTGCGAGTTCGCACCGAGCGCGCCTGCCTGGAGGTTCTGGACGGCTCGTGCCGGACTCCGATCGGGGTGCTGGCCGAATTCGAGGATGGGGAGCGTTCGCTTCGTCTGCGCGCCCTTCTGGCGGATCCAGAGGGCGCACAGGTTTGGCGGACGGAGCGCCGGGGTCCCGTCGCGGAGGCCGACTCGATGGCGCGCGACGCCGGTGCCGAACTGCGCGCCGCTGCCGGGAAAGCCTTTTTCGAGGCGCTCGCCGACCTGTTTTAAGTTTTTTCGAGACAAACATGCGGGTTCTGGTCACACGCCCAAGCGAGGACGCGGAGCCGCTCGCCAGCGAACTGCAGGCGCGCGGGCATATCCCCGTTCTGTGCCCGATGCTACGTGTACGCCTGTTGTCCAGTACACCACCGGACCTCACGGACGTACAGGCCGTTCTCTTCACCTCGGCCAACGGCGTACGTGCTTTTGCCGAAACCTGCGATCGAAGGGACTTGCCGGTACTGGCAGTCGGCGAAGCCACGGCGGAAACTGCGCGCGGGTTCGGGTTCCGGGGGGTTGAAGCGGCTGGCGGAGACGTCGTGGCGCTGGCCCGGCTCGTACGTACGCGCCTCGCCCCGTACGATGGCGCACTGTTTCACGCCGCGGGCAGCGTGACGGCAGGCGATCTGAAGGGAATGCTGGAAGCCGACGGCTTCACCGTACGGCGCGTCGCGATGTACGAAGCGGCCGCCGTCACGGCGCTTCCCGCGGATGCAAAGTCGGCCATTGAGAAGGGACGTATCGATACGGTGCTTTTTTTCTCTCCCCGTACGGCCAAAACGTTTGTTACGCTAGTCGCAGGGACCAACCTGGCCACCGCATGTAAGGACATGACAGCGGTCTGCCTGTCGCAGGCGGTGGCGAATGCTGTAACGCGACTGCCCTGGCATAGCGTACGCGTGGCCGAACGGCCGGAACGCGCGGCGCTGCTCCGGTCCCTGGAGGCGCTCCCGGCCGATACAACGAAGGATACAATGAGCGACGAGACTCCAAAGGGACAAACTCCGAAGGATCGTGACGACGACCGGGCGGCGGAGACACCGGCGCAGAAGGTCGTGACCGCCTTCGGTGGCATCCGCCCGATGGCCCACAAGCTGGGCATCGCCGTTTCGACCGTGCAGGGCTGGAAGAACCGGGGCATGATCCCGGAGTCACGCCATAACGAGATCGAGCAGGCGGCGAAGAAACATGGGGTCGCGCTGGATCCCGACCTGCTGCGCGCGGCTGGCGAAGAGCCCCCCGGCGAGGCCGGAGCGGATGCGGCAAGCCGGGGCGAGGCTGAACGCGAGCACGCCGCCGCCGCCGAAGCCGTGGCCGCCACGACAGCGGACACCGCGCAGGACGAAACCGGCGCCGCATCCTCCGAGCCTGCCGCGGGCGGAGAGACGCCGGAGAGGCAGCCTCCTCCCCCTCCGCCGCCGCCGCGCGACTCCGAGCGTTCCGGTTCCGGCGGCTGGATGCCGGGCATGCTGCTTGGCGCGGCGATCGTGCTGATCGCCGTGGGGGGCACGGTGGTGACGCGCGATGCCTGGCTGCCCGTCATCACCGGCGTGGAGCCCGAGCGCCCGGCGGAGATGGAAGAGGAGATCGCCCGGATCGATGCGCTGGAACGCCAATTGCGGCGCGTGGAAGAGCAACAAACCGAGCCGGCCGAAGTCGCTGAGGTGATGGAGGCCATGGCGGCGATGCGCGAACGCCTTGAAACCGCTACCCAGCGGCTGGATTCGGGCAGCGAGCGGATCGATCAGCTTGCCGAACGGGTGGACGCCGCGGGGGAGCGGGCCGACAGCCTGGCCGACCAAATGGACACGCTCACCGAGACGCAACGGGATCTCGCCGAGGCGCAGCGGGATGTCGTGGACCCGGAAGACCTGCGCCGCGCCGCGCGCGAAGTTGCGGGACGGCAGGTCGCTCAGACTCTGGCGGTATCGGAACTGCGCGAGGCGCTTCGATCCGCCACGCCGTTCGAAACCGAGTTGGAGATGGCGCAGCGGGTTGTGGAGCCGGACTCCGAACTGGCCGACCTGCTGGACGAGCTTGCGCCCTACGCCGAGACCGGCATTCCCACCGAGGAGCAGCTCGTGGCGCGATTCGATCCGGCCGCGAACGATGCCATGGCCCGCGCGGCGGAAGATGCCGGGCACGGTTGGGTGGGCGGCGTGCTGCGCCGCCTGACCGACGCCGTGAGCGTTCGCCCCGTCGGCGAACAACCCGGAGAGGCGACCGGCGCGGTGCTGGCGCGCGCGGAATCGCGGCTGGAGGCCGGAAACCTCCAGGGCGCTATCGCGACTCTCGAGGAACTGGACGGCGGAGCGCGGGAGGCTATGGAACCGTGGCTTGAACAGGCTCGCGGGCGGCTCATGGCCGAGGATACACTCTCTGCTGTCAGCGCCCAGATGATCGATATGCTCACACAGGCCGATCGGGACGGTGCCTGACCATGGTCCGTGGAATTGTTTTCTTTATCAAACTGGCGATCCTGGTCGCGATTGCGGTCTGGCTCGCCGAACAGCCCGGCGACGTCACGGTGGTCTGGCAAGGATACCGCCTCGACACGACGGTCGGAATTCTGCTGCTAGCCGTCGCGGTCGTGGCGATCATCGCGGCTTTGCTCTACCGCTTCTGGAGCGCGTTAAGGCGCGGACCGCGCGGTCTTAGCGACTCCATGCGGGAGCGGCGGCGGCGGCGGGGCTACGAAGCCTTGACGCAAGGCATGGTGTCGGTCGCCGCAGGCGATGCGGGCGAGGCCAAGCGTCTGGCGAAGAAGGCCGATTCCTTACTTGAGGAGCCGCCGCTGACGATGCTCCTTTCGGCGCAGGCGGCGCAGATCAACGGCGACGACGACGCGGCCCGGCGGTATTTCACGCAGATGCTGGACGACCCGGAAACGCGGTTCCTGGGGCTGCGCGGCCTGTTGCGGCAGGCCGAGCGCGAGAACAACTCCCTGGCGGCGCTCAACTACGCGAAAAAGGCGCAGGTGATTCAGCCGCGCACCCCCTGGGTCATGTCGGCGATCTTCGAGCACTCGCTGAAAAGCGGCGATCTTGAAGGCGCGCTTCAGGCGGTGAAGGATTCCCGAACGCTGGGCTTGCTGACAAAGGAGCAGGCCCGACGCAGGCGCGGCGTGGTCCTGACTGAGCTTGCACATCGCCAGAACCAGCTTGCCGCCCAGGGCCAAGCCTACGAGAGCGCGAAGGAAGCCCACAAGCTGGTTCCTGAGCATCCTCCAGCCGCCTGGATGTGCGCGCGCCTGCTGCTGAACGGCGAGGAGCGCCGCGCCGCCAGAAGGGCGATCGAGACGACCTGGGAGCAGCATCCGCATCCCGATCTGGTCCCGCTTTACCTCGAAACGAAGCCGGGGCAGAGCGCGCTGGATCAACTCAAGCGCGTGCAGCGGCTGGCCGAGCGCAATCCCGGCCACCGGGACAGCGAACTGGCGCTCGCCCGCGCGGCTTTGAAAGCGGAACTCTGGGGCGAAGCCCGGCGGCATCTGGAGAACGCAGGCGGGCCAGTGCCCAGCGAGACGATCTGCCGATTGATGGCGGAGCTGGAGGAGCGCGAGAACGACGATCACGAGGCGGGGCGGCAATGGCTGCTCCGGGCGGCGCAAGCGCCGTCGGATCCGGCCTGGGTCTGCCGTGAATGCGGCGCGGTCGCGGCAGAGTGGCACGTGCTGTGCGGAAGCTGCGATTCCTTCGACACCTTCGTCTGGCGCACGCCGCCGCATGTGGTCGAGGAACTGGGTGCGCCGCCGGTTTACGCCCGCCTGGAACATCGCCCCGAGAACGGCGCGGACGCCTCGCAAAGCTCCACGGCCCTCACCGTATCCGAAGCCGAAGACGCGGAAGCCACCGCCGCCGAGCCTGAGGAACCGGAAACCAGGGATACCCGGCAAGGGGCCTGAACAAAGGCGTCTTTAAGTAAAACAACACCCCCACGGTGATTGCCGGTGGGGGTGTTTCGGTTCAAGGCCTGCCGACCGTTGAAATGACCTTGTTAGCCCCTCGATACGCGCCGAAGAGGCGCTACCCGGGGTGAGGTTCTTCCAAAATATGGGATTTCCTCACCCCGAGTAGGCCCGCTTGGGCCGTATCGCAGGGCCAACCGCGACAAGTCCGTTCTTTCGCAGCTTGGTGTTATACGCCACCCATGCACATGTACTTGATCTCCAGGAAGTCCTCGATGCCGTACTTCGAGCCTTCCCGGCCGACACCGCTTTCCTTCACGCCGCCGAAGGGCGCGACTTCGGTGGAGATGATGCCGGTGTTGATGCCGACGATGCCGTACTCCAGCGCCTCGCCGACGCGCCAAACGCGGCCCAGATCGCGGGCATAGAAATAGGCCGCGAGGCCGAAGCGCGTGTCGTTGGCGAGCCGGATCGCCTCTTCCTCGCTGGTGAAGCGGAACAGCGGCGCGACCGGACCGAAAGTCTCTTCGTGCGTCACCATCATATCGGTCGTCACGCCGGTGAGCACCGTCGGCTCATAGAAGGTGCCGCCGTGCTCGTGGCGCTTGCCACCCACGGCGACCTTCGCTCCCTTGCCCGTCGCGTCGGAGATATGCTCCTCGACCTTCTTCACCGCATTTTCGTCGATCAGCGGCCCCTGGCTCACGCCCTCCTCAAGGCCGGGGCCGACCTTCAGCGCGCGCACCTTCTCCGCCAGCTTTTCCGCGAAGGTGTCGTAAACCTTGTCGTGCACCAGGATGCGGTTGGCGCAAACGCAGGTCTGGCCGGTGTTGCGGAACTTGCTCATCATCGCGCCTTCGACCGCCGCGTCGATGTCGGCGTCGTCGAACACGATGAAGGGCGCGTTGCCGCCAAGCTCCATGCTGACCTTCTTCACGGTGGCCGCGCACTGCTCCATCAACAGCTTGCCCACCTCGGTCGAGCCGGTGAAGGACAGCTTGCGCACCGTCTCGTTCGCCGTCATCTCACCGCCGATGGCACTGGCGGAGCCGGTGACGACGTTGATGATTCCGGGCGGAATCCCTGCCCGCTCCGCCAGTTCGGCCAGCGCGAGCGCGCAATAAGGTGTTTGCGTCGCGGGCTTGATCACCACCGGGCAGCCCGCCGCGAGCGCCGGAGCGCATTTCCGCGTGATCATGGCGATCGGGAAGTTCCAGGGCGTGATCGCGGCGGTGACGCCGATCGGCTGCTTCACCACGACGATGCGCTTGTCGGCCTGATGCGGCGGAATCGTGTCGCCGTAGACGCGCTTGGCTTCCTCGGCGAACCACTCGACGAAGGATGCGCCGTAGACCACCTCGCCCCGGCTTTCGGTGAGGGGCTTGCCCTGCTCGGTGGTCATCAGGACGGCGAGGTCCTCCTGCGCCGCCATGATCAACTCGTACCACTTGCGCAGGACGTTGGCCCGCTCCTTGGCGGTCTTGGCGCGCCATTCCGGCCAGGCGCGATCCGCGGCTTCGATGGCGTTGCGGGTCTCCTCCGCGCCCAGCTTCGGGATCGTGCCGATCACCTCGCCGTTCGCCGGGTTCGTCACCTCGATGGTCTCACCGCTGCCGGCGTCCACCCATTGACCGTTCACGTAGCACTGCTGCCGGAACAGCTTCGCATCCTTCAGCTTCGGCGCGGCTTTCTCCGCGACCGTGGCATCGGGGCTCATGGCGTTCCTCCTTCGGACATCATCGTTTGAAGCTGGGTCTTATATCGCGAGGAGTATAGCGGCCCGCAAGGGAAGACAGGAAGAGCGGCGCGGCGATCCCCGCGAAACGCCCGCCTCCAGCCCATAGCCTCAAGTGCGCCTCCCGCGCGGCCACGACCCCTCGAATTCGGCCAGAGAACCCCGAAGCCCGCTCCTTCCATCGGCGGTCGGTGGTTAGGCTCGCTGGCAACCAAGGTTTTGCTCCTCTTACCAGTTGTAATCAAGTAATGAAAATTGCCTAACTGGATAGCTCAAGAGGAGGAATAAATAAAAACCTCTATCTAGTTATCCGTAAACTCCCATACTTCTAAAGTTAACAAATCCACTGCGCCTTTAGCACTTATTTGTAATCTTGATATACCAAGGAATACAGAAAAATACCCCACAAATGAAGAAGTCTTGTCGCGCTGCATGGTATAGCCTCTCCGCGCATCAGAAAAACCTGCTTCCTGCAAGGTTTTGCTATGAATTGATGAGCCGTCATCGACAAATAGAAACGATCATGTTGGAGAGATTTTAGAGCTCGTATGGAACTTAGATTTATTTTTGTTTGTAAATATTCTCTTGTGACGGAGGAATAGATGGGCAAGTCAACGTGGAAGTCGGAGGGCCAGATCATGGATGGACCTCAACTGAGACCACACAAAACTACACAAACCAAGAACATCTTGATCACGGGCGGCGCGGGCTTCGTCGGTTCACATTTGTGTGAACGAATGCTGCAGGCCGGTCATCGGGTTATCTGCATCGACAACTTTCAGACGGGCGACAAGAGGAACATCGTTCATTTACATAACAACCCTGCCTTTTCAGTCATAAATCACGATGTAGTCGATCCGATCGACCATGACGTCGACGAGATCTACAACCTTGCTTGTCCGGCTTCGCCTCCGCGATACCAGATGGACCCGATCCATACGACGAAGACAAGCGTGATCGGGACGATGAACCTTCTTGAGCTTGCCGCGCGAACCGGCGCCCGGCTGTTCCAGGCGTCGACCTCGGAAGTCTACGGCGATCCAAGCGTTCATCCGCAACCGGAGAGCTATTGGGGCCACGTGAACGCGTTCGGACCTCGGGCGTGCTACGACGAGGGCAAACGCTGCGCCGAAACGCTGTGCTTCGACTATCACCACAGGCACGGCGTGGACGTCCGAATCGCCCGCATCTTCAATACTTACGGGCCCCGGATGAGCGCCGCCGACGGTCGCGTGGTTTCCAACTTCATCGTCCAGGCGCTGCGCGGGGAAGATATCACCATCTACGGCGACGGGACGCAGACCCGCTCGTTCTGCTACGTCGACGATCTCGTCGAAAGCTTCGTCCGCTTGATGGACTCCCGCGACCTCCCCTTCGGCCCTTTCAATCTCGGCAATCCCGGCGAGTTCACCGTGCGCGAATTGGCGGAGATGGTGATCGACCTTTCCGGCTCCTCATCGAGGATCGTGCACCACCCGTTGCCCGTCGACGACCCGCGTCAGCGCTGCCCCGACATTCAGCGTGCGACGCGCTACCTGGGCTGGCGTCCGGAAGTCGCGCTGGCGGAGGGGCTGGAGCGGACCATCAATTACTTCGACGCGCTCTTTTCCGAGCGTTCCATCGCAGCCGAGGCATAGGATCGATGACGCATTTGCGCAGTCTGGTTACGGGCGGAGCGGGCTTTATCGGCAGTCATACCTGCAAACGCCTCCATTGCGAGGGGTTCGAGCCCGTCGTCTTCGACAATCTGAGCACGGGCCACCGCAAGACGGTGCGCTGGGGGCCTTTCGTGCACGGGGATGTCCTGGACACCCCGGCGCTGACGAAAGCTTTGAGGGAGTATCAACCCGAAACGGTGATTCACTTCGCCGCCGCGGCTTACGTCGGCGAGTCCGTGACCGATCCGGCGAAGTACTACCGCAACAACGTCATGGGCACCGTTTCGCTTCTGGATGCGTGCCGGGCCGCTGGCGTCGACAAGGTGATCTTCTCCAGCAGTTGCGCCACCTACGGGGTGCCGGAGGTCCTGCCGATCAAGGAGAACACGCCCCAAAGGCCGATCAACCCGTACGGAAGAACGAAGCTGATCGGCGAGCAGATGCTCGAGGACTACGCGCAGGCCTACGGACTGAAGTATGCCGCCCTGCGCTACTTCAACGCCTGCGGAGCGGACCCGGAAGGCGAACTGGGCGAATGGCACGACCCCGAAACGCATCTGATACCCCGCGCCATGCTGGCCGCCAGCGGGCGGATCGAGCGGCTCGACGTCTTCGGTGACGATTACGACACTAACGACGGCACCTGCATCCGCGACTACATCCATGTGAGCGATCTGGCGCGCGCCCACGTTCTCGCCGCTCGTCACCTTATGAACGAGGGCGTAAACCTCGCCGTCAACCTTGGCACCGGTTGCGGCTCGTCGATCCGGGAAATCCTCACCTGCGTCCAGCGCACGACGGCGCATGAAGTCCCGGTCGCGATCAAGCGGCGGCGCGCGGGCGATCCACCCGCCCTCTATGCCGACGCGCGGCTGGTCCGCGAAACGCTGGGGTTCGAACCGGAACTCTCCGACCTGGAGTCGATCGTGCGGACCGCCGCACCGTTCTTTGGATTGGAGCCGCGCCAGTGAGCCTGCTTACGCTTCTCCCTCCGCCGCTGGAACCGGCCCCGGAGTCACCGGCCCCAGGATCACCGGTTCCAGGTTCACCGACCAGTACCGCGAACGACGAGCGTCCGGTTTATGAGCCCGTGCTGCAAGGCTACCGGAAGATCGAGTACTTGCTCGGCGTCGGGCTATGGCTCGCGGCGTTCGTTTTCTTCTGGAACTGGTGGTTGCGGCCGGAGCATTACATCGACTTCCTGCCGTATGCGGTCATTACGCTCACCCTGGCATGGGTGACGCTCCTCCCGGCTTACTTCCTCGCCATATTCTATGGCGGCCGCAGGGTTGTCGGGCCGGTCGCCCTTCCTCCCGGCACGCGGGTCGCCATGGTGGTGACGAAAGCGCCAGCCGAACCGTTTCCCGTCGTGGCGAGAACGCTCGAGGCGATGCTTGCGCAGGATTATCCGCACGATACCTGGCTCGCCGACGAAGACCCGACGCCGGAGACCATCGCCTGGTGCGCCGCCCGGAACGTCGGGCTATCGACGCGCAAGGGCCGCGACGATTACCACCGCGAAACCTGGCCGCGGCGGACGCGCTGCAAGGAAGGGAACCTCGCCTTCTTTTACGATCACTACGGGTACGATTACGACATCGTCGCGCAGCTCGATGCCGATCACGTTCCCCAGCCGAATTATCTTCGAGAGATGCTGAAGCCTTTCGCCGATCCCGACGTAGGATACGTTTCGGCTCCCAGCATTTGCGACGCCAATGCCGCCGAAAGCTGGTCGGCACGCGGGCGGCTGTACGCGGAAGCCAGCATGCACGGCTCGTTGCAAGCGGGCTACAACGGCGGCTGGGCGCCGCTGTGCATCGGCTCCCACTACGCCGTGCGAACGTCCGCCTTGAAGGAAATCGGCGGACTGGGTCCGGAACTGGCGGAAGACCATTCCACGACCTTGATGTTGAACGCGTACGGGTGGCGCGGCGTTCATGCAGTCGATGCGATCGCGCATGGGGACGGACCGACAACGTTTGCGGATCTCGTGACGCAGGAGTTCCAGTGGTCGCGCAGCCTGATGACGATCCTTCTTCGCTATTCCCCGGAATACGTACCGCGACTCCCCTTTCGTCTTAAATTCCAGTTTCTCTTTTCTCAGTCGTGGTACCCGTTGTTTTCGCTGTTCATGCTGCTCATGTTCGCCATGCCGATCGTGGCGCTTGCCAGCAGCAGACATCTCGTCGATGTCACCTATCCGATGTTTCTGCTTCACTTCGCGCCGGTGTCGCTCATCCTGATCGCCATGGCCTTCCGGTGGAGAGCGACCGGCTCCTTCCGTCCGGTCGACGCGAAGGTTTTAAGTTGGGAAAGCACGATCTTTCTCTTTGCGCGCTGGCCCTGGGCTCTTGCAGGCACCATGACCGCGGTGAGGGACTGGCTCTTCGGCTCGTTCGTCGACTTTCGCGTGACGCCGAAGGGGAGCAGCGAAGTCGATCCGTTGCCGTTCCGGGTGCTGGCCCCTTACATCGCTCTCTCCGTCGCATCGGCCCTGCCGGCGCTTCTCGTCGAGGATCCGGGCAGTGCCAGCGGTTTCTACATCTTCACCATGGTGAACGCGATCATCTATGCCGTCGTTCTTGCGACGATCGTGACGAAACACGAGCGCGAGAATGCCGTAAAGCGGGCTGGACGCCTGCGCATGCCGGCGACGGCTCTACTCGTTATCGGCCTGTTCGCGCTTCCGGCGGCGGCTGCGTCCCTTCGCGGACCGGAAGGACTGGAAGCCCTCCTATACGGAGTTGAACGGATCGAGGTTTCGCGCCTCCTTCCTTCGGATGCCGCGCCGGAGTCCGGCGGCACGGGGATGGAAGGACGGTTCGCTTTCCACACAGTCTCAAGGAGCGCTTTTCAAG
>SKZV01000117.1 GCA_007127165.1 Rhodovibrio sp. | reverse complement strand
GCTTTTAGCCGGTAAACCGAGGATAAGCATCGATGCCGCGTTTCGCCGCCAACCTCAGCATGCTCTTCACCGAATTACCGTTCCTGGAGCGTTTCTCCGCCGCTGCGGAGGCGGGATTCCGTGGGGTGGAGTGTCTTTTTCCTTATGAGCACCCGGCGGACGCCCTTCGCCAGCGGCTGACGTCCGCCGGGCTCGAGATGGTCCTGTTCAACCTGCCGCCCGGCGACTGGAGCGCGGGAGAGCGGGGTTTGGCCGCCTTGCCGGGCCGCGAGGCCGAGCAGCGCGCCGGTTTGGCGCAGGCGCTCGACTACGCCCAAACGCTGGACTGCCCACGGCTGCACATGATGGCGGGAGTGCTCCCGGAAGGAGCCGATCCGGACGAGTACGAGGCGGTATACATCGCCAACCTCCGTCATGCCGCCGCCGAAGCGGGGCGCTTTGGCGTAACGCTGCTCATCGAGCCCATCAACCCGATCGACATGCCCGGTTACTTTCTGACTCACCAGGCGCAGGCGCGGCGGCTGATCGCGGCGGCGGGCGCGGACAACATCGGGGTGCAGCTCGACCTCTACCATTGCCAGATGACGGAGGGCCGCCTGTCCCGGACATTGATGGAGCAGTGGCCGCACCTTGGCCATATCCAGATCGCAGGCGTGCCGGGCCGCCACGAGCCGGATGAGGCCGGGGAGATCAACTACCGCTGGCTGTTCGGCGAACTCGACCGCATCGGCTATGACGGCTGGGTGGGCTGCGAGTACAAACCGAGGGCGGGCACTCGCGAAGGCCTGGACTGGCTTCCGCGCACAAGCCGGGAGGCGGGAATATGACCAACCGGGAGGCGGGGGCATGAGGATCGCGATCACGGGGGCGGCGGGGTTTCTCGGCCAGAAGCTGGTCGCGCGCCTTTGCGAGAGCGGCCGCCTGCCGACGGCTTCCACCGCCGAGACTGGGGCCGACCCCGCGATTGCCGAACTGGCGCTCTTCGACCTTTGCGAGCCGCCGGAACCGGAGGGTGCGCCGTTCCGGGTGCGGACCCAGGCGGGCGATATCGCCGATCCCGCCGCGCTGACGGCGCTGCTCGCGGATGGGGCGGACGTCGTCTACCATTTGGCGGCAGTCGTCAGCTCCGCCGCCGAAGCGGACTTCGATCTCGGACTGCGGGTCAACCTGGACGGCACGCGCGCGCTGCTGGAGGTGTGCAGGCGGCTCCCCGGACCTGCGCCGCAATTCATCTTCGCGAGTTCCGTTGCGGTCTACGGCGGCGACCTGCCCGAGGCGGTGCGCGACGACACGGCGCTGGCCCCGCAAAGCTCCTACGGAACGCAGAAAGCCGTCTGCGAACTTCTCGTCAACGATTACTCCCGCCGTGGCTTCATCGACGGGCGGGTGTTGCGCCTGCCGACCATCGTGGTGCGCCCCGGACGGCCGAACCAGGCGGCTTCGAGCTTTGCCAGCAGCATCATCCGCGAGCCGCTCCAAGGCGAGACGGCGGCGTTGCCGGTGCCGGAGGATACGGCGCTGTTCGTGCTCTCGCCACGACGGGTGCTGGACGCGCTCTGCCACGCCGCGGCAGTGCCCGCGGAAGCCTTCGGCGCATGCCGCAGCGTCATGTTGTCGGGAGTTTCGGTCACTGTGGCGGAGATGATCCGCGCACTCGCCCGCGTCGGCGGCGAGGAGGCGGTGGCGCGCATCGAACAGCGCCCCGACCCGCGCATCGCGGCAATTGTTGGCGGCTGGCCAGCGCGCTTCGACACCCGCAAGGCCGCGCGGCTCGGCTTTACGGGAGACGCCGACATGGACGCGATCGTGCAAGCATTCGTGGAAGACGATATGGTGCCGCAAGCCGGGCACTGAGAGGCTGCCATACGGCGGGAAGCGCGACAACAAAAGCGATATGGGGAGGAGACTCATGAGACTTGCAACCATGACCGCCGTAGCCTGCGGGCTGCTGCTGACCGCCGGAACCGCCGAGGCGCAGCGCGAACTGATCCTGGGGCACTCGCTCTCGGACACCTCGCACTACGGCATCGGCGCCAAGGCGTTCAACGAAACCCTGGAAGAACTGAGCGACGGTCAGTTCACCGTTCGCGAGCACCCGGCGGGATCGCTGGGCGGCGAGCGCGACATGATCGAAGGCTTGCAGATCGGCACGGTCGATCTGGTCATCACCTCGACCGGCCCCTTGGGCAACTTCGTGCCCGAGACCTACGTGCTCGACCTGCCGTTCCTGTTCGAGGACTACGACCATGCGCGCGCGATCCTCGACAGCGAGATCGGACAGGAACTGCTGGACAAGATGGGGGACAGCGAGCTTATCGGTCTGGCGTGGTCCGAAAACGGCTTCCGCCACCTGACCAACAGCCGCAATTCCGTGCGCGAGCCCCAGCACGTCGATGGCTTGAAGATCCGCACCATGGAGAACCAGGTTCACATGGACGCCTTCCGCGAACTGGGCGCGAGCCCGGCGCCGATGGCCTTCCCGGAGCTGTTCACCGCCTTGCAGCAAGGCACGGTCGACGCTCAGGAAAACCCGATCACGGTGATCGTGGCCACCAAGTTCTGGGAGGTACAGGATCACCTCTCCCTCACCGGCCATGTCTATTCCCCGGCGGCGATCCTGGCCTCGCCGGTGTTCTGGAGCGAACTGTCCGAGGAGGAGAAAGGATGGTTCCAGGAGGCCGCCGCCGCCTCCGCCAAGGCCACGCGTGACGAGGTCAGCCGCCTTGAGAGCGAGGGCATCGAGCTTCTGCGCGACGAAGGCATGGAGGTCGTCACCGACGTGGACGTCGCCCCCTTCCAGCAGCAGATACAGCCGGTGTACGAAGCCTTCGAGGAGCGTCACGGCAGCGAGATGCTGGAGCGCATCCAGGCGTTCGAGCGCTAAGACGGGACGGACGGCCATGACGCCGCTCACGGGCGGCGTCATGGCTCTTTTCGTGGCGGCGCTGACCCGAAGGCGCGCGGTGCGGCGGTCCGGGAAATCCTGAGAGCGCCCTGGCACGGGGGCTGGTTATGCTGGCTTGGCTACTGGCAATCGAACGGCACACGACCCGCGCGGCGCTGATCGCGGCGGTGGCCTGTCTTGCCCTGGCCGCGACGCTGGCCTTCTACCAGGTGATCACGCGGTTCGTGTTCAACGCTCCCTCGATCTGGTCGGAAGTGGCCTCGCGGTCGCTGATTATCTGGTGCGTGTTCCTGGGCGCCGCCGCCGCATTCCGCAACAACGAGATGATGCGCGTGGAAGTGCTGTTCAGCCTTGTGCCGCCGCGCTGGCATGTGCTGCTGGAAACGTTGATCGCGCTGCTTTGCCTGATCTTCTTCGTGGTGCTGGCCTGGTTCAGCGCGCAGATGGGATATCGCGTGCGGAATCAGACGCTTGCCGGTATGGACATTTCAATCGCTTGGGCTTACGCGGCGCTGCCGGTGGGGAGCGGCTTCTGCGTGTTTGCGATCCTGGCGCGGATGCTGGAGCGGTTCCGGGGCGGACGCGCCGAACCGGCCAAGACGTCGGGACCACCTGAAGCGCCCCCGCCCGTAGCGGAGACCGTTCGGCGATGAACGCGGCCATCGCCGTTTCGCTGATCGTCCTCTTCCTCCTCGCCGTCCCGATCGCGGTGGCGATCGCGCTCGCCTCAATGATCGGTATCCATTTTTTCAGTCCCTTGCCGCTGCTGCTGGCCGCGCAGCGAATGTTCGTTGGGCTGGACCATTACCCGCTGATGGCGATTCCGTTCTTTATCCTGGCGGGCAATTTGATGTCCGCGGGTGGGATTTCGCAACGGCTGGTGGATCTCGCGAAGTC
>SKZV01000022.1 GCA_007127165.1 Rhodovibrio sp. | reverse complement strand
TGGGGTGGGCGATGGGACTTGAACCCACGACCTCGTGGACCACAACCACGCGCTCTAACCAACTGAGCTACGCCCACCACCGAGACGGCATCGAAGCGGGCAATCTTCATGTCCGCTGCCGATGGAGCCGTACATAAACCGCCGGTTCGGCGCCGTCAAGCACCGCGTGCGCTCTTGCCGCGCACTATTCGCCCCGGCTAGGCTGAGCCTGTGATATCCGCGGAAGAAATCCAGCCGGGCAGGAGCAAAAATGCCGCGCTTGACCGCCGCCATGAGCCGCTTGGGCTCGGAAAGCGCCTTTGAAGTCCTGGCGAGGGCCAAGGCTTTGGAAGCCTCCGGCAAGTCCGTCATCAATCTGGGGATCGGCCAGCCCGACTTCAAGACGCCGGGGCATGTGGTGGAGGCTGCGGTGAAGGCGCTGCGCGACGGGCATCACGGCTACACCCCCGCCAACGGACTCCCGGAACTGCGCGAGGCGGTTTCGGCGGACCTGGGGAAACGCTACCGCACCACGGTCGATCCCGATTGCGTGGTGGTCGTTCCGGGTGGCAAGGTCACGATGTTCTTCGCCGTGCTGATGTTCGGCGAACCGGGAGCGGAGATCATCTATCCGAATCCGGGGTTTCCGATCTACGAGTCGGTGATCCGTTTTTCCGGCGCGCGGCCGGTTCCCCTGCCCTTGCGCGAGGATGCGGGTTTCGCCTTTTCGGCGGAGGCGGTTCTGGAGCGGGTGAACGAGAACACCCGGCTGATCATCGTAAACTCCCCCGCCAACCCCACCGGCGGCGTCACACCCAAGGCCGAGATGGACAAGCTGGCGGCGGGGCTGGAGCGGTTTCCAGGCGTGGCGGTGTTATCGGACGAGATTTACAGCCGGATGCTCTATGATGGCCGCGCGCACGCGACGATGCTCGCCTATCCCGCGCTACGCGACCGGGTCATCGTGCTGGACGGCTGGAGCAAGACCTACGCCATGACCGGCTGGCGGCTAGGGTTCGCGGTCTGGCCGAAGGCGCTGGTGGAGCATGCGACACGGCTGGCGATCAACTGCCACTCCTGCGTCAACGCGGCAACCCAGTGGGCCGGGATCGCCGCGCTGGAAGGGCCGCAGGACTCGGCCGAGGCCATGGTGGCGGCCTTCGACGAGCGCCGCCGCGCGCTGGTGACGACGCTGAACGATTTGCCCGATGTCTCCTGTGTGGTACCTGGGGGCGCGTTCTATGCCTTTCCGAATATCGCCGCCACCGGCTTTTCGGCGAAAGAGTTGGAAGTGCGGTTGCTGGAGGAGGCGGGCGTGGCGACGATCGCCGGAACGTCTTTCGGGGCCCAGGGCGAAGGCTACCTCAGGTTGTCCTACGCCAATTCCAAGGAGAACTGTCTGGCGGCGGTGGAGCGGATGGGCGAATGGCTGCAAGAGAACGGCACGCGCTGACGGCCATACGTGCAACCGGCTGCACGCATGGACGGCAGCTTGCTCGTTTTCTGGGCAGGGCTTGCTGCGAGAAATGCAGCGCCGCGCGCGAGCGTGGGAGTTTTCGGCCCTCCCCCTGAGTTGGCACGAAGGTTGCTTAAACACACTGGAGCGGTGCTCCTGTCACGCATCATGAGACTTAATGAGGGTTGGACAAGCAAATGAAGAAAATCGAGGCGATTATCAAACCCTTCAAGCTCGACGAGGTGAAGGAGGCGCTGCACGAGGTCGGGATCAAAGGGATTACCGTCACGGAGGCCAAGGGCTTCGGCCGCCAAAAGGGGCACACGGAACTCTATCGCGGCGCTGAGTACGTCGTGGACTTCCTACCCAAGGTGAAGATCGAGGTGATCCTCGACGACACGCTGGTCGAGCGGGCCGTGGAAGCTATTCAACAGGCGGCGCGCACCGGACGTATCGGCGACGGCAAGATTTTCGTGTCCACGGTGGACGAGGCGATCCGCATCCGCACGGGCGAACGCGGCGCGGATGCTGTCTGACCCGAACCCGATCTCCCGCAAAAATACTTAAGATGGAACGCAAAAGCGCGCAAATCACGCGCAACAACGACAAAGGGGACTAGAGTACGATGAGCGAAGCCGACAAGGTCATCCAGATGATCAAGGACAACGACGTAAAGTACGTCGATTTCCGCTTCACCGATCCGCGCGGCAAATGGATGCACCTCGCGCAGCACGTCAACACAGTAGACGAGGACTTGCTGGAAGAGGGCGTGATGTTCGACGGCTCCTCCATCGAGGGCTGGAAGGTCATCAACGAGTCCGACATGACTCTCAAGCCGGACCTGAGCACCGCCGTGATGGACCCCTTTGCCGCGCAGCCGCAGATGATCGTCTTCTGCGATGTGACCGAGCCTTCCACCGGCCAGCCATACGACCGCGACCCGCGTTCCACGGCGAAGCGGGCGGAGGCCTATATGGCGCAGTCGGGGATCGGCGACACCGCCTACTTCGGCCCGGAAGCGGAGTTCTTCGTATTCGACGACGTGCGCTTCGGCACGGACTCGCACCACAGCTTCTACAAGTTCGAATCCGAGGAAGGCCCCTACATGTCGGGCGCGGAGTTCGAGGGCGGCAACCTTGGCCACCGGCCGCGTCAGAAGGGCGGTTATTTCCCGGTTCCTCCGGTGGATGCAGGCACCGACATGCGCGCCGAGATGGTCACCGTGATGGAGGAAATGGGGATCAAGGTGGAAAAGCACCACCACGAGGTCGCCCCATCACAGCACGAACTCGGCACCGCCTTCGACACGCTGGTGACTTGTGCCGACCAGATGCAGATCCACAAGTACGTCGTGCACAACGTCGCGCATTCCTACGGAAAAACCGCGACCTTCATGCCCAAGCCCGTCTTCGGCGACAACGGCTCCGGCATGCATGTGCACCAGTCGATCTGGAAGGACGGCAAGCCGGTTTTCGCGGGCGACGGCTATGCCGGGCTGAGCGAGACGGCGCTGTTCTATATCGGCGGCATCATCAAGCACGCCCGCGCGCTCAATGCCTTCACCAACCCGACGACGAACAGCTACAAGCGGCTGGTTCCGGGCTACGAGGCGCCGGTTCTTCTCGCCTACTCGTCGCGCAACCGCTCGGCCTCCTGCCGCATTCCGCACGGCACGAGCCCGAAGTCGAAGCGTGTCGAAGTGCGTTTCCCGGACCCTTCGGCGAACCCCTACCTAGCGTTCGCCGCGCTACTGATGGCCGGGCTGGACGGAATCCGCAACAAGATCCATCCGGGAGAGGCGATGGACAAGAACCTCTACGATCTGCCGCCGGAGGAGTTGAAGGACATCCCGACCGTCTCGGGCTCGCTGCGTCAGGCCGCCGAGGCCCTGGCCGCGGATCACGAGTTCCTGCTGGCCGGTGACGTTTTCACGAAGGACCAGATCGAGGGGTACCTCGCACTCAAGTGGGAAGAGATCGAAACCTTCGAAATCGCCCCGCACCCGATCGAGTTCCACATGTACTACAGCGTGTAAGCTCTTGCGCTGAAACGGTTCCGGGCGGGATTCGGCGATCCCGTCCGGAACGTTTTCGTCACCGCCCCAACGGCACCGTCATTTCTTCGCCGCCGTAACCGCCATCGTTCATGCGGGCGCGAACCGTCACTTCATCCACGTCATCCGGAATTTCGACGCCGGAGAGCGAACGCGTGAACGGCTGTTCATTTTCGTGCGGGTGGTGGAGCGTTCGCGTGCCCAGGACCGTCCCGTCCGGCCCCACAACCTGCCACTCATCGGCGTAGGAGTCCCAGCCGGTGTCCGGGCTGCTCACCGTCACGGAAAAGCGCCAGTTCCCTTCCCCGGTCTGCGTGGCTT
>SKZV01000142.1 GCA_007127165.1 Rhodovibrio sp. | reverse complement strand
TTCAGTTCAACCTGCATCTCTTCGCGCAGCTTGGCGTCCAGCGCGGAGAGCGGCTCGTCGAGCAGGAACAACCGAGGCTCCAGCGCCAGCGCGCGGGCAATCGCCACACGCTGACGCTGACCGCCGGACAGCTGCGTGACATGCCGGTCCTCGACACCCGGCAGGCGCACCATATCCAGAAGCTCCCCCGCCCGCCGCCGCCTTTGCTCGCGCGGCTGGCCCCGGATACGCAGGCTGTAGGAAATGTTGTCGGCGACGTCCAGGTGGGGAAACAGCGCCAGTGACTGGAACACCATGCCGACGTCGCGGCGATGGGCGGGCAAGGCGGTGATGTCCTCGTCGCCCAGGAAGATGCGCCCTTCCGACGGCGGCTCCAGCCCGGCGATCAGGCGCAACAATGTCGTCTTACCGCAGCCGGACGGACCGAGAAAGCAGACGAGTTTACCCTTTGGAACGTCAAGGTCCGCCCGGTCAACCGCCGCCAGTGAGCCGAAGTGCTTGCTCACCCCGCGTAAGGTCAGAACCGCCATTGTTGCGCCTTTTGCCGAAACGCCGTTGAGCCTGCCGTCAGCCGGTAATCATCGAAGTCCAGCGGTCGGAGAGCCAGTCGCCGCGCTCCATGTACATATCGTAGGCCGGGATAATCGGCTCGATATCGCTGGAGACGGCGGCGAACTCCTCGTCCGTCAGGTCGGTGTGCTCGCGCTCCACCGTGGGGGCTGTGCCGACGCGCCGGGCCAGCTTGGCCTGAATCTCGGGATCGCTCATGTAGTTGATGAAGACCTCCGACTCTTCGACCCTGTCCGACGCGCGCGAGACCACCCAGGACCCGGAATCCAGGACGCCGCCTTCCTTGGGGAAGGTGGAGCGCACCGGAAATCCGTCGGCGGCGGCCAGCGTCGCCACATCGTGATAGTACTGCCCCATCGGGATTTCGCCGCTTTGCAGCGCCTGCTGGAGCTGCCCCTCGTCGCGGTACCAAAGCTGGACGTTCGGACGGATTTCCGAGAGCTTTTCCAGCACCTCGATAATGCCTTCTTCGGTCTGCAGGATATCGGTGCCGCCGAAGAAGGCGGTCGCCGTGATCTCCAGCAGGAACGAGTTGGTTTCCAGCGCCAGCAGACCCAGGCGGTCGCGATGCTCCTCGTTCCACATGTCGGCCCAGCTTTCCGGCGCGTCCGGATAGACGTCGGTGTTGGACACAAGCGTGATGTACCAACTCAACGCGCCGACGCCGGAGACGGTCCCGTCGTCGTACTCGTTCACGAAGTGCGGGAAAAGGTATTGCGTGTTCGGCAGATTTTCCGGGTTCAGTCCGGCGAAGAGTTCCGCGTTGACGCCCTTCAGGCGCGGCGTGTTCGCCATCATCGAGACGTCCGCCGGGGCTTGTCCCGCGCGCGCGGCGTTCTGCAGCTGAACCAGCCAGGCCTCGCCGGTGGGGACCGAAACCGATTCGATCTCGATGCCGGTGTCGCGGGTGAAGTCGGGGAAGATGTGCTCGTCGAAGGAATCCTGAAAGTAGCCGCCATAGACGCCGACCTTCAGGCTGCGCTGCGCCCGCGCCCTTGTCGGAAATACGCTCGCGGCGGCACCAGCGGCGAAGGCCGCCCCGGTTCCGGCAAGGAACGTCCTGCGGCTCGGTGTATAGATTCGAACTGCCATCCCTGTCGTGCTCCCTTTATGGTCTGTGCGTGATCCTTGGCGGGCTATTCGGCCGCGCGGGAAACAATTTACAGTTTATCGCAAATTTAAGCCTGTGCGAGCAATCTGTTATGATAAATGCCAAATGAGAGAACCTGACTTCGGAACTGCCCGAAGGAAACAAGAGGCCGGGAATGGTGTACGGGAACCACAAGCCTGTCGTCGGCGATACTGAATTGCGGTTGCTTCACGTTTTCGTGACGGTAGCCCGTCATCAGGGGCTGGCGGCGGCACAGAACGAGCTTAACCTTAGCCTACCCACGATTTCGGCGCACATGGCCCGGCTGGAGAGTCGGCTGGGGGTGCGCTTGTGCGAGCGCGGGCGCAGCGGTTTCCGCATGACCAGCGAGGGCAAGCGGGTTTACGAACTGTCGCTCAGCCTGCTCGGCGCGGTGGACGATTTCGTGAGCAACGTCGGGGCGCTGCACAACCGCCTGGTCGGCAGCCTGCGAATCGGCATCATCGACAACATCGCCAACAATCCGGCGTGCAAGATTCACGAGGCCATCGGGCGCTTCGATGCGATGGACAACGACGTCGAAATCAACGTGGAGATGACCGCGCCCAATGAGTTGGAGCGGTCGGTAACCGACGGCCGCTTCAACCTGGGGATCGGACCGGCCAGCAAGCATCTGCCGAGCCTCGACTATCAGCGCCTGTTCTACGAACGCCAACAACTCTATTGCGCCGCCAATCACGAACTCTTCACGATCGAGGGGCCGGATAAGATCGAGCAAGGGGTGGCGCGGGCGCGCTATGTCGCGCACCTCTTCCCGATTCCCGAGTTCAACGCCGCGGGCCGGAAACTTCAGACGGCCGCCACCAGCCACACGATGGAGAGCGTGGCGGTGCTGCTGCTGTCCGGGCGCTACATCGGATTCCTGCCAACCCACTATGCGGGATACTGGGAGGAAAAAAACCAGATGCGCGCCCTGCTTCCGGAGCGCTACTACTACGAAACGGACTTTTTCGCCATTAGCCGCAAGCACCGCCAGTCCAGCCCCTTGCTCGCGGAATTCCTCCGCGTTCTGGAAGAAGTTCACGGGCAGGAGGGGGCTGCTTCACCAAATCCCTGATTTCGGTTTGGCGCGGGACTATTGACCATCGCCGGTGGCTTAACGAGGCTAAGCGCGAAAAATAACAACGGAGAATGCGAGAATGTCCGAGTCGCAGCAGGGTGGCGCCACCGCCCCCAGCCAGGAGCACTTCCGCCCGCGTTTCATGGAAATCGCGAGTTTTCTGCGGTTGCCGATCCTGGACGATCCGGCGGGCCTGGACATCGCCCTTTTCGGCATCCCCTTCGACCTTGGCGTCACCAACCGCCCGGGACCCCGGCACGGTCCGCGTCAAGTGCGCGACATGTCCAGCCTGACACGGCGGATGCATCACGTCTCGAAAATCGTTCCCGAACATCTGTGCCGCCTCGCCGACTTGGGCGACGTGCGCATCAATCCCTTTTCCATCGAGGAGAGCGTGGCGGCCATCGAAGCTTTCCATAGCTGGGTGCGAGACGGCGGAGCCCGCCCGCTGGCGGTCGGCGGAGATCACCTGACGACGCTTCCGGCGCTGCGGGCGCTTGGCAAGGACCGCCCCGTCGGGCTGATCCAGTTCGACGCCCACTGCGATACCGGAAACCCGTACATGGGCCAAGCGCTGCACCACGGCGCGCCGTTCAAGCTCGCGGTGGAAGAAGGCGTTCTGGATCCGAAGCGCACGATACAGATCGGCATTCGCGGCTCGCTCAACGACGTCGATCAGTGGCGGTTCTCCCATGACTCCGGGATGCGCGTAGTCGAGATCGAAGAGTACTTCGACCGGGGCTGGCGTAGCGTGATGGAGGAGGCGCTGGCCCTGGTCGGCGACGGGCCCGTTTATGTGACGTTCGACGTGGATAGCCTCGACCCGGTCTATGCGCCCGGAACCGGCACGCCTGAACCTGGCGGCATTTCGATGCACGAAGCCCAGCGCATGGTGCGGATGCTGGCCGGCCTCGACATCGTAGGCGCGGATGTGGTCGAAGTGTCTCCCCCCTTCGACCCTTCGGGAAACACGGCGCTGAACGCCGCGACAATTCTCTTCGAACTGCTCTGCGTGATGGCAAGCCGCGACGGGAGCACGCGCTGAGTTCAACCTCGCATAGGTCACGCCAGCACAACGAAATTTGAACACTTCGTCGGCAAAATTCAATTGTTGACCTTGGCGCCTAGCCTTACCGTCCAGCGCATGGATCGACGACGCTGACGGCCCGCACCCGTGGGCCGCGCGTTGCCGCAGCGTCCGGAACGAGAGGGAGAACCACGATTTCCGCCGAAACGACCAAGCCGACCCGACGGCTCTTCCCGAGGATCGCCGGCGTAGTGCTGGCGCTTGCAGCCGTACTCGTGCTTGCAACGACCCTACCCGTCCAGGACTACACCGTTCATGCCCTGCAATGGATCGAGGGGCTGGGCTTCGTCGGCTATGCCGTGTTCGCCCTGCTTTATGTGCTCTTCACCGTGCTGTTTCTGCCCGGCTTCATTCTCACGGTCGGCGGTGGCGCCGTCTTTGGATTGGTTGGCGGTTTCGTGGTGGTCTCCCTGGGGAGCACGGTCGGGGCCTGCGCGGCTTTCCTGATCGGCCGCTTCCTCGCGCGCGACATGGTGGAGCAGAAGGTGTCCGGCAATCGGCGCTTTGTGGCCATCGATGCGGCCGTCGGGCGGCAAGGCTGGAAGATCGTCTTCCTGACCCGGATGAGCCCGGTGTTTCCGTTCAACCTGATCAACTACGCCTACGGCCTGACGCGCGTGCCCTTTTCGCACTACGCGCTCGCCTCGTGGATCGGGATGATGCCCGGCACGTTGGTCTACGTCTATATCGGCTCGCTGGCTGGCGGTGTCGCCCGCGCGGCTGTGGGAGAAGCGCCGGAAACCGGCACGCTGGAGATGGTGATGCAGGGCGTCGGCCTGCTGGCGACCATCGCGGTCACGCTATACATCACGCGGATCGCGCGGCGCGCACTGCGCGACGAACTGCCGCAAGACGAGGACGGCCCGGAACACGAGAAAGCCAAGCCGGAGCGCTCGGCGTGAAAGCGGCGGACGCGGCCCATAGGAGCAACGGCTGGCTCGACCGGCTTTTGAAGATGCGGGCGCTGCGCAACGGAGCGCGGGTTCGCCCATTCGTCAGTGGCGCGCGTGTGCTGGAAGTGGGCGCGGCGGAAAGCTGGATCGGCGGCATGCTGAAGGCGGAGAACCCTCGCCGCGACGTTCAGCTTCTCGATGTCGTGGACCTGAACCGCACGGACCTGCCGCTGACGCTTTACGACGGCCATACGATCCCATTTCCCGACAATCACTTCGACACGACGCTGGTCATGATGGTGCTGCACCACTGCGACGATCCGGAGCGTGTGCTTGTTGAAGCCGCGCGGGTCACGCGGAGCCGCCTGATCGTGACGGAATCGGTCTACCGCTGTCGGCCGGGGCGGTGGCTGCTGTCGCGGCTGGACAACCTGGTCAACAGTCTGCGCAGCGGCGGTCGTATGTCGCGGGGCCTGCACTTCCGCACCGTTCCGCGCTGGCGCGAAACCTTCGCGCGCCACGGACTGCACCTGCACCGCGAACACTGGATTTCGCGCGGCCTGCATCGGCACATCGCTTTCGTGCTGGAGCCAGGGGCCACCGGAAGCGGGAGCCCTGCGACGATGGAGCCGTTCAGCGCGACGGCGGAATAATTAACGGTGAACCGCCCCGGGTTTCCCGGAGGCTCCGACTTGTGAGAAGTAGGAGCTGTTAAGGGAAAGCATTCGACACGGTATCCGGCGGAGGTTCGCGAGCGGGCGGTCCGTCTTGTTTTGGACCACCAGGGCGATTACGCCTCGCAGTGGGAGGCGATCGCTTCGGTGGCGGCGAAGATCGGCTGTACGGCAGAGACGCTGCGCCGCTGGGTCCGGCAGGCCGAGCGCGACGGCGGCGCGCGGCCTGGGTCCACCACGGAGGAGCGCGATCGTATTCGGGCGCTGGAGCGTGAGGTCCGTGAACTCAGGCAAGCCAATGAGATCCTGCGCAAGGCGTCGGCATATTTTGCGATGGCGGAGCTCGACCGCCCACTGAAGCGATGATCGCCTTCATCGATGAGCGCCGTGCGGCGCATGGGGTCGAGCCGATTTGCCGGGTGTTGGCGATCGCCCCGTCGACTTACCACGATGACGTGGCCAAGCGGCGCAATCCCTCCCGCCTGTGTGCTCGCGCGAAGCGTGATGGCGCTTTGAAGCCGGAGGTGCGCCGGGTGTTCGAAGCGAACTTCCGCGTTTACGGCGTGCGCAAGAGCCTGCCCCGGACTTGATCCGGGGTTTGGCGGCAATTGCAGCGCGAAGGCTTTGATGTCGCCCGCTGCACGGTGGCGCGGCTGATGCGCGAGATGGGCCTTGAGGGCGTTATCCGCGGCAAGCCGGTGAAGACGACGCGAAGCGATAAGGCCGCGTCTTGCCCGCTGGACAGGGTCAACCGCCAGTTCCAGGCGAGCGCGCCGAACCGGCTGTGGGTCAGCGATTTTACCTACGTCGCGACCTGGGCGGGCTTCGTCTATGTCGCCTTTGTCATCGACACCTTTGCCCGGCGGATTGTCGGCTGGCGGGTGAGCCGGACGGCGCATGCCGGCTTGGTGCTCGACGCGCTCGAACAGGCCCTCCATGACAGGCGCCCGGTCCGGAGCGGTGGGTTGGTGCACCATAGCGACCGGGGCAGCCAATACGTATCAAATACACCGAGCGCCTGGCCGAGGCCGGCATCGAACCTTCGGTGGGCAGCGTCGGCGGTTCTTACGACAACGCGCTGGCCGAGACGATCAACGGCCTCTACAAGGCCGAAGTTATCCATCGACGCGGGCCGTGGCGCAACTTCGAAGCGGTCGAGTTCGCCACACTGGAATGGGTGGATTGGTTCAACAATCGCCGGCGGCTGGAGCCCATTGGCAACATCCCGCCAGCCGAGGCCGAGGAACGCTACCACGCCTCAATCAAGGAGCCGGCGGTGGCCGCGTGACTCAAACGAAAGCGCCTCCGGGAAACCCGGGGCGGTTCATCGGAGATCGAGGTTTGGCGCGTGGTGTACTAAAAACATATACCCCATAGACGATGTGTTAGAAGTTTGCAATTTATGCAAGGAACATGACTCGCGAGAAAGCCTGTTGGGACGGGCAGAGCGTGTCGATGAGCGCAATTCAGGTGAATCGCATTGCATTCGGCCATTCCGGCACAGGGGCTTCGCGTATCGACGGTTTTCTTCACAGGCGCGTATGTGTTCACTGTGTTGGCTGCCGTCTTCCCGTGGATTCCAGAGGGTATAGCGGTCCCTTTCCTTGCCGCTTTCGTCGCGGCGGAGCTATTGCGCGTGCGTGCGCTGCCGATGATGGTCGGCTGCGCTTATCTCCTCGTCAGCGTCGTCCTTCTGGCTCTCGGCACACAGGGCGTATGGCCGTCCTTCCTGTCGCTATGGACGGCAATCCGGAAGACGCTTCCGTTGCTCGTCCTTTTCGGCGCCGTTCTGTGGCTGCAAAAGTCGCTCGCGCAGGACCGCGCGTTTGGCGGTCTCGGGAATGTACTTGCACGCCTGAGGCCGGGGACGCGCACGCTGGCGATGAGCTTGGGCGGGCACTTCATTGGGGGTCTGCTGAACATGGCAGGGCTGCAACTCGTCCTTTCACTCAGGGGATCGTCGACCGAAGCTGGCTTGGCTCGCGCAATGACGCTACCGACGGCACGCGGTTTTAGCGCCGCCGGTTGCTGGTCCCCGTTCATGATCGGAATGGCGGCAGCCCTGACCGCGTTGTCCACCCGCTGGGGCGAGGTGGCCGCTGTCGGGCTTTTCATCGGCCTCTCTCTGGTGGCGCTCACGTGGCTCTGGAGCTTCGCGAGCACCACGCAATCGCCTCTCGCGGCTGTCTCGGAAAGCGACACGCCGCCTCTGGCTCCTCCCCTGTTCGTCGTGCTCGCCGCGATCGTCCTGGTCGGGACGCCGGTCCTCCTGTTGCACGAACTCGCATCGCTGGCGATGCCGGTCGCCATCGGGCTGACAGCCCCGATCGTCGCGTTGCTGTGGTATCGCGTTCGAACCGGAAGGCGCAGTTACGCCTTGCGATCCGAGCTTTATTTCGAGGTCCCGTACCTGCGCAACGAGATGTTCGTGCTGCTGTCCGCCAACCTGTTCGCGGTCGCCTTGCTCGGCCACGCCCCGCAGATCCTGGGATGGTTGGAGGCCCAGGCGGGTGTCGCGCTGGACGCCGCCGCAACGCCTGCAATCCTTGTCCTCGTCGGCACGATGCTCGCCGCTGTCGGAATCCACCCCATCGCCTTCATAACCTTTATCGGCGGAACGTTCCCCGCAACGCCGGTCGAGGCGTCGCGCGCGCTCGTGGCTTTGGCCCTCGCGGTCGTCTGGGGCCTCGGAACGATGGTCTCGCCGATTTCCGCCGTGAACATGATCATCGCGCGGAGCTTGGGCGAATCGACGTTTCGCATCGCCTGGCTGTACAACGGCGCCTTCGTGGCGGCAGCCGCCTGCCTCGCGGCGGCGATACTGGTCCTGGTCTCCGGTTTTCCGGGCTTTTCCGGGGAGGGGACATGAGCAAAATCGACGGGGCTTACGGCCGACAAACCCCGGACGCCGGTCCACAAACAGACCAAGCAAGGGAGCAGTTCATGGCGGGATATCCCGACTGGCCGACGATCAGAGACTCCATCTTCGGAAGGCTTGTCTCTGTCGCTGCCGAGACTGACGCAAGGCCCCTCTGCCCGCCGTGACGGCCCTCACAGGTCACGAACACGTGATCCCCGTCAGCGGGATCAGTGCTCGCTCTCATCAATCTGGTCGAGGTATCCGCCGTAATAATCCGAGAGCGCGCGCACTCCAGCCAGGTCGTGGAAAACCACCTCGCCGCCGCGCACGGTGACGAGGTTGCGTTCGCGCAACGCGCGGAGCACACGATTGACGTGGATCGCCGTCAGGCCCAAGGCATCGGCCAGGAGATACTGGTTGAGCGGGCAGGTGAAGCCGCTGGCCGTGCCGAGGCCGACAAATTCCAATCGGAGACCAAGTTCGACCAGTAGATGGGCCGTGCGCTGGAGCGCATCGCGACGACCGAGGTTCACCAGGTGCTCGACCACCATCGCCTCGTCGCGCGAGGCCGCCCACAAGACAGCCGCGCCGAGGCGCGGCCACCGCTGAAAAGTCTCTGTCACCTGATGCGCCGAAATCTCCGCAACGGCGATCTCGGTCACCGCCGCGAAGCTGTGATCCGAGGTTCGCAACAGCACGCTGCGCAGCCCCATGAAGTCGCCCGGCCCGGCGAAGTCGATGACTTGCGGCTGCCGTCCGGCAGCGTTTTGTAGGCAACCGCCCAGCCGTCCTTGAGAATGAACGCGCGGTGGTTGGTCTGCCGCTCGTGGACCAACTCGGTGCCCGCGCGCACCGTGCGGTGCGGCCGCTCAAGATCGCGGATCGCCTGGAGTTCCGCATCTCCAAGTAGAAAGTACTGGTTGAGCTTTCGCGCCAGAGCGCCTGCGGCTACGGCCATGAGCGGATGTCGATCTTAAGCGTTTTCATAAAGGCGTCGACCCAGTTACTCGTTGTCTTCTGGACAATATCAAATGTCGTACTTCAGGAGCTAGCTTGGACGTCCGTGCGACGCGTGTTCCTCCCGCCTGACGGCGGCTTGCCCTCCAGGAGATAGGTCTTGCGCCCCAGTTCCAGTCGCATATTTATTCGCGCCCGCGCCAGACGGGAGCGAATTGTGCCAACCGGCACCTTCAACGCCTGAGCCACCTCGTCATAACTGAGGCCTTCGACGAGAATTTTTACGATCAGGTCGCGGTGATTACAGGAGAGGTGGTCCAGAGCGCTCTGCAGTTCGGACAGTTCAACCTGCGTTTCCTGATCGCCGTTGGTGGTCGGCAAATCGCGTTCGGCGGTCTCGCCATTTGCAAGGGGGTGCTGTTTCTCGCGGCGGATATGAGTGAAGAAGTTGTTTCGCAGAATCGCGAAGAGCCAGGGGCGCAAAGGCATGTCGTCCCGGAACTGGTGCCCACGGGCGATCGCCGACACGACGCAATCCTGAACCATATCTTCACTAAGAGTGTGACTGCGCGAAAGCGCCATTGCATAACGTTTCAGGTGCGGCAGCTCGTCAAGTAGCTGGTTCCGCAAGTCGGGCATTAAACGACCCCTTCTATTTGCAAGGCCAGCCCCGTGACTGACCAAAACTGTAACGGCGTACCCGTTCACGAAGGCTACCTTGTCCCAATGGCACAACCGCTAATCTGGATCAGTTCGAAGCTCTCAAAAGGAAACGGGTGAAGGACGAGGTTGCCGCTAATGCAGGTTAGCGACCGCAATTGCGCCCGCGTTTACCATAGGCGACGGTTCGCCGCCGCAATGCTGCGGGTGGCCGTTCGCACGGCGCCTGCGCTGTCGGCGGTGAAGCGACCAAGAACATCACGCATCGAGACCTACATGCCCAGTGGCGAAAAAATCCGGAGGCCGAGTCATAGAGTGTCTCCGTTTGTCGGACGGGAACTCGCGCGGCTGTTTCCAAATCGATGGCATTATGACGAGGCCACTGGACGGTTGAACGACAACCCGCGCGATACCGTAAACGCCAGTCCCCACCAATCCACTGGCCCCACCCCTGGCCGGGCCCATGGAGCGCAGCTTCTCACCACCCTCGTCACCAGCAGTTCCGACTAGACATCGCGCTCTAGCGCCATCGTCCCTCGAACAACGGCTCGATAGGATGCCGCGATTTCGTCATTCGCAGATCCCGGACGATATCAGCGCGCTGGTAAGTCTCCTGCTCCGCGTCCAGATCCAGGTCATAGGCCTTCTGCGGGTCCCCGCGCGCGCCGACCAGCATGAACTCGGCGTTCTCGAAGTCCAGTAAGCGCACGTCCTTTTGCTCGAAACGCCGGCCTTTGAACTCGCGTTGGAGCTTGTCGGGGTAGTCCTGCTTTTCCTTCGGCGCGAGCCCGGCACCCGAAGGCTGGCCTCTCTCCGGATTCTTGACCGAAAGGGCAAAGCTCGCCTCCCGGCGGATCTCAAGAGCCTTTTGCACCTCCGATGACTTATCCGGCAACTCCAACACGTAGGAGAGATGCATCTGGCCATCTTCAAGGCTGATGGCGTAGACGCCTTCTCCGGCTGGCCGGGCCGCCGGCTCGTGCCGCTCGCCTCGGGTCTTGGTTTCGTAATCGACGGCCCGCAACTCTCGTTCGATCGCCTGGCCGGAGCCCGCGACCATCGCCACGAATCCCCACTGCCGCTCGTGCTCCGCCACGTCCGGCAGGCGTTTTCGGCCCACCGTCAGCAGCCGAACCTTGCCGCCGCCCTCCGGCCTGAGCGCCACGAAGAACCGCTGTACGTCGTCGAGCCCCTCCGGTCCTTCTTCTTCGACGCGGGGGCGAAAAAGAAAGAAGATATCGCCCCTCTCCAGGATTTCCGTTTCACGGCGATCCGACTTGGCCATCTCTACCTCGGCGATATTTCCGCAAGCAACAGGATTTGCGCAAGATACATAGCCCTGACATGAAGAGTTCCGTACTCCGCACAATCGCCGTCTATCACAGCAACACGATCAACAAGAAAAGCACGACCAACCCCGCCGCCACCGCGCCGATCTTCACGAACCTGTTCTGGGCCGTGGGGCCGCCCGGTTCACCCGACTTGCCGCCGCTGCGATGATCGACAGGAGTGGCTCGCTGGTGCTCCTCCTCGAGACGCCGGGCTTCGGGCGACGCCGGATACCCCGCCGCCTCGTCGTCGCTTCCAAGCAGCGCGGCAGCCGGGTCCGGATAGGGAGCCTCTTCGCCGGAACGCCCACTGTCGATGCCCCGCCTGATTTGTTCAATCGTCGGCCGCTCCTGCTTCGCCCGAGGAGAGTCTTCGGGCTCGTCTTTTCCGCTCAATTATTCGTTGTCCTCAATACTCAGTCGCTCGCAATTGCTTATAAGCATTTAACAAACCCGCACCGCATGAGTTCCTCCTATGCGGTAGAGCAATTTCTCCGTGTCTTCTAAAGAAGTAGCTTCTTCCCGAACGGTTTAGAGGGGGAACTCGTGTAGCCGCTTATGTGTCGATTGAAAAGCATGCGATCGAAACCTTCCCGCGCTCGCCCGCCGACGCTACCGAAGGGAGAACGATATGGATTTGGCAAGAAAAGCGCCTGGAGATAATAATAATCGGGATGGCCCTCACACTAATGATATAGACACTCCTGCTTTTAATCTGGACAACTTCGTATCCTCCGGCGCTGGTGAATCCTGTGCTGGCGACGCTGGGGTCGATCCCGCTCACGCCGGTGATAACGAGGCCGGTGATGGGGAAACGGCTCCCGATGAGGAGGATGCCAAGAAAGATCTCATCATCGATATGATCCCCTCGCTCCGGGCCTTTGCCATGTCCCTCACCAAGAACGGTGCCGAGGCGGACGATCTGGTGCAGGAAACGCTGATCCGGGCGCTGGGGAGCATTCATCAGTTCGCAGCCGGGACGAACATGAAGGCGTGGCTCTTCCGTATCGAGCGCAACGTCTTCTACACGAACTACCGAAAGAAACATCGCGAGTCCGCGGTCCTTTCGCGAGAAGTGGAGGACATGCGGCTGGTTGAACCGCAGCAGGAATGGTCGCTGAAGGTTACGGCAATGCATCGGGCGCTGGAAAAGCTGCCGCCCGATCAAAAGGAAGCGCTTCTCCTGGTCAGCGGCTCCGGACTGAGTTGCGAAGAGGCGGCAGAGGTGTGCGGCTGCGCGCTGGGCACTATCAAAAGCCGCGTAAGCCGCGCGCGCACCCGCCTGCTCGCTCTCCTGGAAGTCTATCATTACGAAGAGTTCATGGAGATCGAGCGCCACCGGCTCTGAGCGATCCGATCCGAAGCAATTCCCAGATTTTGTCCAAGCCCCGGCGAGGTTTCCGCGCAACCTTCATGGCGGGCGCGAGGTGCTCTTCGAAAAACGGCGACCTGCGGAACCTCGTTCGCGCATGCGGGTTATTCCTCGACCGGACCTTGCCGAGCCATAGGGTCCCGCCACCGGAGGGGAGGTACCAGCGAACCATGTTCCCGAATCTGCGCAACGCTGTCGTCGTCATCACCGGGGCCTCGAGCGGTATCGGTAGAGCGACCGCCCATGCCTTTGCCCGGCGCGGTGCAACCCTTGTGCTCGCCGCCCGCCGCCGCGAGGCGCTGGAAAGCGCCCTGCACGAATGCGAGGAACTCGGCGGTCGCGGCATCGCAGTGCCGACCGACGTTCGCGACGCCGATCAGATCGAAGCGCTCTGCGAGGCCGCGGTAACCAGCTACGACCGCATCGATGTCTGGGTGAACAACGCCGCCGTCACGATGTTCGGCCGCCTGGAAGAAACGCCGCGCCGCGACTACGAGCGGGTTCTCGATACCAACATCCTCGGCTACGTGAACGGCGCGCGCTCCGCGATCCGCCAGTTCCGGGAACAAGGCAGCGGGCACCTGATCAATATCTCGTCGGTGCTGGGCCACGCCGGGCAGCCTTACACCAGCGCCTACGTCACCTCGAAGTGGGCGAACCTCGGCCTCTCGGAATGTCTTCGCATGGAACTTGTGGACGCCCCCGGCGTGCGCGTTTCCAGCGTCCTGCCGTCGTCCATCGACACACCGATTTTCTTGGACGCCGCCAACCACACCGGCCGCCCGGTGAAGCCCCTCACGCCGATCTACCCGCCGGAGCAGGTGGCCGAGGGCATCGTGCGGCTGGTGCAACTGCCCCGGCGGGAGGTCATCGTGGGGAACGCGGGCCGCCTGCTCGCGCTGGTGCGCACGCTTTGCCCCCCGCTCGCGGAACGGATCATGGTCTATCAGATGGAGCGCAACCATTTCGCGGAAGGACTCCCGGTCGCGCCCACCTCCGGCAACCTCTTCGAGTCCGACAGTGGGACCGGGGCCACCACGGGCGGTTGG
>SKZV01000325.1 GCA_007127165.1 Rhodovibrio sp. | reverse complement strand
TAGGCCTTCTCCACTTCCAGGATCAGCGGCATCAATGTTTCCGCGACAAAGCGCCCGCCGTAGATACCAAAGTGCCCGAAGGGATCGGGACCGCCGCGATAGGTGTTCGCTCGCTCGACTGCCATGGACGTCTTTGCCCTCGTCTTGGTTCGGGTTTGGCGGAGAGTGCCGGATTTCAACCTTTCAGGCAACGGGCCATCAGGAAACGGGCTCAAGCGTCCGCGCCCGCTCCAGCAAGGCGGCGATCTTCGCCGGGTTCTTCTCGCCGGGCCGGTCCTCGACCCCGCTGGAAACATCGACCGCCCGCGCCCTTGCGATTCGCACCGCTTCCGCGAGGTTGTCCACGGTCAATCCGCCCGAGAGCATCCAGGGCAGCGGCCAATCGCGCCCCGCCAGCAACTGCCAGTCGAACGACAAAGCGTTCCCGCCGGGGAGCGCGCCCTTGAGGTCTTTCGGCGGCTTGGCGTCGAACAGCAGGCGGTCCGCCACCGGCAGATAAGCTTCCGCGCGGGCGATATCGTCGGGTCCGGCCACCGCGATGGCCTTCATCACCGGCAACCCGAAGCGCGCCTTGACCTCGGCCACACGCTCCGGGCTCTCGCTGCCGTGGAGTTGCAGCATGTCCAGCGGCGCGGCCTTCACGATGGCCTCGATCTCCGCATCGGATAGATTGACGACCACTCCGACCTTGCAGGGGCCGTTCGTCGTGCCGTTCGTCAAGTCCCGAACCTCCTCCGGCGGGAGATAGCGGGGCGACGGCGGATAGAATATGAAGCCGACAAAGGCCGCTTCGCCCTCGCGCGCCGCCGCGAAGGCCTCCGCCGTGCGAAGTCCGCACACTTTTACCGCGATACTCATGCAGGCTCGCTCTTCTCGCTCAGATGCCGGTAGACGACCGACAGCAGCGTTAGAAATACCAAGAGCAGGATGTAATCCAGCAGTACCTCCGGGACAAGTCGAACCGCCCCGAGCAGGTCCAGCGCTTCGCCTTCGACCGGCGAGCCGCGCCAGACCGTGAGCGCCGCCGCCAATGCCATGAACAGCAGCCAGACCAGCGCCGCCTGCGGGACGTTCGCAAGCCGCCCCTGCCATGCGCCCTTCGGCAGATCGCGCCCCACCGCCTCGCCCGGCAGTTTGAGGAGTAACGGCGTCAGCAGGGTCAGCACCAGCCAGACCGCAATCCCGCTCGCCCCGGTGGCAACCCGCAGGCTGAGGTCTACCGCGCCCATCGGCAGGACCGCCAGCACCGTCAGGAGCGTGAAGACGACGATAAACAGGGTCAGTTTCAAGAGATACCGGCCGTGCGTCCGCTCCAGCCGCAGCGGCGGCGCTTGCACGCTGTCCGGTCCCTTGAGGAGAAGCCGGTGCCACGCGACGCAGAGCATCAGCCAAAAAGGCAGCGGGATCAGGATCGACAGCAGCGCCCAGGGAAACCCCTCCGGCAACACCGTCCGATATGCAACATTCGTCGCGAGCGACACCGCAACCGCCAGCCACCCAAGGCGAATCGCGGCGGACGCGTTTCCGCCGAGACTCCGTGCGCTCTCCAGCAGCACCCGCCCGGCATGCATACGCGGAAAGGTTGCCGTCTCCACTGAGCTCACGAGCCGTTCGCTCCGCCCCCGCCCGGGTTCGTCTGATCCACTCCGACGCGGCGGCGGTAAACGACGGCAAGCAGCGTGGCGACCACCGCGAGTTCGATGAACTCCATCGCAATGCTCAGCGCCAGCAGCGGAACCATCAATCCGTGCATACCCATCGTCGCGCCGTAGAGCATCGCCATCAGCATCGCAAGCAGATGCACCGGCAGAACGACGATCAAGACCAGACCGAGAAGACTGCTCAGAACCTCCCGCGTCGCTCGCCAGGAGTCCCCGAAGCTGAACTCGCGGTCGATGGCCGTTCCCGGCAGCACGAGCCCCACTGCAAGCATCGTCGTAACCGCCAGCACAACCGAGAGGATCGCCACGAGTACGATGCCGCCAATCGGAACCAGCGCAGGCGCCAAAAGCGCCACAGGCAAGGCCCCCAAAAATCCCATCAGAATCACCAAAAGGCAGCGAAACAGGAACCGGAAGTCCCGGCTGCGCAGAGTCGTGCGTGGCCGTGTCGTCTCCGGAGAGGGTCCCAGCAGCAACAGCCGCAGCCAGTCCACCATGAAGACCGCGTAGGCCAGGATGATGACGGGCAGCGCCGCGATCGCCAGGGGGCTGATCTGCGGCGTCTCGTTTTCGAGTTCCATCATCGCGCCGCCGCTGGCAAGGAATGCGCCGCCCTGCACCAGAAAGACGACGATGAAGGGCGTCAGAGCGACCTGCGGCAACATGAATAAGCTGCGGCGCAGCGTCTGCACGATCTCTGCAGCGCCGTCGCGAAGGGTGACGGGCTCCGGCGTTTGCCCATGCTGGGGCGATTGGTTGTTATCGGCCATCGTGCTTAGCGCGCTCCGCTCAACTCGGACATGATTTGGCGGGCCGCTTCGGCCGGGTCGGACGCCTGCGTGATCGGACGGCCGATCACCAGCACATCGGCGCCCGCCTCGATCGCTTCGCGCGGAGTCGTGGTGCGCTTTTGATCGCCCGCGGCTGCGCCCGCTGGACGAACGCCGGGAACCACCAGAATTGCCGAATTACCCAAGTCGCGGCGCAGGACGGCGATCTCACGCGGCGAGCAGACAACGCCGTCCAGCCCCGAGTCGAGCGCCAAGGCCGCCAGCCTGCGCACCTGCGACTCCACCGGGCCGCGCTGGCCCACGGCGTCCAGGTCGCTTTCGTCCAGGCTAGTCAGAACCGTGACCGCGAGCACCTTGGGGCGGCTGCATCCAGAGGCCTCCGCCGCTTCCTCAGCCGCGCGCGCCGCCGCCGCCATCATTGCCGCGCCACCCGCTGCGTGAACGTTGATCATATAGGGCTCCAGCGGCGCGGCCGCGCGAATCGCTCCGGCCACGGTGTTCGGGATGTCGTGGAACTTCAGATCCAGGAAGAGCGGGCTATCCCCGGCCGCCCTCTGAACGGCGCGCACGCCCTGCGGTCCGTGCGCCGTAAAGAACTCTTTGCCAAGCTTGATCCCGCCGACCGCTCCGGCCAGCGCGCGCGCAAGTGTTTGGGCGCGCGCCAGATCGACGGTGTCGAGCGCGACATGGATCGGGTTGGAGTTCGGTTGATCTTTTCCGGTCATGATGCCGGGTCTTTAGCAGAGCGGGACGGCTGCGTCACGCACCACGGCCTTCGATCCAGCGTATGAAGCGCTCGTGACTCAGCTTTCCCGCCAGCATATCGGCGAAGCGTTCCCCGATCAGCGGCCCGAACTTGAAGCCGTGGCCGGAGAAGCCGGCGAAAACGAAGCCGCGTTCGCGCCGCGCCACCA
This sequence comes from Rhodovibrio sp., assembly GCA_007127165.1. Classification (GTDB taxonomy): domain Bacteria; phylum Pseudomonadota; class Alphaproteobacteria; order Kiloniellales; family Rhodovibrionaceae; genus SKZV01. The sequence goes on along the minus strand of SKZV01000325.1, from coordinate 470 downwards.
GGAAACGCTCTTCCTCGGCAACCGTGTAAAAGCAGGTCTTGCCCTCGATCAAGCGGTAGCCCTGGAAATCCCGCACGCGCCCGCCAGCACGCTCGAAAATCTCCGCACACTCGTCCGCTTCCGGAAACCGCTCCCGATCGGGATCTCCGGTGAGGGTGAAGGCGTGGTCGCCCACCTTCAGCGGCCCGCCAAAGACCGGCGGCACCGCGTAGAAGCCGGGCGAATCCTTGCCGATCTCCAACACCATCGGCATTTCCGCCCATTGCTCTTGCAGCGCCTCGGGTATTTCGCCGTAGCAAACGACCTGCCGGGACGGCGTCAGACGCCGCGCCAACTCCGGCAGCAGTTCGCCGGTCCAGGGACCCGCCGAAAGGATCAGCAGGTCGTGTGCGACCTCGTCCCCACTCTCCAACCGCAGCGTTCCGCCGTCGAGGTCGACTGCAGCGATCCGTGACTCGGCATGGACAGCG
>SKZV01000020.1 GCA_007127165.1 Rhodovibrio sp. | reverse complement strand
ATCGAACGAATCGAAGAGGCGCTGGCCACCGACGACCTTGCGATGAACCTCTATCGCCCGATCGAGGCGCAGGAAGACGAGGTCCGTCTGAAGATCTACCATGCCGGACCGCCGATTCCCCTCTCGGACATCCTGCCGATGCTGGAGAACATGGGGATCGTGGTGATTTCGGAGCATCCCTACGACGTTCGGCCGCTCGGCTCCGACAGCTCGGTGTGGATACACGATTTCGATATGTGCACGGCGGGCGGGCAGCCGATCGACCTCTCGAATGTGAAAGACAACTTTCACGATGCCTTCGCCCGGATCTGGCGCGGCGAGATGGAGAACGACGGCTTTAACCGTCTGGTCTTGATCGGCGGGCTCGAGTGGAGCGACATCGTGCTGCTGCGCGCTTACTCGAAGTACCTGCGCCAGGCCGCCGCCCCGTTCAGCCAGAGCTACATGGAAGACACTCTGGCCGACTATCCCGAGATCGCGCGTCTGCTGATCAAGCTGTTCAACCTGCGTTTCGATCCGAAGTTCAGGGGCCAGCGGGACGAACAGGCGGAAGCGGTCATCGCCACGATCGGCGAGAAGTTGGAGGATGTGGCGATCCTGGATCAAGACCGCATTCTCCGGCGCTTCCTCAACGCCATCGACTCCACGCTGCGCACCACCTATTTCCAGCACGACGGCGACGGAAAGCTGAAAAGCTACCTGTCCTTGAAACTGGATAGCCAGAATATCGACGAACTGCCGCTGCCTAAACCGTTCCTTGAAATTTTCGTCTATTCGCCGCGCATGGAGGCGGTGCATCTGCGCTTCGGGCTGGTCGCGCGCGGCGGCTTGCGCTGGTCCGACCGGCGCGAGGATTTCCGCACCGAGATCCTGGGGCTGGTTAAGGCGCAACAGGTGAAGAACGCCGTCATCGTCCCCGTGGGGTCCAAGGGCGGCTTTATCGTGAAACGTCCGCCCGGCCCGGCAGCAAGCCGCCAGGACGTTCAGGACGAAGGGATCGCCTGCTACAAGACCTTCATGTGCGGAATGCTGGACATCACCGACAATCTGGTCGACGGCAAGATCGTGCCGCCGCGCGATCTGGTGCGGCGCGATGGCGACGACCCCTACCTCGTGGTCGCGGCCGACAAGGGCACGGCCACCTTCTCCGACATCGCCAACGGAATTTCGCAGGACTACGGCTTCTGGCTGGACGACGCCTTCGCCTCGGGCGGCTCCGCGGGATACGACCACAAGGCGATGGGAATCACCGCGCGCGGCGCATGGGAAAGCGTTAAGCGCCATTTCCGCGAACTTGGGAAGGACACCCAGAGCCAGGACTTTACCGTTGCAGGCTGCGGCGACATGGGCGGCGACGTCTTCGGCAACGGCATGTTGCTCTCCAAACACATTCGCCTGCAAGCGGCCTTCAACCATCTGCACATCTTCCTCGACCCGAACCCGGACGCGGCGGCGTCGTGGGACGAGCGCAAGCGGCTGTTCGACGCCGCCAAGGGGTGGGACCACTACGACAAGAAGCTGATCTCCAAGGGTGGCGGCGTGTTCGACCGGCGCGCCAAGTCGGTGTCCCTGACGCCGGAGATCAAGAAGCTGCTGAAGCTATCGAAAGACAGTTGTCCGCCGAACGAACTGCTGCGTGCGATCCTTCGGTGCGACGTCGAACTGATGTGGTTCGGCGGCATCGGCACCTACATCAAGGAAAGCGGCGAAAGCCATGCGGAGGTGGGTGATCGTGCGAACGACTCGTTGCGTGTGAACGCGACCGAGGTTGGCGCAAAGGTCATCGGCGAGGGCGCAAATCTCGGCATGACTCAACGCGCGCGGATCGAATACGACCTGAATGGCGGGCGGTGCAACACCGACGCCATCGACAACTCGGCCGGTGTCGACTGCTCGGACCACGAGGTCAACATCAAGATCCTGCTCGGCGATGTGGAGCGCAGCGGCGATATCACGCGCAAGCAGCGCAACCAGTTGCTGGAGAGGATGACCGAGGAGGTCGCGGCCCTGGTGCTGCGCGACAACTACCTGCAAACGCAGGCGATCTCCGTTACGGAGCAGCTCGGTTCGCGTCTTGTCGACCGCGCCGCGCGCTTCATGCGGGCGCTGGAGCGACAGGGCAAGCTGCACCGGGCCATCGAATTTCTGCCCGACGACGAAACGATCCTGGAGCGGCGCAAACAGGCTATCGGCATGACCCGGCCAGAGACGTCGGTGCTGATCAGCTACGCCAAGATCGTGCTGTACGAGGAGTTGCTGGCCTCCAGCCTGCCCGACGATCCCTACATGGAAGCCGATCTCCGCGCCTATTTCCCCAGCGAGCTTCAGGAGAAGCACGCGGAGCGGATCGGCGGGCACCGCCTGCGCCGGGAGATCATCGCGACGCAGACCACCAACTCGGTCATCAACCGCAGCGGGTTTCCCTTCGTCCACGAGGTCCGCGAGAAAACCGGCATGTCGGCCGAGGAGATCTGCCGCGCCTATGCGGTCGCGCGCGAGGTGTTCGGGCTGCGGCGGCTTTGGCAGGAGATCGAGTCGCTCGACACGAAGGTCCCCTCGGAAACGCAGTATGCCATGTTCATTGAATGCGGCCGCCTGATCGAGGCGGCGACGACTTGGCTGCTGCGCCATTGCTCGAAGCCGGTCGACATTACCCGCGAGATCGAAGCCCACGGCAGGGGCGTCGAAGTCATCGCGGGATCGCTGGACACGCTCCTCAGTCAAGGTGACCGGCAGGTGCTGAACCAGCGCGTCAAGGCGTACGTCCGCAAGGGTGTGCCGGAAGATCTCGCCCGTTCGGTCGCCGCCTTGCGCCTGTTGCCGCCCACGCTGGACATCGTACGAATCGCCGGAGACACCGGCAGCGCGGTCGGCGACGTCGGCGAGACCTATTTCACCATCGGCAACCGTTTCGGCTTCGATTGGCTGCGCGGCGCGGCGCACCAACTGCCGACCGAGGAGGCGTGGGACAAACTGGCGATCACCGCGATCATCGACGACCTCTACAGCCATCAGACGGACCTGACGCTCGAGGTCATCCAGCAGGCAAACGGCAAGGGCGCGGGCAACGGGTCCATCGAGGGCTGGGCCGAGCACCGCAAGCCCCTGATCACCCGCACCGAGCAACTGCTGGCCGAACTGAAAGCCGCGGGAACGCCGGATCTCGCGATGCTCGCCGTGGCGAACCGACAATTGAAATCCTTGGTGGCAGGGTGACGGGCATGACTCTCGGATCGCGACGTATTTTTGATGCAAACTCGCGCAACAGTAGCGGATCTGAAGCCCTTGCCTGGATCGCTCCCAGTCGTGGGCAACCTCGTGCAATATCAACGCCGTCGAGTCGAAATGCCGGTTGGCAGTGGAATTAACAAAAGACCAATGAGGGGATATTTTTACGTCAACTCAGCAAGTTAACGGCTCGGGCCTTGTATCCTGAATGTGAGGTGGGTACCATTTGTTGGCGAACTGCGCGTGTGGACCGGTCAAGGGCACTTTGTCCAGCAACCGTGTCGTCCGCCAGGTTCGATCGGGACCCCGAGTGGAGCATTGCTGGTAGACTACGCGGGGCCATAGCCCGGTTCCAAATGCCGCGCAGAGACGACTGACCAAAATGAACACCAATTTAGGGAGGTCTAACGTAATGACCAGGGACACGAAGAACAAAACGGCCGAGACTGCGGTGGGGGAAGATACCTCCGCCGAGACAAGCGCCGTATCCTCACGCCGCAAATTTTTGACCGCCACCGGCGCAGCTGCCGTGGGCGGCACCGCTGCCATCGCTTTCCCTAACGTGAGTCGCGCCGAGACGACGACCTGGACGATGCAGAGCGGTTGGCCCTCGGGCGACATCTTCCATGAGTTCGCCGCCGATTACGTCGGCTTCGTCAACGAGATGTCCGGCGGCCGCATGCAGATCAACCTGCTGCCCTCCGGTGCCGTGGTCGGAGCGCTGGAAATCCAGGACGCGATTATCGGTGGCGCGCTCGACGGCGGGCACGGCGTGAGCGCCTACTGGTACGGCAAGGACAAGACCGCCTCTCTGTTCGGCACACCGCCCTCCTACGGCTGGAACGGCAACCAGTTTCTCGGTTGGATGAAGTACGGCGGCGGCCAGGAGCTCTATGACGAGCTGGTTCAGGAAGTTCTGGGCATGGATCTGGTCGGCTTCCTGACCGGTCCGATGCCGACGCAGGCGCTGGGCTGGTTCACCGAACCGATTCGCGGCGTCGATCAGCTTGAGGGGATGCGTTACCGCACCGTCGGTTTGGCCGCCGATCTGATGGAAGAGTTCGGCGCGGCCGTGACTATCCTGGGTGGCGCGGATATCGTTCCGGCGCTCGATCGCGGCGTCATCGACGGCGCGGAGTTCAACAACCCCTCCTCCGACCGCTTCCTGGGCTTCCAGGACGTGGCGAAGCACTGGATGCTGCAAAGCTACCACCAGGACTGCGAGGCCTTCGAAATCAGCTTCAACAAGACGAAGTTCGAGGGTCTGCCGGACGAGGTGCAAGCGATTCTCAAACATGCAGGTGAGGCTGCCTCCTCCGACATGTCCTGGAAGGCGATGGACCGCTATCCCGATGCGCAGCGAGACCTCGTGGAGAACCATGGCGTCAACCTTTACATCACGCCGGACGAGATCCTCGACGCGCAGTTGCAGGCGTGGGACACGGTGATCGAACGCAACTCCGCGGAGAACCCCTTCTTCGGACGGGTGATCGAGTCGCAGAGGGAATGGGCCCGCGAGGTCGTTGGCTTCGACATCGTCAACGAGGCCCCGAAAGAGCGTGCGTATCGCCACTTCTTCGGTGAGCCGCCGCTTCCTGCCGAGAAGCTGTAACAGCCTGCACGCAGGCCAGGGCGGCGCCATTCGGTGCCGCCCTTCTTGCCTGTGGCCTACCGTGTTCGTACCTGCGGCGTTTGTGGAGAGGTTGGAGAGCGTCCATGGAACGTGTCTTCGTTCGTATCGACCGGCTCAGCATATGGGTTGGAAAACTGTTCGCCTGGGCCGTGGTCATCATGACCTTCGCGATCTGTTACGAAGTTTTCATGCGCTATGTCATCGGCAGGCCGACAACCTGGGCCTATGACGCCGGATATATGCTCTACGGCGCGATCTTCATCATGGCTGGCGCCTACGCCCTTGCGACGCAGGCGCATGTCCGCGGAGACGTTCTTTACAGGCTGTTCCCGACCCGCATGAAGGCCAGCGTCGATCTTGTTCTATATGTGCTGTTTTTCTTTCCCGGAATTATTGCGCTGCTGTACGCCGGCTACTTCTACGCGGAGCGCTCCTGGATCATTGGGGAGCGCAGTAGCGCCAGCCCGGCCGGTCCGCCGCTCTACCACTTTAAGTCGTTGATTCCGCTGGCTGCATTCTTCCTGATTCTGCAAGGCCTTGTGGAGACCGCCCGCTGCATATTCTGCATCGTGAAGGGCTATTGGCCGGAGCGGTATGACGACGTCAAGGAAGTCGATCTGGAAGCCGCTAAGGCATACGTCGGCAAGGTTGAAACCCAGGAGATCCGTTAATGAGTAATCCTGAGATCGGCATCCTCATGCTGGGGCTGCTGGTGATTTTGATTATGCTCGGCTTCCCGATTGCTTTTACCTTGATCGCGATGGCTGTGGGTTTCGGCTACTACGCGATCGGTGATTCGATCTTCAATCTTCTGGTCCAGCGAACCTACGGCGTCATGTCGAACGCCGTGTTGATCGCGGTGCCGCTCTTCCTCTTCATGGGGTACGTCGTCGAACGCTCGAACATTCTAGACAAGCTATTTCGAAGTTTACAGTTAGCCTCAGGCAACATACCCGGCTCCCTCGCTGTCGCCAGTCTTGCTACCTGCACCCTCTTTGCGACGGCGACGGGCATTGTTGGAGCCGTGGTGACGCTGATGGGCCTCCTGGCCTTTCCGGCGATGTTGAAGGCGGGATACGATAAGCGGCTTGCCTCGGGCGTGATCTGTGCGGGCGGTTGCCTCGGTATCCTGATTCCGCCGAGCATTATGCTGATTCTTTACGGCGCGACCACTGGCGTCTCGGTCGTACGTCTCTATGCCGCAGCGTTGATTCCGGGCATTATGCTGGCCGGACTTTACATCGCCTACATCATTATCCGCTCGTGGTTGCAACCTCATCTTGCACCGAAGGCTCCGCCGGAGGAACGCAACGTCCCGGCGCTTCAGATCGTGGGCATGTTGATGACGTCTTTCGTGCCGCTGGCGGTCCTGATTGCCGCGGTGCTGGGGGCGATCCTTTTCGGGCTGGCAACTCCTCACGAGGCGGCGGCAATGGGGGCCATGGGCGCGCTGTTGCTCGCGTTGGCCTATCGTCAGCTTACGTTCGGACGGTTGCGGGAATCGGTCTTCCTGACCGCGAAGTCCACCGCGATGGTCTGCTGGCTCTTCGTCGGCTCCTGGGCGTTTTCCTCGGTCTTCTCGCTTCTGGGCGGGCACCATGTGATCGAGAGTTGGGTCATGATGCTTGACCTGACGCCGCTTCAGTTCCTGATCCTGGCACAGGTGGTTATCTTCCTGCTGGGTTGGCCGCTGGAATGGACGGAAATCATCGTGATTTTCGTGCCGATCTTCCTTCCGCTGCTGCCGATCTTTGGAATCGATCCCTTGTTCTTCGGTATCCTGGTGGCGCTGAACCTCCAGACGTCCTTCCTGACGCCGCCGATGGCCATGTCGGCCTTCTACTTGAAGGGCGTGGCAGGCGACACGGTGGAGATCATGGAGATATTCCGAGGTATCGTGCCGCACCTTGGCTTGGTCATCGTGGCCATGGTCATCTTCTACGTGTTCCCGGAGATCGCCACCTGGCTGCCGGGCCTGCTGTACGGCTGAGCCGTAACCAACAAGACGACGCGGTAAGGAGGCACCATGCAAATCGGCTTTATCGGCCTTGGCATCATGGGACGCCCCATGGCCGGACATCTGGCGGACGCGGGCCACGACCTTTTCGTGGCTCGCCACCGCTCCCCGGTTCCCGACGACCTCGTGCAAAAGGGTGTGACGGAGTGCGCATCCGCCAGAGCGGTGGCGGAGAAGTCCGAAGTCATCATCACGATCGTGCCCGATACGCCGGACGTCGAGGGGGTGCTGTTCGGCGAGAATGGCGTAGCCGAAGGCTTGAGCGACGGGAAGATCGTGGTCGACATGTCTTCGATCTCGCCCACTGAGACAAAGATCTTCGCGGAGAAGATCAAGGCCAAGGGCTGCGGCTACCTCGATGCGCCGGTTTCCGGGGGCGAGCAAGGCGCGATCAACGCGGCGCTGACCATCATGGTGGGCGGCGCTCAGAAAACCTTCGACATCGTCAAGCCGCTCTTCGACACAATGGGCAAGACAATCACGCTTGTCGGCCCAAACAACGGAGACGGCCAGACCTGTAAGGTGGCGAACCAGATCGTCGTCGCGCTCACCATCGAGGCCATCGGCGAGGCGCTGGTCTTTGCGTCGAAAGCCGGAGCCGACCCTAACAAGGTCCGGGAAGCGCTGCTGGGCGGGCTGGCGCAATCGAAAATCCTGGAAGTGCACGGTCAGCGCATGATCGACCGCACCTTCGACCCCGGCTTTCGCATCAAGCTGCACCAAAAGGACCTCAACTTGGCGTTGCAGGCCGCACGCGAACTGGGCGTCAGCCTGCCGAACACCGCCGGTGCTCAGGAGCTATTCAACGTCTGCAATGCGCTTGGCGGCGAAGGGTGGGATCACTCCGCATTGGTCAAGGCGCTGGAGCACATGGGCGGCCACAAGGTGGCAGAGGACTAAAGCATTTGTTTAAAGTGTTTGGTGCACTGTAGAGCATAAGCGCGCGCCGCTGTCCAACTGCGCGAAGGGAAAAATGACCGAAAACGCAGAGTCTCACCTAGACGCCAAGGGCCTGAAATGTCCCCTGCCGGTTCTGCGGGCACGCAAGGCAATGAAGTCGGTTGCCGCCGGCGGTCTCCTGACGGTCGAAGCGACGGACCCCAGTTCCGTGCAGGACTTCCAGGCGTTCTGCGAGACCACAGGTCACGTTCTGGAGTCGCGGGAGGAAGCCGAAGGCGTCTACCGGTTCACGATCCGCAAGAGCGGCTAACAAACCGGCGTCACGGGTCCGGTCGGGCGCAGCAGCACGCATCGCCGCGCCCAGTCAAACGCTGCCGCCGCCGTGCAAACCAGATATAAGCGCGCTCCAACACAGCCAGCACGGGTGTCCAGCCGGCCAGCGGCGCGAGCCAGCGGAAGCCTGGAAGCTGACGCCAGATCGCCACGAAGACCGCCGCGCCGGAGATCAAGCGGCCATCGGCTTGATGCGCGTAAATCCGTGCCAGCGCTTCACGTTGACCGATGCCTTCAGCGGCGAGCGCGGAGGCATCGCGGCTGACATCGCTCCAGCCGATCCGGCCGGCGCGGTCAAGGCGCTGGTAGAAACCGATCTCCCGGCGGCAGAGCGGGCAGCCGCCGTCGTAATACACCGTCAATTGCGCTGTTTCCTGGGTCATGTGCGGGAGATAGACCGCGACCGCGCGAAGTCAAACCGGCCTTGGCCCCGCCGGTTCGAGCGCCCCCTGCCCGCGTCCGCGCCGGACGCTCAAGGCGACGAGGCCGCTTAGGACGCTCAAGCCACCACGTTGACGATTCGGTTCTTCACCACGATAACCTTGCGCGGCGCCTTCTCACCCAGTGCTTTCCGCACGGCCGGTTGCGCCAGCGCGGCTTCCTGAGCCTGCGCTTCCTCGGCGTCGCGCGGCAGTTCGACCTTGGCGCGCAGCTTGCCGTTGACCTGCACTGCCACGGTCACCGACTCCTCGACCGTCAGCGTCGGGTCCGCCTTCGGCCAGGCATGGTTCACCAGCATCTCGCCGTGGCCAAGCCGCGCCCAGAGCGTTTCCGCAAGATGCGGCATCATCGGCGCGATCAGGCGAACCAGGAACTCCGTGGCTTCGCGCTGCGCCCAGCGGTCGCCCGCGTCCTCCGGCTTGAATGCCGCCAGCGCGTTGGTCAGTTCGTAGATCCGCGCAACCGCCCGGTTGAAGCGGAAACTGTCGACATCGCCGGTCACCGTCTCCACGGCCTTGTGCGCGGTACGGCGCAGGTCCATCGCCGCCTTGGTCAAAGCCTGGGGCGGCGAACTTTCGGCGGGCGGCAGGTCGTCCAGCATCTCGTCGACGATGCGCCACAGCCGCTGAACGAATCTGTATGCGCCTTCGACGCCCGCCTCGGTCCATTCCATGTCACGGTCCGGCGGGCTATCGGAGAGCATGAACCAGCGCGCCGTATCCGCGCCGTACGCCTCGATGATTGCCGTCGGGTCGATGGTGTTCTTCTTCGACTTGCTCATCTTTTCGACGCGGCCACGCTCAACCGCCCGGCCTTCCAAATCGACAAGCCCGCCGTCGCCGCCGCGCTCCACCTCCGCCGGAGAGAGCCACTTTCCGTCAGGCGCCTTATATGTTTCGTGACAAATCATCCCCTGCGTGAAGAGACCGGCGAAGGGTTCATCCACACCGAGATAGCCACACTGTTTCAAGGCGCGGGTGAAGAAGCGGGCGTAGAGCAAGTGGAGAACCGCGTGTTCGACGCCGCCAATGTATTGGTCGACCGGCAGCCAGTAATCGACCTCGCCGCGATCCATCGCCCCCTCGGCACGCGGGCTGCAAAAGCGGGCGAAGTACCAGGACGACTCGACGAAGGTATCGAAGGTATCCGTCTCGCGCACCGCCGCCGTGCCGCACTTCGGGCAGGTGGTGTGCTTCCATGTCGGATGACGCTCCAGCGGGTTGCCGGGCGTGGACAGATCCACATCGTCCGGCAGCGTGACCGGAAGCTGCTCCTTCGGCACCGGAACGAGACCGCAGTCAGGGCAGTGCACCATCGGAATCGGGCAGCCCCAGTAACGCTGACGGCTGACGCCCCAGTCGCGCAGGCGGTATTGCACGGTGCCCTCGCCCGCGCCCAGCGTCTCCAGCCGCTCGATGATCTTGCGCTTGGCCGAATCGACATCGAGGCCGTCCAGGAAATCGCTGTTGAACAGCGCGCCGGGGCCGACATAAGCCTCGTCGCCGACTTCGAAGCTGGCGGGATCGGCGGAGGGCGGCAGCACCACGGGGCGCACCGCCAGTTCGTATTTCCGAGCAAACTCCAGATCGCGCTGATCGTGCGCGGGCACACCGAAGATCGCGCCAGTGCCGTATTCCATCAGCACGAAGTTCGCGATATAGAGCGGCATCCGCTCGCCGTTGATCGGGTTTATGCACTTGAGGCCGGTATCGTAGCCGCGCTTTTCCGCCCGCTCGATGGCTTCCTCGCTGGTGCCCAGGCGCTCGCACTCTTTCAGGAAGGCGTGCAAGTCGGGGCTCCGCTCGGCCAGTTCTTCGCTGAGCGGATGGTGCGGCGAGAGGGCGCAGAATGACGCGCCGAAGATCGTATCCGGCCGGGTGGAGAAGACTTCCAGCCGCTCGCCTCGTCCTTCGATCTCGAAGAACATGCGCGCGCCCTCGGACCGGCCGATCCAGTTGCGCTGCATCAACCGCACCTTATCGGGCCAGCGATCCAGCGACTCGATCGCATCCACTAGATCGTCGGCGAAGGCGGTGATGCGGAACACCCACTGCGGCAGCTTGCGCTGCTCCACCAGCGCGCCGGAGCGCCAGCCGCGCCCGTCGATCACCTGCTCGTTTGCCAGCACGGTCTGGTCCACCGGGTCCCAGTTGACCCAGGCTTCCTTACGGTAAGCCAGATTCTGCTCCACGAAATCGAGGAACATCGCCTGCTCGTGGCGATAGTAGCCGGGATGGCAGGTGGCGATCTCGCGGCTCCAGTCGATGGAGAGGCCCATCGTCTTCAACTGCTCGCGCATCGCGTCGATGTTGGCGTAGGTCCATTCCGCCGGATGGACGCCGCGATCCATCGCCGCGTTTTCCGCCGGGAGTCCGAAGGCGTCCCAGCCCATCGGATGCAGGACATTGAAGCCCTGCGCCATCTTGTAGCGCGCCACGACGTCGCCGATGGTGTAGTTGCGCAGGTGTCCCATGTGGATGCGCCCCGAGGGATAGGGGAACATCTCCAAGACGTAATACTTCTCCCGCGCCGGATCGGCCTCGACCTCGAAGCAGCCTACCTCTTCCCAGGCGCGCTGCCACCGGGCTTCATTTTCCTTAACGTTGTAGCGGCTCATAAGGCTGTCTTGTCCTAACTCTCACCCCATCAACGGGTTTCGGCGATCCGTATCTGACGCGCCCGTGTAAGGATCGCGTTTTCCAGTTCCGTGGCCGTGCCGGGCTCGACTTCCGCATCGACCCAGTTGCCTGTGCCGTCCCGCACCTGCCGGAAAATCCCGGCGCGCAGGCCATCGGCGCGCAGTTCCCGGCCGAGGATGAAGAGATTGATCTTCAGGCGTTCGTCCTGCACCCCCTCCGGTTGATGCCACTCGGTGATGATGACCCCGCCGAAGGGATCAGCCTGCGCCAGCGGCATAAAAGAGATCGTATCCAGCGAAGCGCGCCAGAGGAAGGGATTGACCCCGAGGCCGGGACCGGCGCTCGCTTCGCCGTTGCTGCCGCCGCCGAAGAGGGAGATCCCCTCTCCACCGAACAAGCTTGGCGGGCGTTCGCCGCGCTGATAAACCTCCCCTTGATCCACACTCTCGGGATAGGTGCGCTCAACCTCTGAGGCACAGGCCGCGGTGAAGACGGTTAGGCCGCAGATAATGGTAATGTTTCGAAGCTTCACAGCTCTCACTTCCTTGCCGCGATGAGGGCGATCCAGACGATTGCGCCCCTCTATAGCCCACAACAAGCCCCCAAGGCTAGAGCCGATGCTGCGCGATTCCAACGGAAGCGTCTTCGCCCGTCCGCGCCGGCCCGCGCCGCCGCGGATCAGCGCATCCACATGCCTGCGACGAACTTGCCGTTTTGGTCTCGCTGAGGGTTGCGGAACGGGAATAGCTGCCGCGTAGCCGCGCCTGCCAACCGCTCCACATCCTCCGGGGCGCGGGCCGCCGCCGGCAGCCGGGCGCGCACCGACGTCAAATGCGTAGAGCCCCGGCAAAAGGCGGCATGCACCCGGCGCGGAGCCGCTGCGTCTCCGTCCGCGCGGGCGGTTGCGCGGCCGGCGTCTGCGTCGCCTGTCCCGGCTCTCGCTCGATAGCGCGCCCGGCCGCAGAGGCGATCCCGGTCGACCGCTCCTTCGGCGCCGAAAGCCATCACGATTCGGTGGTCGCCCTGCGGCTTCCGGTTGGGATCCAGGGTCGCCTGCACATCGCGGCGCGGCAGGTTGGCGGCAACTCCCTCCAGCACGTGCCGGACAAACACCTCATCCTCCGGCGCGCCCCCGAGCATCAGCACCTCGATTTCCCCGGCGCTCGCGGCAAAGAAGAATTCCTTGCGGTCGTAGGCGACGGAAATGTCGGTGCTTTCCATCAGGACCCGTTCCGAGGCTGCCGCGCAGGCGGAGACAAGAGCGGCGGATGCCAAGCTCAATAAAAGCCGCCCGGGGCGCTGTTTGCACAGCATCTGCGTGGCGCTTTCCCCGCCTTCGCGTTTCATCCGAAACCCTCCATCACATTTTTGATACAGATGTTGCAGTATCTGCCGTTAAAATATTCATATAATAATATATTTTAACATTGCCGAAACGACATATTTTTCATGGGTATAATGTGTCTATCCTGCCACAGTCACGAGTGTCGTTAACGAAGTTCTCGCGTTTTTAGACGGGGGTGCATTGCCCCGTATGGTTCCTGAAACGGGGATTTATCCCGTACCTCGAAATTATAAGGGGCGCGGGACGAATGTGCCATTTCCGCCACAGTGTGCGGTTATCGTGTCATTCTCATTGTGGAATACATTGACCCTCTATCCCCGTTGCCGCTAGTTCTTTCACACAAGGTCGTGATCACACCGTGATTTTCGGCTTTCAAGCATCCGGGGGGATCAAGCCGTTGGGCATCCAAAAATCAAGCGGCGGAGCCCCTCTCACAACGGAGATGAGGAGAAGACGATGAAGAGGACTCTGCTTCTGGCGACGACCGCCGGCGTCCTCGCTTTTGCTGGCTCGGCCGCCACGCCGAGCGACGCAAAGGCTGAGGGCCTCCAAGCCAATATCGGCGGCTTCTACAACTGGTTGGTGATCGGCCGCGATCAGGATCCAGGCGCATTCGGCCGGGGCGAGGTCGACCCGCGGAGCTACGATTTCAACCAGCGTGGCCGTTACACGGTCAGCGGCTCCTACACGCTGGACACCGGCATGACCGTCGGTTTCCAGTCGCAGCATGAGATCCAACAGAGCTTCGGCACCGACCGCGCCTATGTCTTTATGAGCGGTGACTTCGGGATGCTGCAGGCCGGCAACCATCAGTCGGCGGCTTATCAGCTTCACACCTTCGTCGGCGGCGCGGGCTGGGGCCTCGACGATACGGCCCACACCAACGAGATTGTCGCCCCGGGTGCCACCAGCTGGAACACCATCCTGACGGTGCCGTACGGTCCGGTCTACATCGGCCCCCGCGTCAACTACTTCACGCCCCGCATTAACGGATTCCAGGCCGGTGTCTCCTTCACGCCCGATTCCAGTCGCGGTTCGGATGGCCAGCGCTTTGTGACCGACAAGGCGATCGACCTTGTGGAGCCCATCCAGGAAGACATCATCAGCGCGGCGGTCAACTTCGCCGGGACCTTCCAGGGGTTTGACGTCTCGGCATCGGCCGGCGGCGAGTTCTCGCTGAGCACCGGCGACTTCACAGTCGGCGCGGTTGAGGACGAATTCGGCGTGTTCTCGACAGGCATCGCCCT
>SKZV01000012.1 GCA_007127165.1 Rhodovibrio sp. | reverse complement strand
CCGTCGAGGCGGCGCTGGACGTGGACGATACCGTGGCCGCCGACAATCCGCTTGGCGCGGTGCGTCTTCGGGCACGGTTCGAGGATGTCGCAACCGCGGCCCAAGGGTCGATTTCGCTCTCCCTTGGCGACTCCCCCATCGGCCCGGCGGAGGCTCGCGTGGACGTGGCGATGGCGGATGAGGTGCTGCAACTCTCCGGGCTGCAAGCCGAAGCACCCGGTCTGCGGCTTTCGCAGGGACAATTTGCAATCCCGCTCGATGGCAGCCCGATCGACGGCGGTCTCGAACTGGCGATCACCGATGCCGGGGAACCGGCAGGCCGCTTCGATCAGGAGTTGGCCGGAGAAGGCGCGTTCAGCCTTACGCTTGCGCCCGGACCGGAAGGCGAAGGGCAGAACGTGAGCCTCGAGGGGGAACTGCGCGAGATATTCCACGCGGAGAGCGAAGCGCGGGTTGGGGCTGCGGTGCTATCGCTGTCGATTTCCGATGCCCTGTCACCCGATCACCAGGCCCTCGCCGCGCTCGAGATTACCTCCGTCGAGGCAGGCGACGTCGAACTGGGCAGGGTGATGCTGCGCGCCGAGGGCGGCATGGCGGGCGCCGATGTGGGGATGGCGCTGGAGGGCGACTTTTTCGGCCCGATGTCGGTGGATGCCGCCGCCGAGGTATCGCACGAGGATGCCGTAACGCGGGTGGCGCTGAACGGGCTCGAGATCAGCGTTCAGGCGATGGAAATTGTTCTGGCGCAAACGGCCGTTTTTACCGTGGGGCCGGAGGTGCTCGCTGTCGAGGACTTTGCCCTGATGGCCGAGGGCGGGACGCTGCGGCTTGACGCGCGGCGCACGGACCAAGAGATCGACGCCACTGCGCGGATCGAGGACCTGCCCCTGGCGCTTACCCGCCTGGTGCTGGCGGAGCCGACGCTATCCGGCGCGCTTCAGGCCGAGGCGCGGCTCGCCGGGCCGCTGGACGCGCCGGAGGGGAGCCTGTCGCTCGCGATGGACGGCGTCGAGGTATTGGACGCCGATCTTCCGACGATGGCGGCCCGCTTCAATGCGGCGCTTGCCGGAGGACGCCTGACCATGGACGGTGAGTTCAGCGGTCTGTCGCCAACGCCTGTGACGCTGGACGCCAGCTTGCCGGTAGCCTTGTCGCTGGAGCCCTTTGCCGCCGAGGTCGACCGGGATGCGCCGGTAGAGGCCAGCGTGAACTGGGTGGGCCAGATGGCCCATGTCATGCCGTTGATCCCGGCCGCGGCGGAACATGACCTGCGCGGCCGTGGAGAGATCGCGCTGAGCCTAGCGGGAACGCTGAACGATCCGCGCCCGGAAGGCCACATCGCCCTGACCGGCGCTCGTTACGAGCACCTGACGATGGGCACTCTGCTGACGGATCTGGAGATCCGGCTGGAAGGTGACGAAGACCTGCTGCGGCTGACGCGCCTGGAAGCGCGCGACGGCGGACAGGGACGCATCGAGGGTGAAGGGACCGTGGAGCTAGCCGAAGATGTTCCCACCATCGACTTCAATATCGAAGCTCGGCGGGCGACCTTGCTGCGCCGCGACGAACTGACGGCGCGGACACGGGCGGATATCGCGATCAGCGGGCCGTTCAACGACATCCTGGTCGACGGCCTCATCACGGTGGAACGCGCCGAGGCGCGGATGCCGGAGGACATGCCGCCGGAGATCGCCCATCTGGACGTGGTCGAGCGGGCTCGCGAGGAAGCGGCGGCGGAGCTGGAGGAAGAGGCGGAAGTCGATGCGCCTGCGGTCGAGACCGGCGAAGCTCCGGCGCAGATCCGTCTGGACATCTCGGTGGACGTTCCCAGCCGCTTTTTCGTGCGTGGCGCCGGTCTGGACAGCGAATGGGCCGGTAATCTCGTGATCCTCGGCACCGCAAACGAGCCGCGTGTCTACGGGCGGATCGAGGTGGTGCGCGGGCAGATCGACGTGATTGGGCGCAATTTCCGCCTGGATCGCGGCGTGGTGTCCTTTGACGGCAGCGCCGACGTCGACCCGGAAATCGATATCCGCGCGGTTCATAGCGCCGATGAACTCGAGGTCAGCGTTCTGGTCACGGGCCGGGCCTCTCAACCGGAAATTGAACTGGCCTCGGTCCCGGAAATGCCGGAAGAAGAGATTCTGTCGCGCCTGCTGTTCGGCCGTGGCGCGGCCGACCTCTCGCCGCTGGAAGCAGCGCAGCTTGGGGCGGCGGTGGCGCAACTGGCGGTCGGCGGCACCGGCGAGGGCGTGATGGGACGCCTCCGGACAGCCATTGGGCTGGACGTGCTCCGGATCGGCGAAGATGCGGTGATGGCAGGCGTCTATCTGCGCGAAGATCTCTTTGTCGGCGTTGAGCGGGGACTGGCAGAGGGCACCGGCGCGGTCCGTGTGGAACTCGGCATCACCGATAACATTTCCGTGGAAAGCGACCTTGGCGCCGACGGGCGCAGCGAGGTCGGCATCCAGTTCAAGTGGGACTACTGACCGCGCACTCTCTCCACCGCCGTTTGAAGCACGGTGTATCGGGGATTGCGGGGCCGTCGCGGCCGGTGCAGCATGCCGCGGATGAAACACGCAATCTCCGCCCGCTCGATCGGCTGGCTCGGCTTCACCGCTCTGCTGTTGATGCTTGGGCTAGGGCTGTTCTTTTACCGGCCTCCGGAAGGGCTCATCGATCCGCCCTCCGGTGCGCCGTCTTTCGACCTCCAGGCCATCCTTCCCGTGGAGGTCGAGGACGCGGCGGAGATCGAGCAGGCTGCACGCCACGCCATCGAGCAGCGCGCGACGACGCTGGTGATCGACGTGGCAACCACGGACGACACCCTTTTCGCCGGGGCTGGAGGGCCGCTTCTCGACTCGTTTATTGAGGCGGTGGACGCCTTGCCAGATACCGCGCCCGACGACGCACAGGAGATCCCTGTGCGCTACGCGTTCCGCGCGTCGGTGGAGCCGGACATGCCGGATCGGGAGGTGGAAGAGTTCGCCAACCGCCTAATCGCGGTTATCCAGGCACAGGGAATCGAGGAGCGCACGATCGTTCAGGGGTTCGACTGGCGGCTGCTCAAGGCGGTCCACGCAATCATGCCGGAGATTGCGCGCAGCTACATGACCATCGAAACCGCCGGTCGCGACACCGTGGGGCGCGGCGCGGATGCGCCCTCGCCGTGGCTCGCCGGGCTGGACGTGAACCGCTTCGACGCCTCGATCCCGCGCACCATCCGCGCGGCGGAAGCCGGCGAGGCGGGAGGGCCGGAAGAAGCGCTGGCGCTTCCGCCCTGGCAAGTGATCTGGGCTCCTTTCTACCGTGACCTGCGCGCGCCCTCTATAGCGGAGGCGCATTCCATCGGCCTCAAGGTCGTGCCCTGGCCGGTGGATGAGGCGGATGTGATGCGGGCGCTGATCGAGAGCGGCGTCGACGGCCTCGCCACTACCCACCCGGAGGCAGCGCGCGCCGTCCTCGATGCATTGCAGTGAATGCGGGGCGAGCCACAGGACCCTCGATCCCTTGCGTTCGGCTCCCACCCATGGGACACCCTGTCCTTAAGCCCATGCCGCTCAACGCCAGGAGGAAACGATGTTCGAGAACGCGCAGGCGCTCTCTCGCGACGCCCACGCCAACCTTCGCCTGACCAACGCCGGTTACGGCTTCGCGCGGAGCGAAAACTTCTGCCCCATCGTCATGGAAGAACTCGCCAGCGCGGTGCGGGAGTATCTGATCGTCTTCCCGAACAACGACACGGCCTTGCCGCACGCCCTGCTCGGCGTGCGCGACAAGGAGAACCTTTACGTCGATCCCGAAGGCCGCTGGCGGGGGAGCTACATCCCGGCGCACTACCGGCGCTACCCCTTTGTTTT
>SKZV01000275.1 GCA_007127165.1 Rhodovibrio sp. | reverse complement strand
TTGCCCATCGAGGGCGGTTGAACCGAACGTCCCGAATGGGACTTCAGCCAGCCCTGCCATTCCACCCACCAGCTTCCCTGCTTCAGTGTCGCGATGGCGAACCAGCTATCGGGATCGCGGTAGGGCTCGTCCTCCTTTGTCTCGTGCACACGGTAGTGCCTGCGCGGGTGGTCCGGCGGCGAGACGATCCCGGCGTTATGTCCGCCGCGCGTCAGGGCGAAGGTTACGTCGGTATCGGTCAGGAGTTGAATTTTGTAGCCCGAACGCCAGGGCGCCACGTGATCCTTCTCGGTCCCCACGGCAAAGATCGGCACGCTGATATCGGTCAGCGCCACCGGCCGGTTCTCGACCTCATAGCGGCCGTTCGCGAGATTGTTCTCCAGAAAGAACTGGCGCAGATACTCCGAGTGCATGCGGTAAGGCAGCCGCGTTCCGTCGGCGTTCCAGGCCATCAGGTCGATCATGCCCTGACGTTCGCCCAGCATGTATTCCTTCACCATCCGCGAGTATACGAGGTCGTTGGAGCGCAGCATTTGGAAAGCTCCAGCCATCTGCTTCGTGTCGAGATAGCCCTGCGCCCACATGATGTCTTCGAGGTAGCTGACCTCGCTCTCGTCGGTAAATAGCTGCAACTCGCCCGCTTCCGCGAAGTCCACCTGGGCGGCGAGCAACGTCACGGTCGCCAGCGCGTCCTCCTCGCCGTCGCGGGCCATGCGCGCCGCCTCGATGGCGAGCAGCGTGCCGCCGATGCAATAGCCGACTGCGTGCACCTTGCGCTCAGGCACGATGGCGCCGACTGCCCGCAAGGCCGCCTGCGGCCCCATGCGCCGGTAGTCCGCCATGGACATCTCGCGATCGTCCTCTCCGGGATTGCGCCACGAGATGCAGAACACCGTGTGCCCCTGATCGCGCAGATAGCCGACGAGCGAATTGTGCGGCGAAAGATCCAGGATGTAGTACTTCATGATCCAGGCCGGAACGATCAGGATCGGTTCAGGATGAACCGTGTCGGTGGTCGGTTCGTATTGGATCAGTTCGATCAGGCGGTTGCGGTAAACGACCTTGCCCGGCGTGACCGCCACTTCCCGGCCGGGCCGGAAGTTCTCCGCACCGACAGGCGGTTGTCCAGTCGCGCGGCGCTGGCTGTCTTCTATCGCATTTTCCATGCCCCGCAGGAAGTTGGTGCCGGCTTGCTGTGCCGTGGTTTCGATCACCTGAGGGTTGCTCCAGGGAAAGTTCGACGGCGAGCAGAGGTCCAGCATCTGACGTGCGCCGAAAGCCACGCGGTCTTCGTGCCTCTTCGAAACGCCGCGCACGTCCGTGGTCGCGTTGTGCCACCACTGCTGGGTCAATAGAAACGACTGGTACATCAAGTTGAACGGCGGATTGCCCCAGCCTTCTGCCGAGAAACGGTTGTCGCCGGACAGCGGTTCGATGCAGGGCTCCAGGTTTGGGTTCGTCGCGTAGTGAAAAAGATAATTGGCGAACCGCCAGTTCTTGCGCAACGCCTTGACGCTGAGTTCGATCTGCTTGCCGGGAGACTGCGCCAGATGGATGGCCCAGTCGGCGAAGGCCAGGCTGAGCGAGACGGGAGACAGGTTGGCGGTCATCCGGCCCATATTTGCGTGGACGAGGCCGTCCAGTTCCTTGGTCCCCAGCGGCATCGGAATCGGGGTCGGCGGCCCTTCGCCTTCTTCGCTCGGAGGCGGCGCGGCTGCCGGGGCGGACTTGAGTTGCGTGCGTTGATGCAGGCGATGCGCGGCGGGGCGGGACTTTCTCTTCCTCTTCGGCTGCGTGTCCGCCTCGCTTTGCTTTTCCGCCGCTTCCCGGTTTTGTTGAGTGATCTGGGAAGGTTTTCGATTGTCGGCCATCTACAACGCTCCTTCGTTCCGGCTTGGGAAACGTTAATGGTGCGGCGCACAGGTTAACGGCAGGGAAGGAACGGCTGCATTGATCTGGCGCAGACTTTCAATAGTACGAAAATTTTCTGTGTTAAGGAGAAATCCTGGTGTGAAGAGGTGCAATCACAATGATTTGAGCGGCCAGGGTGGGTAAATTCGGGACTTTGTTCACCATCTTTCCGGCAGGCGCGCCCCGCATTGGTCGAGCGCACGTTTAGAAAGCACACCTGCGGGGGATCGGACCCCGCTGCAGGAAAGGAGGCTCATGATGAGCACGCCCAAGAACGGATTTTCGCTCTACACCAAGGAAACCGCGCCCGAAGGCTCGAAGCCGTCGCTGGAGCAGGTTGAAAAAGGCTTTGGCTTCGTGCCCAACATCTTCGGCGTGATGGCCGAGTCACCAGCGGCGACCGAGGCCTATCTGATGCTGAACAAGCTGGTGCAGGACAAGACCGCGCTCTCTCCGGTTGAGCAGCAGGTGGCGCTTCTGGCCATCAGCGAGCACAACGGCTGCGACTACTGCGTTGCCGCGCACACGGGCTCGGCGGAGCGCGCCAAGGTCGAGCCCGCCGTTCTGGAAGCCTTGCGGAGCGGATCGAAGCTGCCGGACGCAAAGCTGGACGCGCTGGCGACCTATGCCCGTACGGTCATCGACAAGAAGGGCTGGGTGGATGAGAGCGACGTGCAGGCTCTCCTGGATGCGGGCTACACCCGGCAGCAGCTTTTCGACGTTTACGTCGCGTTGTCGCTCAAGACGATCTCCAACTACGTCAACCACGTCGCCGACACGCCACTGGACGCAGCCCTGCAGGCCAAGGCGCTGAAGAAGGCGAGTTAACCCTTCACTCGACCCACCCCCACAACGCCCTCTCGTCCACCCTTGGCGGCAGGGCTTTCGTTTGCCGTGTTCGCCTCCCCTTTAACCTGTTAAGGATCGTCCTGCCATGTCCTATCTCCCCTCCAATCCGAACGCCAATCTGATCGACGCTTTCAAGGCCACGCCGGAAGCAGCCCATCACCTGCATCACTTCGCGCAGACGGTCATGCGGGGCCCGACGCAATTGACCGCGCTCCAGCGGGAGTTGATCGCCGCGCGCGTCTCCCACGCCAACGGCTGTGTCTATTGCCGCGACTCCCATTTGGCCACGGCACGCAATCTCGGTGCCGACGAGGACACGTTGCGCAGCGTCGTCGAGGACTCTGTCCCGGCGGTCGATGGAGCGATGCGCGCGGCCTTCGCCTATGCCGACAAGTTGAACGACCGTCACCGTGAGATGGAGCAAGGGGACGTCGACGCCTTCCTTGCGGCGGGCTGGGACGAAGCGGCGCTGCATAACGTTATCCTCGTGGTCGGCTTCTTCAACATGATGAACCGCTGGATCGAAGGCCTGGGAATCGGCAGCGATCCCAAGTTGGTCGAGATGGCGGGACGAATGCTCGCCGGGTCCGGCTATACTTCCGTCAACGATCTGCTTGGACGCGGTTAGGCGGTCGCGCGGCTGACGGTCTCCGCTTATCCTGCTTGTGGTTTTTCTACACGCCTGACATTCGTGTCATCATAATGGGTCGCCGAATGGGAGACGGCGGCCCTGTGCGGCGTTGACTTGGGTTGTAATGGGGTCTATTTCCTGCATGATCCATTGTGTATGCTGTGGTGCAGCAAAACCACGTCGCAGAACACGTCGGGCACGCGCGTAAACCCGGGCTGACCATCGGTGCCTCCGGGGCGTCGCCGTGCAGGGGCTAGATCATGCCGGGCAGGGAGAAAGTCTTTGAGCAGCCGTGAACGTCCACTGTCTCCACACCTTCAGGTTTATCGCCCGCAGTACACATCCGTCCTTTCGATTCTGCACCGTATCACCGGGGTGTTTCTGACGCTGGGATCGCTGTTGCTGGTGGCGTGGTTGGTGGCGGCGGCTAGCGGGCCGGATGGGTTTGCAAGAGTCCAGTGGTTCATGGGCTCGTTCATCGGCTACCTGCTGCTCTTCGGCTGGACGGTGGCCTTGTTTTATCACATGTGCAACGGCATCCGGCATCTGGTCTGGGACGCCGGTTACGGGCTGGAACTCGACGAGGCGTACCGCAGCGGGATCGCCGTGCTGATCGCGACCGCAGTCCTGACGATCTTGACGTGGGTCGCCGGGCTCCTGATCCTGTAGCGGCGAAGAGGGGAAGACATCATGAGAGCATTGCGCACGCCGCTGGCGAGGGTGCGGGGCCTTGGTTCGGCCAAGGGCGGCACCTCGCATTGGTGGGCACAGCGCCTGAGTTCGCTGGCGATGATTCCGCTGACGGTCTGGTTTGTCGCGTCCGTGGTTGCGATGGCCGGCGCCGATCATGCTGCAATGCAGGCGTGGATCGCTTCGCCGCTGGTCGCCGGGTTGTTGATCCTGCTGGTGGTTGCGACCTTTTATCACGGCTACCTCGGTTTGCAGGTCGTCATCGAGGACTATGTCCATCATGAAGGCGTTAAGATCGCTTCCATCGTCGCCGTGAAAGGGCTCGCGATTCTGCTTAGCCTCTCGGCGATCCTGTCGATCCTGAGCATTCTGTTCCAAGGCTGAGGCAGCCATGAGTAAGCAAGACAAGAACGGTTCGAACGAGTCCAAGGCGACGTCCGGCAACGGGCAGGCCAAGGGCGGAAACGGCGCGGCAGCCGCCGCGGCGCTCAAAGAAGCCTATCCGATCGAGGATCACACCTATGACGTGGTGGTCGTCGGCGCGGGCGGCGCGGGGCTGCGCGCGACGCTGGGCCTCGCCGAGGCCGGGTTGAAGACGGCCTGTCTGACCAAGGTGTTTCCGACGCGAAGCCATACCGTGGCGGCGCAGGGCGGCATCTCCGCCGCGCTCGGGAACATGGGCGAGGACGACTGGCGCTGGCATATGTACGATACCGTTAAGGGGTCCGACTGGCTTGGCGATCAGGACGCCATTGAGTACATGACGCGCGAAGCCATCCCGGCGATCGTCGAGCTGGAGCATTACGGCGTGCCCTTCTCCCGGACCGAGGACGGCAAGATCTACCAGCGCCCCTTCGGCGGCATGACGACGAACTTCGGAGACGGCACCGCGCAGCGCACCTGCGCCGCCGCCGACCGGACCGGGCACGCGATGCTGCACACGCTGTATCAGCAAGCGATGCGCAACAACGCGGAGTTCTTCATCGAGTACTTCGCCCTCGACCTGATCATGGAAGAGGGAAGCTGTCGCGGCGTCGTTGCCTGGAACCTCGACGACGGCACGATCCACCGCTTCCGCGCCCATCAGGTGATCCTGGCGACCGGCGGTTACGGCCGCGCGTACTTCTCGTGCACCTCGGCGCACACCTGCACCGGCGACGGCAACGGCATGGTGCTGCGCGCCGGGCTGCCGTTGCAGGACATGGAGTTCGTGCAGTTCCACCCGACCGGTATCTACGGCGCGGGCTGCCTGATCACCGAGGGTGTGCGCGGTGAGGGCGGGTACCTCACCAACTCCGAGGGCGAGCGCTTCATGGAGCGCTACGCGCCGAGTGCGAAAGACCTTGCCAGCCGCGACGTCGTCTCCCGCTCGATGACGGTGGAGATTACCGAGGGGCGCGGCGTCGGCCCGAACAAGGACCACATCCACCTGCACCTGGAGCACCTCGATCCGGAGGTGATCTACCACCGCCTGCCGGGGATCGCCGAAACCGCGCGGATCTTCTCCAATGTCGATGTGACCAAGGAACCGATTCCGGTGCTGCCGACCTGTCATTACAACATGGGCGGCGTGCCCGCGAACTATCGCGGCGAAGTGCTGACGGTGAAGGACGGCAACCCGGATACTGTGGTGCCGGGGCTGATGGCGGTGGGCGAGGCGGCCTGCGTGTCGGTGCACGGCGCAAACCGCCTGGGCTCGAATTCCCTGCTCGACCTCGTGGTCTTTGGACGCGCGGCGGCGCTGCGGGCGGCCGAGTTGATCAAGCCGGGCGAGGCGCACCGGCCGCTTCCCGCCGACTCCGCCGACATGGCGCTCAGCCGGCTGGACAAGCTGCGCCACGCGAAGGGCGATACGCCGACCTCCTCGCTGCGGCTGGAGATGCAGCGGACGATGCAGAACAACTGCGCCGTTTTCCGCACCGGCGAGATTCTCGAGGAGGGCAAGAAGAAGCTCTCCGCGGCCTGGGCCAAGCGCGACGACTTGAAGGTCACCGACCGCTCGATGATCTGGAATTCCGATCTCGTCGAAACGCTCGAACTGGACAACCTGCTCGGGCAGGCCGTCGTGACGGTCACCTCGGCGGCGGCGCGCACCGAAAGCCGTGGCGCGCACGCACGCGAGGATTATCCAAAGCGTGACGACAAGGACTGGTTGAAGCATTCGGTTTCATGGTGCGACGACAAGGGGAAGGTCACCCTGGGCGAGCGGCCGGTGCATCTGAAGCCGCTTAGCAACGAAGTCCAGGCATTCCCCCCGAAAGCCCGCGTTTACTAAGCAACAGAAGGTTCGCTTCCATGGCCGAATTCGCGCTGCCGCGTAACTCCAAGATCAAGGAAGGCAAGACCTGGCCAGCGCCGAAGGATGCGAAGAACACCCGCACCTTCAGGGTTTATCGCTGGGACCCGGACAGCGGCGAGAACCCGCGTGTCGACCGCTTCATCGTCGATCTCGACGACTGCGGACCAATGGTTCTCGATGCGCTGATCAAGATCAAGAACGAGGTGGATGCGACGCTGACTTTCCGGCGCTCCTGCCGGGAAGGAGTCTGCGGCTCCTGCGCGTTCAACATCAACGGGCGCAACACGCTGGCCTGCACCACCTTCATCGATGAAACGAAGGGCGATGTTAAGGTCTATCCGCTGCCGCACATGAAGGTCGTGAAGGATCTCGTGCCCGACCTCACCGATGCCTACGCGCAATACCGCTCGGTCGAGCCATGGTTGAAAACCGACACCCCGGCCCCGGAGCGCGAGCGGCTACAGTCCCCCGAGGACCGCGCGAAGTTGGACGGTATGTGGGAGTGCATCCTGTGCTTCTGCTGCACCACTTCGTGTCCGAGCTATTGGTGGAATGGCGACCGCTACCTGGGCCCCGCCGTGCTGCTGCAGGCCTATCGATGGATCGTCGACAGCCGTGACGAGTACACCGGCGAGCGGCTGGATCAACTCGAAGATCCGTTCCGCCTCTACCGGTGTCACACCATCATGAACTGCACGCGCACCTGCCCGAAGGGGCTCAACCCGGCCAAGGCCATCGCCGAGATCAAGAAGAAGATGGTTGAGCGCCAAATTTGATGGCTTGATGCCTGGCCAACGTCAATCGTCCGGAATCAGGCGTTCGTTGACGTCGGAGAAGGCGAAACCGGCGTCGGGTCCGCCGGAGATGACATAGATGGCGCCGTCGACCGTCGCTGCGCCAAGGCCGTGCCGGGCAGTGGGCATCGGCGGCAGCGCCTCCCAACTGTCGCTCGCCGGGTCGTAACGCTCCGCTTCGTCGAAGGTGCGGTCCTCCGGCTCGAAGGTCTCGCCGCCGAAGAGGTAGACTTTTCCGCCCAGCACGCTCGTGGCGACGCCGCTGCGCCCGGTCGGCACCGGCGCGCCTTCCTCCCAGCTATCCGACTCCGCGTCGTAGATTTCGTTTGTGGTGAGACGGAAGGTATCGCCGTCGCGCCCCGCCAGAACCACGATCCGCCCATCGATCGGCGAGGCCCGATGGTGGTTGCGCGGCGTCGGCATTTCGGCGCGTTCGCTCCAGCTCTCCTCGTCGGAGTCGTAGACCTCGTGCGCGCCGACATCCTCGCGACCGTGGGTCGTGCCGCCGATGGCATGGATGTGCCCGTCGAGCACCGCCGTCGCCAGTGCACCGCGCGCCGTCGGCAGCGGCGGTCCCTCCTGCCACTCATCGGCGTGGATGTCGTAGATGCGCAGGGTGTCGATGGGGTCGAAAGTGTCCTCGTGGTAACCGGCGATGACGTAAAGCTTTCCGTCAAGATACTCCAGCCCCGCGTGGTTCACCCCCTCCGGAAGGTCGGTCAATCGGCTCCAGCTATCTTCGCCGGGGTCGTACGCGTGGACGGCGCGCGGCGCGGGTTCCGCCTCCGTCGCTTCCTCCCAGAATCCACCGGCAAGGAAGATGCGCTCTCCGTCAGTGGTGACGCTGACTTCCGTGCGCTCATCGGGCAGGGGCGCTTGTTCGCTCCACTCCCCCTCCACCTGGGGCACCTCTTCAGCCAACACGCTGGCGGGAAGGACGAGGGCCGCCAGGGCAAAGGCCGGTAAGGCGGCGCGGGAAACGGTTGCTGGCATGTCCGAGCTCCTTTGCGTCGAGAGGTGAAAGGCGTTCACGCCGGGCGGTGCAAGCAATGCAGGCGGCCCCCTGTCGCGAGCCCACCCGCACGCCGTTCAGTGTAGCGGGCCCACCCGCACCCGGGTCAGTCGTTCCTCAGTTCGTTGAAAAAGTTCCGAATTTCGGTGTTCACGAAGTCGATGTCCTCTTCGGCGATGCCGCCGCCGCCGAGGTGGCCAAGGTCGCTCTCGATTTCGACCAAGCGGGCGTTGGGGATCAATTCGGCGGCATGGCGGGAGTCGTCGACCGGATGGAGAATATCCTTCGTGGCGGGCATCAGCAGGGCTTGCGCCTGGATCGCCTGCAATGCCTCGTCGTAAGAAGCCCCGTCCATCCCGTGCGCCTCGGCGATGTCGTGGCGATCCTCGGCCCAGGTCTGATAGATGTAGTTGTTGGCATCCCAGTTCTCGACAATGCTATCCTCCAGATCGTGAAGCCAGGGGATGACCTCCTTGTTGTCGTCCTCGAACTCCGCGTCCATCCAGTGCCAGTGACGGACCCACACCATAAGGCTGCCGATTGCCGCCTTGAAGCCTTCCGGTTGTTCCTCGTATTCGCCGTCGTTCCAGGCGTCGTCGGCCATGATCGCGCGGCGGTGGGTTTCCCAGACCGCCGTCACCCAGCCTGTGGTGCGCGCCATCGTGATGATCGGCACGATCGCCTGCATGAAGTCCGGATAGCTGGCGGCCCACTCGTATGTCTGCATGCCGCCCATCGACAGGCCCACCACCGCGAACAGGCCGTCCAGTTCGAGTTCCTGCGTCACCAACTCATGTTGCGCGTCCACCATGTCGCGGATGGAGAAGACCGGAAACTCCATGCCGGGTTGCGCTTCGCTGTTGCTCGGCGAGATCGCGTGTCCGTTGCCGAGCGTGTTCGCCGCGATAATGAAGTATTCGCCGGGATCGAGCGCAAGCCCCTCGCCGATCAGGAAATCGTGGCGTGTGTGGTTCGCCATCAGCGAAGGCAACACCAGGACGGCGTTGTCCCGCGCCTCGTTCAATTCTCCGTGCGTCACATAGGTAAGAAACGCGCCTTCGATGACTTCGCCGCTTTCCAATTCGAAGTCATCGAGGTCGAAGCGCTCTACTTCCTCCGCGGACAGCGACCCGCTTGCCGCTATCAAGCCCCCCGCCAAACCGGCTGCCAAGACGGTTCCGGCTTGTTTTTGTCGTCCCTTCATGAGGCTACTCCCCGAATACTATCGATATTGTTGCTGTCTCCGGTCCACTTATTGTGGTTCAAGAGGCCCGGCCCGTCGACGATACCCTTCGCTCCGGCGTTACGGGAAAAACGCGTTGGGAGTAGTCATGGTGGGGAGGCGCGGCTGAATCAGATCGAAGGGCTGGCGGGTTCTTTCGTTTGGCAGCCGGTCGAGCGCGCGTTAGCCTTTATCATCTGCACCGGGACGGGGAGGGCTGGCGGAAATGAATGAGACGCTCGAGAACGCCCTGCCGCTCGCGGGCATACGCGTGATCGCGCTGGAACAGGCGGTGGCGGCGCCCTTCGCCACTCGGCAGCTTGCCGATCTCGGGGCCGAGGTGATCAAGATCGAGCGGTCGGGCAGCGGCGACTTCGCCCGCGGCTACGACGAGAACGTACGCGGGCAATCGAGTCATTTCGTCTGGCTGAACCGCTCGAAGCGCTCCCTGACGCTCGATCTCAAGTCTTCGCGGGGCCTGGAGATACTGGAACGTTTGCTCGCCGGGGCAGACGTGCTGATCCAGAACCTTGCGCCCGGCGCGCTCGACCGCCTAGGCTTCGCGACCGAGCGGCTGCGCCGGGACCACCCAAGGCTGATCGTCGCCAATCTCTCCGGCTACGGCCTGTCCGGCCCTTACGTGACCAAGAAAGCCTACGACCTTCTGGTGCAGGCGGAATCGGGGTTTCTCAGCATCACCGGTACGCCCGATGCGCCGTCGAAAGCCGGTATCGCCGTGGCCGACATCGCGGGCGGGATGTATGCCTACAGCGGCGTCCTGACGGCGCTGCTGAGCCGCGCCCGGACGGGGCGGGGAACGGCGTTCGAGGTTTCGCTGCTGGAGGCTTTGGGCGAATGGATGGGCTACCCCGCTTATTATGCGGGCTATGGCGGCGCGGCTCCGCAGCGCACCGGCGGCGCGCATGCGACCATTGCGCCTTACGGTCCGTTTCCCACCGCCGACGGCAAGACGCTGTTGCTCGGTTTGCAGAACGACCGCGAATGGGCGGCTTTCTGCGAGAAGGTTCTGGAGCGGCCGGACATGAAGCACGATCCGCGCTTCGCAACGAATGCGCAGCGCGTTGCGAACCGGGCGGAGCTGGATGCGCGGATTGCGGAGCTATGCCGCGAGAAGCCTCTCGACACCTTGATGGCGCATCTCGACGCCTGCGGCATCGCCAACGGGCAACTGCGGGAGATGCAGGACTTCCTGAACCATCCGCAGCTTGAAGCCCGCGATGCATGGCAGGAGGTGGGGACGCCGAACGGCCCGATCTGGGCGATGCGCCCGCCCGTTCGCATGGAAGGCGTCACGCCGCGCTTCGACGCCATCCCCGCCGTCGGCGGCGACACCGATACGATCCTGGGCGAACTCGGCTACTCCGAGGCCGCAGTCCGGGAGTTGCGGACCGCCGGGATTATCTAACCGCCGCTCAAGGGCCGAATGCTCCGTGCGCCGATCCAGTGCGCTGTCGGAAAATTTTACAACATCCGCTGGTGAACGGCGGAGTCTGTAAAGAAATCCGACAGGCATTGAAAGCCAAGTCCTATAAAGCATTGAATCCAAATATCTCCAAATATGGCGTGGAAATTGAATAATTAGCAACTCGGGCATCTTGCTTTGTCATAATAGCAATCTTCATTTGGAGCTTGTACCTAAAATATCGGTTAAGGGGGATGCTCGGGAGTTTTAATAAATACGGACGAGGGGATAGGGTAATGGATGATGATTCTAGAAACTCGTGGAGGTTACGGCCTTACGCAGCATTTTGTACAGTCGTCGGTCTTGCGCTCATGGCGACGCCGCTACTTGCCAACAATCACGATAACCGCGGACCGCAAGCCGGTGCGGCTTGTGCCGCGTTACCCGATCATGGGGTCCTGACCAGCGTTCTCGAAGGGGTCGTCGCGGGCGGGACTGCCGGACTCCAGAACGACATGTGGGCCACGGTCGTCAACAGGGACGGCGTCGTTGCGCGGTGACGTTCTCCGGTCCCAACCGTGCGGCCCAATGGCCGGGAAGCCGCGCGATCTCTGCGCAGAAGGCCAATACGGCGGCGGCCTTTACGTTGTCCAGGGGCGATGGCGGAGCGTTTCCGGGACTCGCCCTCTCGACCGCCAACCTCTGGGCCGCGACCCAGCCGGGCGGCAGCCTGTTCGGCCTTCAGTTCAGCAACCCCGTGGACCCCGCGGTCGCATATCGCGGCAACCCGAGGAATTACGGCGAACGCAACGACCCGATGGTCGGGCATCGCATCGGCGGCGTAAACGTCTTTGGCGGCGGTCTAGGGCTTTACGACTCGACTGGCGAGCGGATCGGCGGGCTGGGCTTGAGCGGCGACAGCTCTTGCGCCGATCACTTCCAGGCATGGAAAGTCCGCCACGGCCTGGGCCTCGACTTCGTGCCGACCGGACTATCTCCCACGAACGACGACAATATCATCTTCGACGTCGTGGACGACGTCGGCGGCAACCCGGAAAGCCAGGGCGGATTCGGCCATCCGACCTGTTTGGACCCAGGCGCGGAAAGAGCCGAAGCCGACATCCTGCCGGAGTTTTATCCGATCAGCGGCAGATAGCCGTACTCTTCCGGGCACCGGCGGCACTACAAGGCCGCCGGTGCTTCTTTATCGTTACGAGCTGGGCCGTTGTTCCGCGTCGTCCGCTTCGGGACGCTCACCGGCTTTTGACTGGCTGTCGCCGTCGCCGCCGAGCGCTTTGAACAAGGCGACGCTTGCCTGGGCGCGCTGCAAGGCGACTTGGTAAAAGGTGTCTTCGTTGCCGAAGAGCGTCCGCTCGGTGTCGAGCAGGGACAGGTAATCCACCACGCCGATGTCGTAAGACTGCAGGCCGAAGTCGAGGGACTGCCGCGCCGCCTCCACCGCTTCGCGTTGCGCCTCCATGCGTTGTTCCAGAAAGTGGACGCCGCTCAAGGCGCTCTCCACATCTTGCACGGCAAACAAGATCGCCTGCCGATAGTTGGCGATCAATTCCTGATGGCGGGCGTGGGCAAAGTCCAGGCGGGCCTCGTTGGCTCCCGCGTCGAAGATGTCCTGCACGATGCTGGCGGTGACGTTGAAAAGCAGGCTCTCCGGCCGGAACAGCGCGCTCAGGGCGTTGCTGCCGAAGCCCGCCTCGGTGGTCAGGCCGATCTGCGGCAGGAACGCGGTGCGCGCCACATCGATGTCGGCATCGGCCCCGAGCAGGTTGTGTTCCGCCTGCTGGATGTCGGGCCGCCGCAGGAGCAGCCGCGACGGCAGGCCCGGCGCCACGGACGGATAGGCGATTTCGGTGAGGCTGTCGCCGGACAGGTGCAACTCTCCGGGCGTCGTCCCCACCAGCACTGCCAGGGCGTGAAGCGCCGCGTCGCGTTGCCTCTCCAACTCGGGAAGGACGGAGGACGCCTCGGCGACGGCCGTGCGTTGCTGCGCCAACTGCAAAGCGGTGGCTTCGCCGCCTTCCACGCGTTGACGCACTGCATCCAGCAGTTCGGCCATCAGGTCGCGGGTTTTGTTGCCGACGCGGATTCGGTCTTCCAGCGACAGAACGGTAAGGTAGGCATCGACCACATCGGCGGTCAGCGTCCAGGCCACGGTCCGGCGGGCGAAGGCCGTCGCCTGCGCGCGTTCCCATGCGGCGACCGTGGCCGCGCGGTTCGCGCCCCAGAGATCCACCTCGTAGCTGGCGCGAAGCCCGGCGCGGTAAATCTGTTCCCCGGTGACCGAGTCGCCGCGACTGACGGTGCCGACCCCGTCTTCGGGGGCGTTGTATCCGGCATCGGCAAAGCCGCGCAGAGTCGGTAGCTCGGCGGCGCGCGTGATCCCCAGCGCCGCTTCGGCCTGCGCCAGACGGGCCACAGCCGCGCGGACCTGCCAGTTATGGTCCAGGGCGCGCTCGACCAGAGCGTTCAACTCGTCGCTTTCGAAGCGGGTCCACCAGCGCGAAAGGTCGCGCGGCAGCGCGGGCTCGGCCGCTTCAGCTTCGGAAATGCCGCTCTTTCCGGCTTCGTGGAAGCGCTCCGGCAGGTCGACCTCGGGCGGGTGGTAGCTGTCGCGCTTGACCGCGCAGCCGCTCAACACCAAGGAAAAGGCCGCAAACAGGCAAAAGGGCGGGGCAAAGCGGCGCATCAGGCAGGACCTCCAACGGCATCCCATTCGGTCAGGACGTGGCTCAGCGTCGCCTGGATCATCGGGTGGCCAATGGCGACGCTGGGTTCAGGGTGTTCGGAGCGCCGCAGCACGCCCGTGGCCTCGGCGGCGGCCAGGGCGGCATCGAAATCCTCCGGCGCGCCGTCCCAACTTTGGCGAAGGGAGTCGATGCGGCGCGCGCCGGGCCGCTCGGCGAGCATGCGCAGGAGCCGCCGGTCGAGTTGAAAGCCGTCGAGGCGCGCGACCAGCAAGGTCAACAGGGTCAGCGGCGGGGCGCTCGCGAGCCGCCCGCTTTCGCTCAGCGCGCGTAGCGTTTCCAGAGCAAACAGCGGCACGCCGCC
>SKZV01000287.1 GCA_007127165.1 Rhodovibrio sp. | reverse complement strand
GAATCTCCCGGGAATCCGGATTGCACACGTTCCGCGATGCCGACGGAATCTGGGCGCAGGTCTCCATCGAGGATGTCGCCACGCCGGAAGCCTTCCAGCGCAACCCGCAGCGCGTGCAGGCATTCTACAACGACCGCCGCCGCCAACTGCTTGAAAAACAGGTCCAGCCCAACGCCGGGCATGAGGCGCTGGTGCGCATGGAACGGGAATGGCCGGGCGAGGTCCTGGTGGTCACGCAGAACATCGACGATCTGCACGAGCGAGCGGGACAACGCAACCTCGTCCACATGCACGGGGAAATCCTGAAGGCACGCTGCGAAACCTGTGGCGGCGTGACTCATTGGAAAGCCGATTTGGGTGTGGAGACGCCATGTCTCGCGTGTCGAAAGGCGGGCGAATTGCGGCCGCATGTCGTGTGGTTCGGAGAGATGCCGCTGGAGATGGAACGCATCTATGCGGCGCTGGCGGACTGCGACCTTTTCATCTCCGTCGGCACCTCCGGCTCGGTCTATCCCGCCGCCGGTTTCGTGCAGGAGGCGCGCCATGCCGCCGGGGCTCACACGGTGGAACTGAACCTGGAGCCCTCGGACGGCAGCACCCTGTTTCATGAACACCATCACGGCCCCGCCAGCGAGATCGTACCGCGTTATGTCGAGCGGCTGCTCAAGGATGGTTCACGGCGGTGAGCGATAAGCCGCAAGACCAAGAGGCGGAGAGCGAGGGGCTGGAAACCCTGCTGCCACAGGTGCGCGCGTGCCGTATCTGCGCGGAAAGCCTGCCGCTTGGCCCGCGTCCCGTGCTGCGGGCGGAATCCAGCGCGCGCTTGCTGATCGTGGGGCAGGCCCCCGGCACCAAGGTCCACGAAAGCGGCGTGCCGTGGAACGACGCCTCCGGGAAACGGCTGCGAAGCTGGCTCGACGTCGAGCCGGAAACCTTTTACGACGCGAGCCGCATCGCGATCATGCCGATGGGCTTCTGTTACCCTGGCCGCTTTGAGCGCGGCGGCGACCGTCCGCCCCGGCCCGAATGCGCGCCGACGTGGCATCCGCTCCTGCTGCGTGCCCTGCCAAGGCTGGAACTGGTGCTGCTCGTCGGCAGCTACGCGCAGGCCTATTACCTGGGCCGCGCGCGCCGGGCGACGCTGGGAGAGACGGTGAGCGCGTTCCGGGATTACCTGCCGGGGTACTTCCCCCTGCCGCACCCGAGTTGGCGCAATACCGGTTGGCTGCGGCGAAATCCATGGTTCGATACCGATTTGCTCCCGCAGTTGCGCCAGCGGGTTCATGCGCTCTTGTGACGCGGTGCCGTTTTGTGCTCGACCGGCTATAAATCCGCCCAGCACGAACTTTTTGGGAAGTTGCGCAATGCGGATATTCATGGCGTTTCTGGCGGTAATCTTCGTTCCCGCGGCGCTCGCGGCGCATTCCGAGCGGCTTGGCGATATCCGCGTCGGCCACATCTGGGCGCCGCCGACCGAGGAGTCCGGCGTGGCTGTCTATGTTCCCTTAATGAACATGGGAGACGCACCGGCACATCTGGCCGCG
The DNA here is from genome assembly GCA_007127165.1 of Rhodovibrio sp. GTDB lineage: Bacteria > Pseudomonadota > Alphaproteobacteria > Kiloniellales > Rhodovibrionaceae > SKZV01. The sequence continues at coordinate 2,376 of SKZV01000287.1, read as the reverse complement.
GTCGAGTCGCCGATTGCCGAGAGCGCCGGATTGCGTGAGGGCCAGGGCGAGGCGGCTGAACCGATCGAGAGCCTCGAACTCCTCCCCAACCAGCCGATCTCGCTGGCGGAGTGGCGCGTCCACATCTGGCTGGAAGGACTCGACCGGCCGCTGGAAGAAGGCGACCGCTTCCCGATCAAGCTCCATTTCGAGCCGCAAGGCGTCGTCGAGATCGACGTTTTCGTGGAGACGTCTCCCGGGCATTGATGCGGGTGAAAGGCGCCCGATCAGGTAGGCCGGATCAGGCGGAGGGGAGTGCCTCCGCGACTGCGCCGACAATGGGGCCGTGGCCCTCGCGTTGGATGAGGATTGCGCAGCCCTCCCGGCCTTTCGCTATAGCGATCTCCATGTCGAGCGGTATTTCGGTGCGTTCGCCGGTCCATGTGCCCAGGTTCATCAAATCGCGCACGACGTTAAAGTTGTGCAGTGTTCGGCCCGCGTTCTCACCGGCCTTCACGAATGTCTCCTGATCATAGTCGAACAGCGCGACCCAGATCGTGGCTTCGCCGCGAAAATCCTCGACCTGCGGAACGATCAGCGTTGCGGTCCCGTCGTCGTTCATAATCAGTTCGGGCTGGACGATCTTCGGCTCCCCACGGGTGCGTTCAACCGCGGCAAACGCTTCATCCTTCTGGGATCCTAGAACCTCCTCCTGCCCGTCGATCACGATCTGCGGCGTATAGATGAAGCGTGATTTGAGGCGGCGTTGGTAAGCACGCTGCCGTTCGGTATGGAGACTGCTGGCGAAGGGGTCTTCCCAGCCCCTGTAGTCCCAGTAGTCGATGTGCATCGACAGCACGAGGACGTCTTCGCGCTCGGCCAGCGCGGACAGCGTCTCGTCCGCCGGAACGCAGGTTTCGCATCCCTGTGCAGTGAACAATTCCACCACCGTGACCTGACGGACGGAATTCGGTGCCGAGGAGGGAGTCGCAAAGGCAAGTCTAGGCCGCGCCACCATAAGGCTCGCGAGAGTTGATATCCAGAGGAGGCTGCGTCGGCGCGTGATATTTTTCACCATTTTAGAAATTTACACCAACTAGACAGGCAAGTTCAAATCAACTGAAAGTGACCGACACCTCAAGGGTTTTCCCCAATACGGATATGTGGTCCGAATGAGAGGTGCTGTCACGCGCCATCAACGTCTTGCCGCGTCACCTTCACATCCACGGTCATATCCAGGAAATCCTCTGCCTTTCCAGCGAAGGAGCCTTGCAATGGAACCGCCTGTCGCGGGTCGCGCGTGACGCCGATGCGGATCAGATTGCCGCCGCCGACAAGCCCGTTGGTCGGATCGAATTCGACCCAGCCCGCGCCGGGCAAATAGACCTGGACCCAGGCATGGGTGTCGCCGCTGCCCTGCATTTCGGCTTGCAACGGCGCGTCTTCGCCGGGCACGGCGCTTTCCTGGTCGAGCCCGGGATCGTGCAGATACCCGGTGACGAAGCGTGCGGCGAATCCCAGGCTGCGCACCGCCTCCATCATGAACAGCGCCATGTCGCGGCAGGTTCCGCTGCCGTGCTCTATCATTTCCGTCGGGGTCCGCGTGCCGACCGCATAGCGCCGCTCGTAGCCGAACTCCCTGGGAATGGCACGGGTGATCTCGCCCAGCAGATAGCCAGTGTCCGGCGCGCCGCCAAGGCTTTGCACGAAACCCTTCGCCCAGCGGTCCACAAGTTGCTCGGGATCGGCGTAATGGCGTTCGATAAGGCTGTGCAGGTCCGGTGTCTCCTCCGCCGGATAGCTGAAGGGGTAGCTGCGGGCGAAGGGAGCGATGGGAAAATTCAGGTCGTCGCGGCCATAGTGTTCGATCTCGATGCGGCTTTCGATGGTCAGCCGCTCGCTAGGTTGCGTCGGCGCCGCCACGGCGATGGAGTTGGAAAATACGTCGTGGAGCCAATAAACCTCGGCTTCCGGCTCGATCCTGAGAGCGGTGGAGACCAACCGCAGATCATGGCTGTCGCGCGGGCGGAACATCATCCGATGCTCACCGAACCTCACCGGGCGCTTGTAGCGATAGACCGTGCTGTGGTGAACATGCAGGCGTTTCATCGGCGCCTTCCTTAAAAGCACGGAACGAGTCCGCTACTCTACGCCGCTATTGGACGGCGGCAAACCGCGATCTCAATGTCTTCGCCCCAGATGCAGCAGCGCACGCTTCATCAGGGCGCGCGGGGCGGGCCGCTGCGTCATGCGCCAGGGCAGCGGACGGCAGAGATCGGCGGCGGCAAGGCCGAGGCGCGCCGTCAGAAGGCCGTTCAGCACGCCTGTCCCGGCGCGCGTCGACAGGCGGGCGGCGAAGCTCGCGCCCAGCAGGTCGCCGAAGGTGTCGTCCGCAAG
>SKZV01000055.1 GCA_007127165.1 Rhodovibrio sp. | reverse complement strand
TTGCAGGCGGCGATAAACTCCGGGCTTTCCTTCACCACGCCTTCGATCTGCATGAACTCCTCCAGCATGATCATCGGGCGGGCGTTCGGCAGGTCTTCGACGGTGAGGATCTTCCTGTCGTTCAGGGAGAGCGTGCCCCGCGTGACTCCAATCCGGCCGGGCCGGAAAATGACGTAGTACGCTCGGCGGTCGATCTCCGCGCCCGGCTTCCAGCGCCGCACGACCTCTTTTTCCGGCTCCAGGAGTTCGATGCGTTCGAAATGAATCGCCTCGTCCCCGGCAAAGGCTTCGGTCAGAAGGGCGGCCGCCGCCTTGATCTCTTCCGCTCTCAAAGGGTCCAGCGGGTGCTGTATGAGGGTGGCGTCTTGTCCACCTCGCGGTCCCCTGTTGTTGCGGGAGCCTTCGCTGTCGCTGCTTTCGCGCGTATCTAGATCCACCATCAACGAACTCCATAAGAAGGGAGGGACACACTTCACGGTGCAAACAATGAAGGCTAGCATAAGAACTTGATCGCGAAAGTTCCAAATTGGCTCGCGCGTCGAACTCCGGCCGCGCAGAGGCGAAAAAAACGCCCGCGATTCCAGGGGAACCGCGGGCGCATTTCAGTCAGTGGTCGAGATAGTGTTTACAGGTCAGGCGTGATCAGTTGGACCGTCGTCACCGTCTCGTCTTCATAGGTCCAATGCTCGAAGGTGCCGGGAACGTCGCCGTTCTCGTCGAAGTCGAGGCTGCCCGACGCGCCCTCATAGTTCACGTCCTCGCCATTGGCGATGGCTTCCTTCGCCTTGGCCCACTCGCCCGGACCGAAAACCGTGCCCGGCGGGTTGGCGACCTCGTGCAGCGCGTCGCGCACCGCTTCACCGTCGGTGGTACCGGCCTTCTCCATCGCCAGCGCCAGCAGGTAGACCGCGTCATAGGCGGTGTCCATGAAGGGCAGCGGCGGGGTTTCGCCGTAGGTTTCGGCGTAGGCGGTCTCGAAGTGCTCCTTCCCGTGTGCGCCTTCCGGAGCGGAGGGAGCCGTGCCGATCTTTCCGTCGAGCAGCCCGCCGCCGATGGCTTGCGCAACTTCGGGAGCCTTCATGCCGTCGGTGAAGATGAAGTCGTCGAAGAACCCTTCCTGCAGCGCCTGACGCAGGATGGTGATGCCGTTCTCGGGGTAGCCGATCAGCAGCAGTGCCTCCGACTCGGCAGTGGCGAGGCGGGACAGCTCGCCGCGGTAGGACGCCTGACCGGGCTCATAGGGCAGCGACTCGACCACCGTGCCCCCGCGCTCGACAAACTGCGCCTCGAACTCTTCGGCCAGACCTTCGCCGTAGTCGTTGTTGATGTAGATGGTGGAGACCGTCCGGTAATCGTTATCGTAGGCAAGGTCACCCAGCACCACGCCTTGCAGTGCATCGGACGGAACGGTCCGGAAAAGATAGCCGTCGTCGTCCAGGTCGGTGAGCACCGGCGAGGTCGAGGCGGGGGAGATCTGCGGAACACCGCGCTGACGGGTCACCGAGCGGGCCACCGGGATGGTGACGCCGGACGCCATTGCGCCGACGATACCGGCCACGCTGTCGATGGAAACGAGCTGGTTCGCGGAATCGACTCCGGCCTGGGCCAGCGTTTGAGTGTCGGCGATGGCAAGGCCGAGTTCTTCGCCGAGTACCCCGCCATCCGCATTGATTTCATCGACCGCCAAGCGCACGGCATCGGCTGTGGAGCCGCCGTAAGCCTGCAAATCGCCGGTCATCGGGAGCAAGGCGCCGATCTTCACGTCCTGCGCGGCGGCCGGTCCAGCCGCAACCATGGCTCCTGCCACGGTCGCGGCAAAAGCGGTTCGTGAGAGTTTCTTGATCATCTAGAACCTCGTTATAAATCTTTCGTTGCCTCCCTCTCCGCGGCCATCAACCCGGCGCACGGAGTTGCACGGCACCCTTCCTCGATACCGTGTAGGAGAGCATCATACGTCACGATTTTTTCTTATGCGAGGGCTACACCCCGACAAATAAGGCCGAACACACGCTTTGCCCGCGAAACGGGTGGCGCTTGTCTTCCGAATGAACCGGTTAGCGGGGTTTGCTTTTGCGGCCAGCCTTGCGGCCAAGGCCGATCTGCCGGGCGAACGCCGAGCGTTCCGCCGCATAGTTCGGCGCGACCATCGGATAATCCGGAGCCAGTCCCCACTTTGCCCGGTATTCTTCTGGAGTCATGTCGTATGTACTGCGAAGATGACGTTTGAGCATTTTCAATTTCTTGCCATCTTCCAAGCACACCAAGTAGTCGGGCGTCACCGACTTTTTAATCGAGACTGCCGGGCGCAGAGGCGGCGACTCGGCACCGTCGCGCATGTCTTTCAGACAGCTATGGACCGCCTGGATTGCGGCAGGCAAGTCAGTGGCAGACAATGTATTGTTCTGAACGTACGCAGATATGACCTGCGTCGTCATCTCCATGATCTGGCGACTGTCGTAGCTGGAATCGTCCTGGGTCATTGGTTGAGTCCCAGAGTGAATCTGTTAAGGATAACTGATGATACCTTGCAATTCTGCGGTGTCAATTAACGGAGTGGCGAGGAATATTGTTTTACCCATTTTTTTCTTTGTCCCAACAGCACCAGGACCGTTCGGGCGTGGCGCAATCGGCCAGGGCGGCGGTGATTGCTTCGTCTGGCTCTGCGTCGCGGGAACCCTCAAAAGCGGCGTTACCGGGCAAGCCAGGGCTAGTGCCGATCTTTTAACTGCCGGCGACATATGGTAGCGTCCGCGCCAACGCTGGGCGAGCGGGCTTAACGCTGCTGAAGTCCTGCGCCCGAACACGATGCGGCGGCATTACCGACGGTGAGATTTCGGATTACGGAAATCCCCAGCACTGAAAAGGGTGGTTCTCAACTGGCATGTCCGCAATAAAGATTGCTATAGCCTCCGATCATGCGGGTTATCCGCTGAAACGCGAACTGGACGAAGAGTTGCAGCGTCTAGGCTACCAAGTGCTGAACCTTGGAACCGACGGCCCCGACTCTGTCGATTATCCGGACTTCGGGCATGCGCTGGCGGAGCGGGTGGCCTCGGGCGAGGCGGAGCTTGGCGTGCTTGTTTGCGGCACGGGGATCGGCATTTCAATTGCGGCGAACCGCAATCCGCGTGTGCGTGCGGCACTGTGCCACGACACCACCTCGGCGCGGCTGTCGCGTCAGCACAACGACGCCAACGTGCTGGTGCTGGGCGCGCGCATGACGGGTGCGGAGGTCGCAATGGATAGCCTGCGCGTATTTCTGGACACGCCTTTCGAGGGCGGACGCCACGCGCGCCGCGTTGCAAAGTTGGGTTGATTCCACTTTGGTTCCGGTCTGGTTGGGCCGAGGTCCAGCAGGGGGACTCGGATGAGACTATCGTTGAGATAAACGCCGTTGGGATAAATGCATGCGCGCCGGCTGTTAAGGCTCGGCGCTGGTAACCGGAGTGAGAGGGACGATGAGCGCAGGACAAGCTGCCGCGGCCCGCCAGGTGCGGGAGAGCGGATTTTTCACCACGCCGTTGCGGGAGAGTGACCCGGAAATCGCGGCGGCCATTGATCGCGAGCTGGGTCGCCAGAAGGATCAGATCGAACTGATCGCCTCGGAAAATATCGTCTCCAAGGCGGTGCTGGAGGCGATGGGCACCGTTCTTACGAACAAGTATGCCGAGGGCTACCCCGGGCGGCGCTACTATGGCGGCTGCGAGTTCGTTGATATTGCGGAAGAACTGGCGATCGAGCGGGCCAAGAAGCTGTTCGGTTGCGCCTATGCGAACGTTCAGCCGCATTCCGGCGCGCAGGCCAACCAAGCGGTCATGCTGGCGTTGCTGAAGCCCGGCGACACGGTTCTCGGCCTCTCGCTTTCGGCGGGCGGCCACTTGACCCACGGCGCGGCTCCGAACCTCTCCGGCAAGTGGTTCAACGCGGTGCAGTACGGCGTGCGCAAGGACGACGGCCTGATCGATTTCGATCAGGTGGAGGCCCTGGCGATGGAGCATAAGCCGAAGCTGATCATCGCGGGCGGCTCCGCCTATCCGCGGATTCTCGACTTTGTCCGCTTCCGTGAGATCGCCGACAAGGTGGGGGCCATCTTCCAGGTGGACATGGCCCACTTTGCCGGGCTTGTCGCGGGCGGCCAGCACCCGAGCCCGATTCCCCATGCCCATGTGGTGACGACGACCACGCACAAAACCCTGCGCTGTGCGCGTGGCGGCATGGTCCTGACCAACGACGGCGACATTGCGAAGAAAGTGAACTCGGCCGTATTCCCCGGCCTTCAGGGCGGCCCGCTGATGCACATCATCGCGGCCAAGGCAGTGGGCTTCGGCGAGGCGCTGCGGCCGGAGTTCAAGCTCTATACGCAGCAGGTGGTCGACAACGCCCGCGCTCTGGCGTCGCGTCTGAAGGACCACGGCCTGGACATCGTGACCGGCGGTACGGATACCCATCTGATGCTGGTGGATCTGCGTCCGAAATCGCTCACCGGGAACATTGCCGAGGAAAGCCTGGATCGCGCCGGGATCACTTGCAACAAGAACGGCGTGCCCTTCGATCCGGAAAAACCGACGGTCACCTCGGGCATTCGCCTGGGCACTCCGGCGGCGACGACGCGCGGTTTTGGGGTTGAGGAATTCCAGCAAGTTGCGGATCTGATCGCGCGCGTCTTCGATGGACTGCGCGACAATCGGAACGACAACACCAAGGTCGAGGCTGAGGTGAAACAGGAGGTTCTGGCGCTTTGCCGGCGCTTTCCGATCTATAACGACTGACATCGGCCCGCCATTCTTCGCCGTAAAGACGGTCCGGCTGGGCGTTTCATGAAGGGGCGCCCAGCCCCCGGCCGGCAAAGGAGAGGCAGCGGGCGGGGAAGCGAGGGGTATGCGTTGTCCATTTTGCGGTAGCCAGGAAACCCAGGTTAAGGATTCCCGGCCCACCGACGACAGTCAGGCGATTCGGAGGCGGCGGCACTGCACGAACTGCGGTGCGCGCTTCACCACCTTCGAGCGGGTGCAGCTTCGCGAATTGACCGTCGTCAAAGGAAACGAGAAGCGCGAGCCCTTCGACCGCGACAAGATCATGCGCTCGATGATGATCGCGCTGCGGAAGCGTCCGATCGATCCGGAGCGTCTGGAGCAGATCGTCAACGGTGTCGTGCGGCAGCTCGAAAGCGACGGCGAGAACGAGATCCGCTCGCAACGAATCGGCGAGCTTGTGATGGAGGCGCTTGCGGCGCTCGATCAGGTGGCGTACGTCCGCTATGCTTCGGTCTACAAGGATTTCCACGAGGCGCGGGATTTCGAGACCTTTATCGGCTCAATCGGTGACAGCGATAAAAAGCCCTGACGACAGTGACGCCGGCTGGATGGACGTGGCCCTGGCGCTGGCCCGGCGTGGGCTTGGGCAGGTCGCGCCCAACCCGGCAGTCGGCTGCATCATCCTTCGTGGCGGCAAGGTGGTGGGGCGAGGCTGGACGCAGCCGCAAGGGCGGCCTCATGCCGAGACGGAGGCGCTGCGGCGCGCGGGAGAGGCGGCGCGCGGAAGTACCGCGTATGTCACGCTGGAACCGTGCAACCACCATGGCCGAACGCCGCCCTGTAGCGAGGCATTGATCGCGGCGGGCGTTGCGCGCTGCGTCATCGCCATGGAAGACCCGGACTCCCGTGTTGCCGGTCGGGGTGCCGGGCGGTTGCGCGATGCGGGCGTGAGCGTCACCATCGGCACGCGCGCGGCGGAGGCGGCGGAAGTGAACGCGGGCTATCTCCTGAACCGGCGTTCCGGCCGTCCGCTCGTCACCTTGAAGCTGGCGACGAGCCTGGACGGAAAGATCGCGACGCGCAGCGGCGAAAGCCAGTGGATTACCGGCGGCGCGGCGCGCGCGCGCGGCCATTTGTTTCGGGCGAACCACGATGCTGTGATGGTCGGCGGCGGAACGGCGGTGAGCGACAACCCGCGCCTGACGGCCCGCCTGCCGGGGCTGGAGGGACGCGGGGCTCCGCGCATTGTGCTGGACGGTAGCCTCGCACTACCGCTGACGCATCACTTGGTTGCCGAGGCCGCGCAGAATCCGACGTGGCTGGTGACGCGTAAGGACGCCGCACGGGACCGTTGCGAAGCTTATCGCAACGCCGGGGTCGAGGTGATTAAGGTGGGCGTCGACGCCGGCAAGACGTTGGATTTGCAGGCGGTGTTTCGGGAACTAGGCCGCCGTGGCATGACCCGCGTCATGGTCGAGGGCGGCGGACGTCTTGCCGCCGGGCTGTTGCGGGCCGATCTCGTCGACAGACTGGTTTGGTTCCACACAGGGTGCGTCATCGGCGGCGACGGGATCCCCGCCGTTGCGGGTTTCGGCTTGGAGAAATTGGCTGCTGCGCCTCGCTTCACCTGCCTGGAGCGGGTAGTACTGGGCGATGACTCGATGGAAATCTACCGTCGCGGACCCTAACTCCCAGGAACTGTAACTCATGGTGGGCCTGGATCGGGGCTTACCCTAAGATTGGATTGCCATGTTTACCGGAATCATTACCGACCTCGGCCGCGTTCGCGCCGTCGAGCAACCTCCCGAGGGAGCGCCGGAGGATGCGCGCTTCGTTTTCGCCACAAGCTACGACACCGCCACGATCCCCGCAGGCGCGTCTATCGCCTGTTCGGGCGCGTGCCTCACGGTCGTCTCGACCGGAGCGGACGACTTCAGCGTCGACGTGTCGGCGGAGACCCTCTCCAAAACCACGCTCGGCGGTTGGCGGGTCGGCACGCTGGTGAACCTGGAACGCGCCCTGCGTCTGGGGGACGAGCTTGGCGGCCATATCGTCAGCGGGCACATCGACGGCGTGGCGCGGGTGGTGGAGCGCCAGCCGGAAGGGGGCTCGTTACGCTTCGTTTTCGAAGCCCCGGCGGAGCTTGCGCGATTTATCGCACCGAAGGGGTCGATTGCGCTTGACGGGGCCTCTCTGACGGTCAACGAAGTGTCCGGCGCGCGCTTCGGCGTCAACATCATTCCGCACACGGCGGAGGTGACGACCTTCGGCGGGCTTGAGCCCGGCGATGCGGTGAACCTGGAAATAGACACGCTCGCGCGCTATGTTGCGCGTCTCGCGGAGGCGGAATGGACGATACGGCAAGCTTGAACTTCCACGACATAAAGTCGCCCATCGAGGAGATCATCGAGGAGGCCCGGAACGGCCGCCTGTTTGTGCTGGTGGATGACGAGGATCGGGAAAACGAAGGGGACCTGGTGGTCCCGGCGCAGATGGCGACGCCGCAAGCGATCAACTTCATGGCCAAGCACGGCCGGGGGTTGATTTGTCTGGCGCTCACCAATGAGCGGGTGAGCGAGCTTGGGCTGCCGATGATGGCGCGGCGCAACGAGACGCGCCACGAGACAGCCTTTACCGTTTCCATCGAAGCGCGCGAGGGGGTGACGACCGGCATCTCCGCCCCTGATCGCGCACATACGATCGCGACCGCCATCGATCCGGGCAAGAGCGCCGGAGACATCGTGACGCCGGGCCATGTGTTTCCATTGGCCGCACGCGATGGCGGTGTGCTGGTGCGTGCGGGCCATACCGAGGCGGCGGTGGACATCAGCCGATTGGCGGGGCTGCATCCCTCCGGCGTGATCTGTGAAATCATGAACGACGACGGCACGATGGCGCGCCGCGACGACCTGGTGGAGTTCGCCCAGCGTCACGACTTGAAGATCGCCACGATCGCCGATCTGATCGCCTACCGGCGGCGCTACGACCGCATCGTCGAGCGCACGCTCGAGACCGAATTCACGTCCGTTCACGGCGGGCGCTTCCAGATGGCGGTCTACGTGAATACGGTCGCCTACGCCGAGCATCTGGCCTTGTGGAAAGGCGACCCGAAGGGCGAGTCGCCGGTACTGGTGCGGATGCACGCGCTCAACGTGCTGGACGATGTTCTTGGCGACGCCAGCAGCGGCAAGTTCGGCGAGTTGCACGCGGCGATGCGGATGATCGGCGAGGCCGGAAGCGGGGTGGTCGTGCTGATCCGCGAGCCCTCGGCGACCTCGCTCTCGGACCGGCTGAAGGCGCGGCTCGGGCATGACGGCTATGGCGGTACCGACCTGCGCGACTATGGCGTGGGCGCGCAAATTTTACTGGACCTCGGGGTCAAGGACATGGTTCTGCTCTCGAACACCCGGCGGACCGTGGTAGGGATGGAAGAGGGTTACGGCCTTCACATCGTCGAGCAGAGGGCGATCTCGCACGAGCACGATGCCTCTACAAACCAGCCGCTACACGACAAGGACGCCTGAGCGCATGGACAAGCCGCATATGATGATCGTCGAAGCGCGTTACTATGAGGACGTGGGCGAGGAGTTGTTCCAAGGCGCGGTCAAAGAAATCGAGCGAAGCGGGTGCACTTACGAGGTCATTCGCGTGCCGGGCGCCTTTGAGATTCCTGCGGCGATTCAGTTCTCGGTGCGCTCGCTCGACTTCTACGCCGGGCGGCGGCGCCCGGACGGCTATGTCGCGCTGGGCTGCGTGATCCGGGGGGAAACCACGCATTACGATTATGTGTGCCAGGAATCGGCGCGCAAGCTACAGGATGTCGCCTGCGCTCACACCCTTGCGGTCGGCTACGGCATTCTCACCTGTGAAAACCACGAACAGGCACTGGCGCGCGCTCGCCGCGACCAGAAGAACAAGGGGGGAGAGGCGGCCGCCGCCTGTCTCCAGATGATCGACGTAAAGCGGCAATTACGGTTGTTTCCGCGCTGATGGCGCAGCAAGGAGTCTCGATGCCCGCAGGTCCCGAAACGCGCGACGCGAAACCAGGCGGAAAGCGCCCGGCGCGCACGCCGGATCGCCGCCATCAGGCGCGTCTTGCCGCAGTGCAGGCGCTTTATCAGGTAGAGTTGGGGAAAGCGTCGCCACAGTCCGTGGTGCTCGAATTCTTGGATCATCGTCTCGACGAAGAGATCGATGGCCTGCGGATCGGCAAGATCGACCGCGGTCTTTTCGGTGAACTCGTCACCGGCGTTTCGAAGGAGCGTAAGCGCCTGGATGGCATGATCGCCGCTGTGCTGGACGAGGAGTGGGAGATCGAGCGGCTGGAGACGCTGCTGCACATCATCCTGACCTGCGGCGTCTATGAACTCATCGAGCGTCCTGGGATGCCCGCGCGGGCGGTCATCAACGAGTACATGGATCTCGCCCACGCCTTTTTCGCGGGCAAGGAGCCTGCGATGGTGAATGGGGTCCTGGACCGCCTTGCGCAGTCGTTGCGAGAGGACGAGCTTTCCAACCGGGGCGGGGCGTAAGCACCGCCATGCGCGGCGAATTCGAACTTATCGAACGCTACTTTGCGCCACTCGCCGCTCGTACTCCGGGTGCGCTGGCGTTGGAGGACGACGCGGCGATCCTCACTCCGCCATCCGGCGAGGATCTCGTCTTTACCGTCGATACCATCGTTGCCGGGGTGCACTTCTTGCCGGACGATCCGCCCGAGCAGGTGGCGAAGAAGCTGCTGCGGGTCAATCTTTCGGACCTTGCGGCCATGGGCGCGCGTCCGCTTGGTTACCTGTTGTCGGTGGCCCTCGCGAAAACGGTCGAGGAAGCCTGGATCGCCAGCTTCGCCGAGGGGCTGGCGGAAGATCAGATGCACTTCGGACTGGGTGTGATGGGCGGCGACACCACCTCCACGCCCGGCCCCGCCACGCTGACGCTGACGGCCGTGGGCGCGGTGCCGCAGGGGAAGGCTTTGCGGCGCAACGCGGCGCGGAGGGGGGATGCCGTCTACGTGTCCGGCAACATCGGCGACTCGGCGCTTGGTTTGCAGTACCTGAAAGGTATCCTACCGGCGCTCGACGGCCCGGATGCCGCCTTTCTCACCGAGCGCTACCGTTTGCCGAGTCCACGGTTGGAGCTTGGCCGCGCCTTGGTGAAAGAAGGCTTGGCCGAAGCCGCAATCGATATTTCCGATGGCCTGATGGCGGACCTGGGCCATCTCTGCAAGCGCTCCGGGCTTGCCGCGCGCATTATGGCGGCGGCTGTGCCGCTGTCGTCGGCGGCTCAGCGGCTTGTAGAACAGGAGTCGCGTCATCTCGGCACGGCCCTGACCGGCGGCGACGACTACGAGTTGCTGTTCACGGCCTCGCCGGAGCAAGCTCGCGCCCTGGCGACGCTGGCGGCGCGTCTCGACCTGCCGCTCACCCGCATCGGAGAGATGGTAGAGGGCAGCGGCGTGACGCTCCTGGATGCGGAGAATGTGGAAATCCGGTTGGAGTACCCGGGATGGACGCATTTTTGATCCAAAACGAACTACGTGTATCGGTCCACGGTTAACCCGGTCTTTACCCGGTTGAGCAACACTGCAGGGTCACCACTGATTGCGGGTTGTCGATCCCTATGGCGCGTGTCCTCTTGCTGCTGTTGCTTATGCTCTTCGTCGCCGGTGGCGGTACTGGCGCGTGGTGGTTTGGCGTGCGCGGCGAGCCAATCCCGTTCATGGCGGAGCAAAGCGAGGAGTCGGTCGCTTCGCGCGCCGGGCAGGCATCGGCTTTTGTGGAGTTGGCCCCGCTATCCTTCCCGGTGATCCAGGAAGGCCAAGTTACGCGGCTCATGACCATGGCGGTTTCGCTGGAAGTAGCGGGAGAGCCTGGGCGCCGCGCCATATCGCAGAATCGGCGGCGGCTGCATGATCGCCTGCTCAGCGAGTTGCACGGGCTCTATGGCTTACGTTTCGTGCGTGAACACGAAGACGAGATGGACGTCGTCCGCGCCCGCCTCCTCAAAGCCGCCCGCGAGGTGGTTGGAGACGATCTACGGGGCGTCTTTATTCAGGGCGTCGAAGGCCGGGAAGGCGGCTAACGCCGCGCCTATCCGTTTGCTGCTGCCATCAAGCAAGATAAGTGTAGGCGTCAGCCTGTTCGGTACTAGGGATATATTAACTTCCCGCATCTACCTCTAAAGGGTGGAGGGGGATTTCATGAAGATTGCAACTGCCCAGGCGACGGATGGCTGTGCGGTAACGGCCGTCGATACGGCTGTCACGACCTTGCTCACGCGCCTTGTCGGATGGCCGTCTTATATTTTCGTTACCGCCGCCGCACTGGACGCCGAAACGGTATCGGCTCGGCTTGCGGCGCTCCTTCCCGGCGTGGCGATCCATGGCACCACGTCATGCGGCCGCCTGCCGGTGCAAGAAGAGCAGCTCGCGGCCAAAGGCGGCGGGTTGACCTTGTTGGGGGTGCGGGATCCGTGCGGCTGTTATGGCGTTGGCCTCGCCGCGTGGTCGGAGTCAGAGGCGGGAAGCGCCCGTGCTGCTGGACGCGCGGCGACGCTTGCCGCGCTTGCCGATGCCGGACGGTCCGGAGAAGCTCCGGGGCTGGTTTGGTTGTCCGGAACGCCAGGGCGTGAGGAAGACGTGCTCGCCGGAGTCCAAGACCTATTGGGTCCGAAAGCCCCGATTTCCGCCGGAAGCGCGGCCGATAACGACTTGGCCGAGACGTCGGGACTGTTCACCGCATCGGGGGTGAGCTGTTCGGCGGTCCTTATTACCGCGATGTTTCCCACGGCGGAGGTTGGGCTCGTCTTCGAGCCGGGCTATCGTTCCACCGGCTAGATCAAGGCGCCGGGAGCTGACCGCGTCCCGTCCCCGGACCAGGGCCGCCCGCTCCGCCGCCAAGCGCATCGGCGGCACTGAACCGCCCGAGGTTGCCGAAGAGCTGCTGCACGATCGTCATATCGCGGCCCTCGCTCGGCGTTTCCCGGCTGACCATGCTGATCGACTCCCCGTCCTCCAGCGTCAGACGCTCCGCGGACGCCAAGGTATCGAATTCGTCGAATGCGATCACCAGCACGTCGCGTTCCAGCACCTGCGGATCGAAGAAGGCGAACTGGCGAGTCTTGCTGCCGATATAATACCACGCGGAGTCGTCGAAACTCGATGTGGTCGATGGCGTTCCGAGAATGCTTGCGACATCGTTGCGGGAATGAACGCCCGGTTCCAACTGCGTGACTCGCTCCGCATCGGGGAGGTTGCCGCGAACTTCGACTGGAGCCTGGCAAGCCGCAAGGCTGACTCCCGCCAAGGCGCTAAGCGCGATGGCGCAGTTTCTCATGGCGCGGCGTGGACCTTTGACGCTAAACATTGTTTGGCAGCAATCCCTGGCTTACGGTGTGCGTGAAAACGGCTTGATTATGCGTGCTATGCAGGCCATTTCAAGGGCTCGTGTCAGTCAGGCGCGCGCAAACTGCAACGGTTTTTGTCAGGCAGCCTCATGCTCAACCGCTTTTTCGGACGAAATCCTTACGACTCCGCCGCGCGGTCGTTGTACGAGGCTGCGGTTCAGCAGGCTCGGCGTGACGCATTCTACCGGGAACTCGAGGTTCCGGATACCCTTGATGGCCGCTTCGAGATGATTTGCCTGCACGTCTACCTGTTGCTGACACGCCTGAAGCAGGAGCCCCGGACTCCGCAACACGAGGGCGCGGCCCAGAAAGGCGCGGCCCAGGAACTCGCCCAAACGCTGTTCGACACGCTCTTCACCGATATGGACGAGTCCTTGCGGGAGATGGGCGCCGGCGACACCGGTGTGGGGCCGCGCGTCAAGAAGATGGGAAAGGCTTTTTACGGCCGCATGGCAGCCTATGACGCCGCGCTTGCGGGCGAGGGCGAGTCGATGAGCGAAGCGCTTCGCCGCAATGTCTACGGCACCGTTCCCGAGGTGGCGGCAGGAAACCCCGAGACTTTGAGCGGTTATCTATACCGGGAACAGCGCAACCTCTCGGCGCAGCCCTATTCGGAGCTTGCGAAGGGGCGCGTGCGCTTTGGTCCGCCGCCAGTCGCGGGCGCTTGGCACGAAGCAGGAGCCGACACTCCTGCAACACAGGCCGATGAGAGTCCGGCCGAACATTCACAAGTAGACCGATCGCGGGAAATCAATTGACCGTAACTGCAGCTTTTCATACTGTCCGGCTCTCTTCCAATGAGGGGAGAGGTGCGCGATGACTGTGGCACCCGATGGAACGGTCGAATTTTCGCGCCGCCTGCGCCTCGATCGGCTTGCGGCGGGAGACGTCGAAAAGTCCTATTTCGCCGAAGAAGGAGAGTTGGCGGCGCTCGCCGAGCGTTTCGGTCTTGTAGCGCTGCACGCGCTTAGCGGCCGACTGACGATCACCCGCCCGGCGGATGGACCGGTGATCCGGCTGGAGGGCAGTTTGTCGGCGGAAGTGACACAGACCTGCGTGGTCACGCTCGAGCCGTTCACGAGCCGGATCGAAGACAGCTTCGTTCAACTGTTCACGCTGGACGACAGCGGCGAAGACGAGAGCGAAGTGTTTGCCGCGCCGGAAGACGAAGAGGCGCCGGAACCGGTGAGCGGTGGCGCGATCGATCTTGGCGAGGTTCTTGCCGAACAGTTGGCGCTGGCGTTGGACCCGCATCCGCGTAAGCCGGGGGCGGCCTTCTCCGGGGCTTATGTCGGCGAGGGCGGCGACGAGGCGGAGGAGGAAGAGGAGCGCAACCCCTTCGCCGTCTTGAAGGATATGAAACCCGGCAGCCGATGACCTCTTAGAGCAAGGGTTCGCTCCGGGCTTGCTTAGGCCCGGGAATTCCTTTAAGAAGCCTTCCCGGTCGATAAGCTGCCTCGCACATGATGGTTTGGCGCGTGTCCGCTGGAACGCTGAGCGGCGTTCCGGCAGACAGGCGGTAGAGAGAACAACAGGTTTGGAACGGGCGCCACTTGTGTAGACGGGGCGCCCGCCAACGGTAATGAAGGCCGCCCGAGCGGTATTGAGAAGGACGTATCATGGCTGTACCGAAGAAAAAGATCTCCAAGTCCCGCCGCAACCAGCGCCGGGCGCACGATGCCCTGAAGGCTCCGACCTACGTGGTGGATCAGGACAGCGGCGAGCACCGCCGGCCGCATCACATCGACTTGAAGGCCGGGACCTATAAGGGCAGGGAAGTCATTCAGCCCAAGGACGAGGCATAAAGTCTCCTGGAATGGCCGGTGGCGTTTGTCGATCGGCGGCACCGATGGGC
>SKZV01000044.1 GCA_007127165.1 Rhodovibrio sp. | reverse complement strand
TACGGCGGCCGCGTGGTGCTCGCCGACCTCTCGCCCGGTCATTCCACATCCGAAACGATCAGAAGGCTCCGCTCATGAGCGTTTGGGGTCACGTCGGCTACGCGCTGGCCTGGATCAGCTTTGGCCTGCTGCACTCGCTGCTGGCGCATCCCTCCGTCAACCGGGCGGCAGCACGCTTCGCCGGGCCCGCGACCCGGCTGGTCTACAACTTGATCGCGGCATTGCATCTCGTCGGGATTCTGCTGATCGGGCAGTGGCTTGTCGGCGGCAGCGGGCGTTTCGAACTGCCGCTCTGGCTTCACGTGACGATGTGGACGATGGCCGCGCTCGGCGTGGTGCTGCTGCTCGCGGGCTTGCGGGAATACAATCTCGACCGGTTCCTGGGCACGTGGCAGCTTCGCCGGGGAATCGGCGCAAGCGAGGATGAGCCGGAAGAGCCGTTGGTGACGACGGGGCTGCACGCCTATGTCCGCCATCCGCTCTACAGCGGCGGGTTTCTGCTGCTCTGGGGGATCGCGCAGTCGCCGCTCGGGCTGGCGACCGCCGTGTGGGGCTCGCTGTACCTGCTGATCGGGACGTGGCTCGAAGAGCGCAAGCTGCTGCGCATCTACGAGGAGGATTACCGCGCCTATCGGGCGCGCGTTCCGGCCTTCGTCCCGTGGAAGGGTCGTGCGATTCCGAAGCCGCCAAAGCGCGAGCGCTCCAAACGGCAAAATGGAAGCAGGCCCGCTAAACGGACGAAGCAGGATCGTTGAGCCGCAACAGCCGCCGGGAGGCAAGCTGCGCGAAACGCAGCGTCACCGCCTTGCGCCGTGCCGGAGCGAGCGCGCTCGCCGGGGCTTCGCGCAAGACCTCCGCATGGTAGGGATCGGCCAGCATCAGGCCGCAGTCGTCCGGTAGCACCTCGCGCGGAAATTCGACCGGCACGGCGAAGTAAAACCGGTCGCAGAATTCCAGGTAGTCCCGCCATTTCCCGTCGGAGCGAAAATCGGCCAGCGAGGATTTGACCTCGACGATAAGGATTCCGCCGCGCCCGTCGAGCGCCAGCACATCCGCTCGCCGCCCGGTGCTCAAGGTGACTTCCGTCAGCGGCGCGCAGCCGAATTCGCATAACGCCCGGCATACCCCGCGCGCCAGCCGCGCGCCGGGTGGCTCTCGGGATATGCCGGGCGCCTCCGCAAGCGGCGGGACGGGCCTCGCGGACTCCTCGGGCGATGGCGCGCTCACGAGACCTCGCTGCGCTTGCCCGGCTGAGTGCCGCTCTGCCTCGGCGGATCTCCTGCCTGACGCCGCAATTCGTCCAGCATGGACAACACCGAGGCCTCCGGTAGCTCGTGGATGTGCTCGGCAAGACGATTGGCAAGCTCCGTCGCCTCCGGGGTCAGGCCGGAGGTATCGACGGTCACGCGCGGGTGCGACAGGTCGGCCAAACGCTGCAACTCTTCCGCGTCATCCCAGATAATACCGAGCGATTGACAGACACGATGAACGAATCGCCGGTTCGGCCGCCCCCGATGCCCGTGCTCCAGGGCAGAGAGGTAGGCCGGGGACACGCCGAGATCCGACGCCATCGCCTTTAGTGTGAGCCCGCGCTCCGCCCGCAAGGCCCGCAGGCGTTTACCGAATGGGGTCATTGCGCGCTCCAGCGCCTTTGGCCAACGCCGGAACCGAAACGGGATTCGATTCGATTCCGGAACGTTACCCGGTCATGGGTGGCTAACGACGTTATAGTGTGCCTCAATTCGTACCGGTTTCACCACACTCAGTTATGATTCCTACTCCGGCTTATAAAGGCCATTCTTCCGATGCCACTGTTCTATCGACTGATCGGGGTACCCTCCAAAGAGCATATCTTCCGGCGTATCCAGCACTTCTACCCATTCAGCCTTGTAGTGCAACATCACATGCACCCGCTCCGGTGGCACCGGCAAAGGAGTGTCGATGGCCGAGGCAAAGGGGTAAGCCCATTTCGGGTAGCGGGAATCGAGGATGAAGAGCGCCGAGCCGCAGTGCTTGCAGAAGCGCCGTCCGGCAGGGGACGGCTCCTTGCCGTGATCCTCGGTGCCTTTCGCGTGGTACACGCTCAAGTGCTCTTCACCTTCCACCTCCAGCGTATCCGCCTCCCCCATGATATTGATCGCGTAACCGCCGCCGCCCGCCGTTTTCCGGCAGATCGAGCAATAGCAGAACTGGTAGGGCTGGGGCGTGTGCGACACGAGCGAAAACTGCACCGCGCGGCAGTGGCAGGAACCTTTCAGGCGGGGCATGGCAGTCTCCCTCAGTGGTCGAGATCGGTTGGTCGAGTGGCTCCTATCGTTCCTTCAGGTCACTTTTAAGAGCGCCTGGAGCCGATCAGCGGTTCCTTACGTGTACCAACCGCATTCACCCGCGAGGCTCCACCCGCTCCCCATCCACGCTTTGGCCCGTGAGAGGACGCCGCCCGGCGGCGCGCTGCGCCAGAAAGACGCCAAGCGCCAATCCGATGCCGAGCAGGTCCGTCATCCAGCCTCCGGCGATCATCGCCAGCGCCGCCGTCAACACCACGACCCGGTGGGGCAGCGGCGTCGGACCATTGAACATCCCGACGATGCCCCCGGCCAAGAGATAGATTCCGAACAGCGCGGTCACGACGCTCTGCGCAATCGCGAAGTTGTCGCCCACCATCAGCAGGGTCGGGCTGTAGAAGAACATGAACGGGACGATGAAGGCCGCGAGCCCGGTCTTGAAGGCCGTCACCGAGGTCCGCATGGGATCGGTCCCGGCAATCGCCGCTCCGGCATAGGCGGCCAGCGCCACCGGCGGCGTGATCGCGGAGATCACCGCGTAGTAGAAGACGAAGAAGTGGGCGACCAGCGGCTCGATCCCCAACTGCACCAGACCGGGCGCGACGACAGAGGCGGCAACGGCATAGGCCGCGGTCGTCGGCATTCCCATGCCCAGCAGGATCGAAATTCCCATGGCGAAGATCAAGGCCAGCAATTGGCTGGTGTCCGCCAGCGCCAGCAGCATTGAGGAGAAGCGCAATCCCACGCCGGTCAAACCGATCACCCCGACGATGATCCCGGCACAGGCGCAGACCGCCACCAACTGAATCGCCATGCGCGCGGAGATGTTGAGGGCGTTCAGGATCGCCAGCGGCCCCATGCGGTACGGCGTCAGCCAGCTTACCACCATCGCGCTTGCGAGCCCGAGCGTCCCTGCGCGGATGACGGAATAGCCCATGAAGAGCGCGCCGATCAGGATGAGTATCGGCAGGAACAGGAAGACCTTCTTCGCCAGCGCCCGGAACTTCGGGAGATCTTTTTCCGGCAGGCCGCGCATCCCGAGCTTGATCGCCTCGAAATCCACGATCAGGAACACCGAGACGAAGTAAAGCACCGCCGGAATCAAGGCGGCGACAATGATGTCGGTGTAGGGAATGCCGGTGACCTCGGCCATGATGAAGGCGCCGGCGCCCATGATCGGCGGCATGATCTGCCCGCCGGTGGAGGCCGCCGCCTCGATCGAGGCGGAGGAGCGCCCGCTGTAGCCCACCCGTTTCATCAAGGGAATCGTCAGCGAGCCGGTCGCCACCACGTTGCCGGCAGAGGTGCCGTTGATCATCCCCATCAAACCGCTCGCGAAGACGGCGACCTTGGCCGGACCGCCGCGCGCCCGCCCGGCAATGGCGAAGGCGAAGTTGATGAAGTAGTCGCCGACCTTGGACACCTGCAAAAAGGCGGCGAAGGTGATGAACAGCACGATGTAGGTCGAAGACACGGCGGTCGTCGGCCCAAGAATTCCGCTGTCGGTATAGAGGTAGCTGAAGAACCGCTCCGCGCGATAGCCGGAGTGGCTGAGGAAACCGGGCAGATAGGGCCCCAGGAACGCGTAAGCGATAAAGACCAGCGAGATCGCCACCAGCGCCAGCCCGGTCACGCGCCGCGTCAGTTCCAGGATCAGCAGGACGCCCGCCATCGAAACGAGGTAGTCCGGCGTCGTCGGCATCACTCCGGCGCGGAACTGCAAGGCTCCGATATTATAGACCAGATAGACCGCCACGCCCGCCGAAGCCAGCATCAGCGCCCAGTCGGCCAGCGGCACGCCGGGACGGCGGCGCTTGATAAACCACGACGAAAGGATACCGAGCACCGAAGCGGCAAGCAGCGCCTGACTCGGCCCTTCCCAGATCGCAGGGTCTGGCTGATCGGCGAACCACTCCCGCTGCGCCACGGCCCACAGTCCGACCGCAAGTGCATAGGCGGCGGGCGCGAGCGCGACGAGTCCGGCGGCAATCTCCGGCATATTCGAGCCGGAACCCGCTTCTTCTTCCGCTTGCGCGCTGAACCATGCGGCCGCAAGGCCGAAGCCGATGAAAAGCCCCCAGGCGATGTGAATAACCCGGAAGCTCCAGGTTTCCAGCGGAAAAACGTTGAGCACAGCAAGGTGAAAGGCGGTAAAGCCGATGCAGACAGCGGTGAAGAACCAGGATTCCCAGGTTCTCATCGGCCTTTGCGATCCGACCCCGGCCTCATCGTCGGTTTGGACGACCAAGTCCTCATCGCCCTTGGGGGCTGTCTCTTGCGACTGCGCCATAGTGGTTCACCGCCATTTCGGGGACTTGTACGCCCGAACCAACTCCTAAACGGAGCCGCGCCCCAGCTGATCGCGAGGGACCCGGGGGCGCAACGTCCCAGAGCGGGATGGAGTCTCGTCCAATCACCATCCCGCTCCAAGTCTTTCACGTTGCGAGGCGATTCATTTTAAGCCGAGTCCGCCTAAAACCATCGCGCTCTGATCGGATCAGCGTAACCGCCTACTCGACTTCCGGCGGAATCACATCCTCGGGAAGCTCGATGCCGCGCTCCTGGAAGTACTCCACCGCGCCGGGATGGAACCACAGGAAGGTGTTCTTGTCCCAATGCTCCGGCAAAGTCTCCTCCGCGGCGCTGTGAATGCTCACCATCCGCTCGTTGTTGTCGAGCACCGTCTCCATGATCTCCTTCACAAGGCTGGCGGGCATGTCCTTGTTCGCAATGGCGAAGTTCCACATTGCGACGGTGTGCTGGTCCTCATCCTGAGTCCGGTACGTGTCAGCCGGGATCGTGAAGGCCGATACCGAGGGGAAGGCATCGACAAGGTGCTGCTGCTCGTCCTCGCTGAAGGCGAACATATGCGCGCTCGCCTGCGCCTCGACCTGACTGAAGGCGGAAATCGGCAGCCCCGCGGCAAAGGCGAAAGCGTCGATCAGGCCGTCCTGAAGCTGCCCGGCGAGGTCCGCAGCGCCGCCGTAGCGAACGTCTACGTCAACCCCAAGCTCCTCCAGGAAACGGGGCCAATAGGTCCCGGGCGTTCCGCCGCGCGGCCCCACGCCAAGGCGCTTGCCCTCCAGGTCCTCGATCGTTTCGATATCGTTGCCTTCCAGCGTCACCACTTGGAAGGGCGTCATATACATCGGGAACATCGCGCGGACGTTCGTCATCTCGACGCCGGGCGCGAGTTCGCTCTCCCCGGTCCAGCCGTCGAAGGCCGGTCCCATCGTGGTCATACCGAAATCCAGGTCGCCCTGGTGGACCAGCGCCATGTTCTGCACCGGGCCGCCGGTCACCTCGGAGGAGGCGTTTACGCCCGTCATCTCCTGAACCAAGCCAGCCCAACCGGCGCCATAGACGAAGTAGGTTCCGCCCTGCGAGGCCGTGCCGACCGTTGCGGAATCAGGCCAGTCATCACGCTCGTCCGCCGCTGCGGGCAGCGAGAAGGACGCCGCGACGGCGGCCGCCGCGATGCTGGCACAGGTATTGCGTAGGAAACTCATTTTTCAGGCACCTCCCTAAAGGCTTGTTGATTCGTATGCGTTTTCGTTCTGCGGCGTCTTTTCGGCCGCATTCGCTCAACCGGGCTATAGGAATAGCTCGTAAGTCCTCGACGAGCAACGCTCTTACGCGTCAAACGCCACCATATCGCGATATGCGTGCCAAGTGGCATGACCGATCAGCGGCATGGCCACGATAAGCCCGATATAGAATGTCGCGAGCCCCGCGGCGGTGAAGAGGACGATCAGGGCCGCCCAGACCGCCATTGGCTTCGCGTTCAGGCGCACCGCCTCGACGCTGGTTGCCATTGCCGTTACCACGTTCGTCTCCGGACGATCCAGCAGCATTGGGATCGAAACAGCCGAAATCGCGAAGACCGCCACCGCCAGCACCGCGCCGACCGCCGTGCCGACCAGCAGGAAGGGAATTACCTGCGGACTGAGCAACACAGAGGTCACGAAGTTTTCTAGACCGGGCGGGGTGTGGCTGTAGAAGATCGCGAAGATCAGCGTGGCGATCCGAATCCAGACCAGCAGGAACAGCATCAGCACGACGCCCATCAGCGCGATCTGGCTGGTGTTGCGGCGAATCGCGGTGACCGCCTGCGCCAGCGTGGCAATCTCGCCCGATTCCTGACGGCGGCTGACCTCATAAAGTCCGACCGCCAGGATCGGGCCAAGCAGGATGAAACCCGCCGTCAGCGGAAACACCAGATAAAAGAGTTCGAGCAGCCATAGGCCGCCCAGGATCAGGAACCCCAGCACCGTAAAGACACAGCCGTAGGCCAGGCCGACCTTCGGCGCGCAACGCAGGTCCTGCCAGCCCCGCGCCAGCCAGACCCAGGGCCGGTCGAGCGTGATCGGCTGGATCTTCGGCCCGGGACCGCTGAAGACGGGTACGGCTTCGCTCATCGTCTTATGTCTCCTCAAATGTTCGGCTCAATCGCAGTCTCGGCCCTGGGCACTTTGTCGCATGTCACGGAATTGGACACGTTCTGAGAGGCCATAGCAAGATTAAGCTCACTTGCGGTACGGGAAGCGATGCACGATCGACATTGATCCACATCAATGAGCGTGTAGCTTCATAGGTGCATTCAGTGCAAACCTATTACGAAGGGGGGAGTTCGCATGGCTCAGGGCGCCACGGCGACGGCCGAAACAGCCGATTCACGGACGAGATACTGTGAAGAGACGCTTCGGCTGTTCGTCATCATTACGATGATCTGGGGAATCGCCGCCTTTGCGCTGGGTGTGCTGATCGCGTTTCAGCTCGCATTTCCGGTCATGAACCTTGGCTTTGCCGAAACCACCTTCGGGCGGCTACGGCCGCTGCATACCTCTGCCGCGATTTTTGGGTTCGGCGGCAACGCCTTGATCGTAACCTCGCTGCATGTGGTTCAACGAACCTGCAAGGCGCGGCTGGTCGGGGGCGAGGAAGGGGCGATGTTCCTTCTGCTCGGCTATAACGCGTTCCTGCTGATGGCCGGCGTCGGCTACATGTTCGGGATCACGCAGAGCAAGGAATACGCCGAGCCGGAATGGTTCGCGAGCATCTGGCTCACCATCGTCTGGGTGGTCTATCTGATCATCTTCATGGGCACGGTGATGAAGCGCGAGGAGCCGCACATCTATGTGGCGAACTGGTTCTTCCTGGCCTTCATCATCACCATCGCGATGCTGCACATCGTTAACAATCTGGCGGTCCCGGTCAGCATCTACGGCAGCTTCAGCTATTCGCTCTTCTCCGGCGTGCAATCGGCGATCATTCAGTGGTGGTACGGCCACAATGCGGTCGGCTTCTTCCTGACGGCGGGCTTTCTGGGGATGATGTACTACTACATTCCGAAACGCGCGCAGCGGCCGGTGTATTCCTACCGCCTGTCGATCATCCACTTCTGGGCGCTGATCTTCCTCTACATCTGGGCCGGGCCGCACCACCTGCACTACACCTCCCTGCCCGACTGGACGCAGACGCTGGGCATGGTGTTCTCGATCATGCTGTGGATGCCGTCCTGGGGCGGGATGATCAACGGAATCATGACGCTCTCGGGGGCCTGGGACAAGCTGCGGACCGATCCGGTGCTGCGCTTCCTGGTGGTCTCCGTCGCCTTCTACGGCATCGCGACTTTCGAGGGGCCGGTGATGTCGATCAGGTCGGTGAACGCGCTCTCGCATTACACCGACTGGACCGTCGGGCACGTCCACTCCGGCGCGCTTGGCTGGGTCGCATTCGTGACCTTCGGGGCGCTCTACTTCCTGGTGCCCTACCTGTGGAACCGCAAGGAACTCTACTCGCTGAAGCTGGTGAACTATCACTTCTGGATCGCCACCATCGGCATCGTGCTCTACATCACGGCGATGTGGATTTCCGGGATCATGCAGGGGCTGATGTGGCGTTCCTACGACGAGCTTGGCTTCCTGCAATATTCCTTCGTCGAGACGGTGGAAGCGATGCATCCCTTCTATGTGATCCGGGCGATGGGCGGGGTGCTGTTCCTGATCGGGGCCTTGATGATGGCCTACAATCTGGTGCGAACGATCCGTGGCGACGTGCGCCAGGAGGAAGCCGTCCGGCCGATGGCCACCGCCACACGGCCGGCGGGTTAAGGGGGAGCGTGCAATGAACTGGCATAAAAAGATCGAGCGCAACGTCGTTCTGCTGGGTGCCTTGACGCTGGTCACGGTGTCCATCGGCGGCATCGTCGAGATCGTCCCCACGTTTACCATCGAGACCACGGTGGAGGAGGTGGAGGGCGTGCGGCCCTACTCTCCGCTGGAACTGGCGGGGCGGCAGGTCTACATCCAGGAAGGCTGCTACAACTGCCACAGCCAGCAGATCCGCACCTTCCGCGATGAGGTGGAGCGTTACGGCCACTACTCCCTGGCGGCGGAGAGCATGTACGATCACCCCTTCCAGTGGGGCTCCAAGCGCACCGGCCCGGACCTTGCGCGCGTCGGCGGCAAGTTTTCCAACGAGTGGCAGATCGAGCATCTGATCGACCCGCGCGCCCTGGTGCCGGAATCGATCATGCCCGCCTACCCGCACTTGGCCGCGCGGCAGCTCAATTTCGACGCGGAGGCGCACCTGCGCGCCAACGTGGCCGTCGGCGTCCCCTACACCGACGAGATGGTGGCGAACGCGCGGGCGGACCTGCGCGCCCAGGCGAACCCCGACGCAGACCACGAAGGGCTTCTGGAGCGCTATCCCAAGGTCGAGATCGACGCCTTCACCGGAAGGGCGGAAATCACCCAGATGGACGCGCTGGTGGCCTACCTGCAGATCCTGGGCCGGATGGTGGACTTCGCGGAATACGGCACCGAGGACCTGATCCAATGACCCGACGGCGAACCGCTAGGCCAGCGGCCGGGGGAGCGTAGCGATGGAGTGGGTCCACGACTTCGGCCTCTGGCTGCGCCAGCTCTGGGCGGTCTGGCTGATGATCATCTTTCTAGGGATCGTCGTTTGGGTGTTCTGGCCGCGCAGTAAGGGCAAGGATCTGGAGCGTCACGGCCGCATCCCTCTCGATGAAGAAGACGAGCGCGAACCGCGTGACGAGAACAGCGAGCGCACGGCGCGTGACGAGAACAGGGAGAGATAGCCGATGCCCACCAAAAAGGAAAAGGACGATCTGACCGGGCAGGAGACGACCGGGCACGAGTGGGACGGCATCGAGGAATTGAACAATCCGCTGCCGAAGTGGTGGCTTTACGTCTTCTACGCGTCCATCGTCTGGGCCGTCGGATACATGCTGCTCTTTCCGGCCATTCCAAGCCTGACCGGCTATACGAAGGGCCTGCTCGGTTGGGAGCGGCGCGCCATCGTCGAACAGGACATTCGACAGGCGCGGGCCGCACAGGCGACCTATCTGGACGGGATCCGCGAGACCGATCTCTCCGGCATCATGGGCGACCCGGACCTCTTGAACTTCTCCCTGCGCGGCGGTGAGGCGGTTTTTGCCGACAACTGCGCGGCCTGTCACGGACAGGGCGGTGCCGGGCGGCCGGGAGGCTACCCCGCGCTGGTCGACGACAACTGGCTGTGGGGCGGCGATCTGGAGAATATTCACCACACCATCGCCTATGGCGTGCGCAACGAACACTCCGACAGCCGTTCCTCGCAGATGCCCGCTTTCGGCGGCATGTTGGACCGGGACGAGCTGCGCTCGGTCACGGAATACGTGATCTCGCTCGCCCGCGAACCGGAAGACGCGGAGCTGGCGGAGGCCGGGCGCGAGGTCTACGCCACCCAATGCGCGGCCTGCCATGGCGACGACGGCGGCGGAATGACGCAGCTTGGCGCGCCCACGCTCAATAACGACATATGGCTTTACGGCGGGGAGCGCGGCGAGATCAGCAGGCAGATCGCCAATCCGCGCCACGGCGTGATGCCGCCGTGGGAAGAGCGCCTTGGCGAGGAGATGGTGAAGATGCTCACGGTCTACGTCCATGCGCTCGGCGGCGGCGAATAGGAGCCGCCGAACTCCAAAACCGAAAGTCGGCCATGTCAGAGTCCAGCATCCGCACCGAGGAGGCCCGTTCGCGCAAGCAGCAGAAGGGCGACAAGCTCTTTGCCGGACGCGTGAAGGTTCACCCCATGAACGTGCGGGGAACCTTCCGGCGGCTGAAGTGGGCGGCGCTCGGGCTCTTGCTGGCAATCTACTATCTGGTGCCCTGGATACGCTGGGACCGGGGGCCGGACGCGCCGAATCAGGCGGTGCTGATCGATCTGCCGGGGCGGCGCGCCTACTTCTTCTTCATCGAGATCTGGCCGCAGGAAGTGTACTACCTGACCGGACTCCTGATCCTGGCCGCGATCGGGCTGTTCTGGATCACCAGCTTGCTCGGGCGCGTCTGGTGCGGCTATGCCTGCCCGCAGACGGTCTGGACCGACCTTTTTATGCTGGTGGAGCGCTGGATCGAGGGCGACCACAACGCCCGCATGAAGCTCGACAAACAGCCCACGACGGGCTCCAAGCTCGCCAAGCGCACGGCCAAGCATACGGTTTGGATCGTGATCGCGGCGGCGACCGGCGGGGCCTGGGTGCTCTACTTCAAGGACGCGCCAACGGCGGTCTACGAGATCTTCACGCTCCAGGCTTCTCTTGCGCTCTACGGCTTCGCGGCGCTGTTCACGGCGATGACCTATCTGCTGGCGGGCTGGGCGCGCGAGCAGGTCTGCGTCTATATGTGCCCCTGGCCGCGCTTTCAGGCCGCGATGTTCGACGAAGACACGATGGTCGTCACCTACGAGAGCTGGCGCGGCGAGCCACGCGGCAAGCCGAAGAAGGGCAAGGCCCACGTCTCCCCCCGCGAGGTCCCGGCAACCCCGGCGAGCGAGTCCCGTCCCGGCCTTGCCGCCATTGACTGGGAGAAAGCGAACGAACTTTACGGCGAGGAGAAGGTTGACGGCCTGGGCGACTGTATCGCCTGCAACAAGTGTGTCGCCGTCTGCCCCACGGGGATAGACATTCGCGACGGCGTGCAGTTGGAATGCATCGGCTGCGCGCTTTGCATCGACGCCTGCAACGACGTGATGGACCGGCTGAACCGGCCGCGCAACCTGATTACCTACGACACGCTGCGCAACCAGGACCTCCGCGCGCAGGGGCTGCCGCCCAAGCTGCGGCTGGTGCGCCCGCGCACGGTGTTCTATACGCTGCTGCTGGCGGTCGTTGCGGGGGCGATGCTGTGGTCGCTGGCGTTCCGGGCGACGCTGGACATCAATGTCCTGCACAACCGGACCCCGCTTTACGTCACCCTCTCCGACGGCGACATTCGCAATGGCTACACTGTCCGCATCCTGAACAAGACCCGCGAGGACCGCGCGTTCACCCTTTCGGTGGCGGGGCTGGAGGATATGCGCCTTTCGGTGGTGGGGGCCGAGGTGAGCCCGGACCAGACCGCCCGTCTGACCGCACGGCCCGACACGACGGCGACCTACCGCGTCCATGTCACCGCTCCGCGCGAGTCGCTCGACGGCACGGTGAACTCCCTGACCTTCAACCTCAACGACGATCTTGGCGAGACCGCCGTACACGACACTGTTTTCCGAGGACCGGAGTGATGAACCTGATCGCGCGCTTCCGCCATCCCAACGTCTGGATTCCGTCGATTTTCTTCGCGATATTCGCAGTGGTGATTTCGGTCAACGCCGTGATGGTCTACGTGGGCGCCGTCACCTGGCGCGGCGTGGAGACGCGCAGTTCCTACGCATCCGGACAGGTCTACAACGAGCGGCTCGCACAGGAAGCGCAGGTCCGCGCGTTGGGCTGGACGCTCGACGCGACAGTGGAAGACCTGGGCGCACAGCGCGCCGCCGTGGCCGTGCGCTTCACCGACGGGGAGGGTTACCATCTGACCGCCGACATTCTGCGCGTCGCCTTCGTCCGCCCGACGCAGGAGGGGTTCGATGTGATCAAGGATCTGAGCCGGAACGGCAGCGGCGTCTATGAAGGGGCGGTCGAACTGCCCCTGCCCGGCCTCTGGGAACTGCGCATCGCGGCGCGCCGCGGCGACGACGAAGCGCGCGCCAGCAAGCGCCTGACGGTGGAGCCTTGAGCGTGAGCGCCGTGCATGCGGCCGCCGCTCCGGCAGGTCTGGGTGCAGCGCCGGGTGCCGGGTCCGCTTCCACCGATCTCTCCCCCTATCTACGCAGCGATGGCGATGGCAGGCACGCTCTCGCGCTGATGGTGGAGGGCATTCATTGCGGCGGCTGCATCCGTAAGATCGAGAGCGCGCTCAGCGCCATGCCGGGCGTCACGCAGGCGCGGGTCAACCTGACCACGCGGCGGCTGACCCTGGCCTGGGAGGGGACGGCGGCGGACGGCGCGGGCTACCTTCAGCGCCTCACGGAGCTGGGTTACAAGGCGACGCCCTACGACCCCGAGCAGCTTAGCAGCGAGGATGGGCGGCTGGAGCGGGAGCTTTTGCGGTCGATGGCGGTAGCGGGATTCGCAACGGCGAACGTGATGCTGCTGTCGATCGGCGTCTGGGCCGGGCACGCGAGCGGCATGGAGACGGCGACGCGGGACCTGCTGCACTGGTTCTCGGCGCTGGTCGCCATGCCAGCGATCCTCTACGCAGGACGTCCGTTCTACCGTTCGGCGGTGCAGGCGCTGGCGGGCGGGCGGATGAACATGGACGTGCCGATTGCCCTCGCGGTGATCCTGGCGACGGCGGTGAGCCTCTTCGAGACCTTCAACAGCGGGCTGCACACCTACTTCGACTCGGCCATCGCGCTGCTGTTCTTCCTGCTGCTGGGCCGCTACCTGGACCGCCGCGCGCGCGGCAAGGCGCGCTCCGCCGGGGAGCGGCTTCTGGCCCTGCGCAGCTCGGCCGCGACGGTGCTCCAGGACGACGGCAGCCGCAAGGTCATCCCGGCCAACCGGCTTGTGCCGGGGATGCGCCTCTTGGTCGCGGCGGGGGAGCGGATCGCCGCCGACGGGCGGATCGTGGAGGGGCAGTCCGACCTCGACACCAGCCTCATTACCGGCGAGAGCGTGCCCCAAAATGGGGCAGCGGACAGCAAGGTCTTCTCCGGCACGGTCAACCTCTCCGCGCCCATCGTGGTCGAGGTCACGGCGGTGGGGGAGGATACCCTGCTGGCGGACATCGTGCGGCTGATGGAGGCGGCGGAGCAGAAGCGGGCGAAGTACGTCGAACTGGCCGACCGGGTCGCGCGCACCTACGCGCCGACGGTGCATATCCTGGCGCTCGGGGCCTTCCTGGGCTGGCTACTGATCGGCGGCATGGCGTGGCAGCCGGCGCTGCTGATTGCGACGGCGGTGCTGATCGTCACCTGCCCCTGCGCGCTGGGCCTCGCGGTCCCGGCAGTGCAAGTCATGGCGAGCGGGCGGCTGATGAAGCGCGGTATCCTGTTGAAGAGCGGCACGGCGCTGGAGCGGCTGGCACCGGTGGACGCGGTGGTTTTCGACAAGACCGGCACGCTCACCGAGGGACGGCCTTCCCTCCTGCGCGGTGGCGTCTCGGAGTCCGATCTCGCGGCTGCGGCAAGCCTCGCCGGAGCCTCGAAGCACCCTCTGGCGCGCGCGCTGAGCCAAGCCGCACCCGCCGTTGCCCCCGCATCCGGCGTCAAGGAAGAGCCGGGCTGCGGCCTGCGCCTGGAGACCGAGGCGGGCGAAGTTCGGCTCGGCAAGCGCTCTTGGTGCGGTATCGAGGACGCGCCGCCCGCCGAAGGGCCGGAACTCTGGCTGGCGCGGCCCGGTTGCGCGCCGGTGTGTTTTACCTTCGACGATCCGCTGCGCGCCGACGCGGTGGAGGTGGTCCGTGCCCTGCAAACGGAAGGGAAGGCGGTGGTCC
>SKZV01000213.1 GCA_007127165.1 Rhodovibrio sp. | reverse complement strand
CTGCGGTGTTCGGGCTGTTGCTGGTTTGGCCGGGGGCTGGGGTGGGCGCTGGGGCGGGCGGGGCGAGGGCGTTGGTGGTGCTCGACTTCGGGATCGTCGATACCACGCAGGGCATGGCCAGCTACCGTCCGCATGACGAGGCCGACGCCGAGCGGCTGAAGATGGCTGCCGAGGTGGTGCGAGAGGCCTTGGCCGAGCACGAGGAATACCGGCTCGTGGACCACAGCCTGCTGGAAGCCGCCGTCGAGGACGCCACGGAGGGGCGCCAGCATCTCCACCGCTGCGCCGCCTGCCAATTGGCCGTTGCCGAGGCGCTCGGGGCCGAGGCGATCTTGGCCGGCCGCGTGCATAAGGTCAGCAATCTCATTCTCGTCATGAGCCTCGAACTGCGCGAGGTCGAGAGCGGCGAGACCATCGCACGTGGCCAAGTCAGCATGCGCGGAAATCTTGACGAATCCTGGCGGCGCGCGGCGCGCTCGCTGCTCAGGCACCATCTCGACCTGATCGGCGGCTAGGAGAAAGGGGTCAGAGTCATTCTTGGCTGATCGGAAAATGACTCTGAGCCCTTTCGGGGACCCTCGTTACGTGCTGGCTCCAGTGGGTTTTGGCGGGGATGGATTGCGATCTACTGGGTCCACCTCCATCCTACGTGTTGGTCTGCCAACTATAATCGAAGGTTTCAGCCACGCAGCCCGTTCACGCAGCCCGTTCACGCAGCCCGTTCACGCAGCCCGTTCACGCAGCCCGTTCATGCAGCCCGTTCATGCAGCCCGTTCATGCAGCCCGTTCATGCAGCCCGTTCATGCAGCCCGTTCATAATAACAGGAAGTGTCCGTGATCACACCTTTTTCTCCCGTGCAAGCCCAGATAAACGAATACTTTCCACCCTCGACGCATCCTTACCGCTTGCTCCAGGCCGCGATCGACCAAGCGGTTTCGCCGGATGCGGATGTGCTCGACATCGGGTGTGGGCGCAACGCCCCGATGCTCCGGCGGTTAGCCGGTAGGACCCGTTCGCGCTACGGCATCGATCTTGTCGAGTTCGTTTCTTCCGATCCCGAGGTAACGCTGGTGAATGCCGATGTCTGTCACATGCCGTTTCTCGGAGACAACAGTATCGATGTCGCTTTCTCCCGCTCTGTAATGGAACATATCGAGGACGTGGAAAGCGCGTACAAGGAACTGTACCGGGTGCTCAGGCCCGGGGGTAAGTACCTATTTTTGACACCCAACAGATGGCACTATGTTCCGATCATAGCCTCTATCATCCCGAATAAGTGGCACCCCCAGATCGTCAAAATGGTGAGTGACCGAGTTGAAGAAGATGTGTTCCCCACATTCTACAGAGCCAATACCGGATCTGACATCCGTGGCTTATCGCATTCTGCAGGCTTTCGTATTGATCGGCTCGAATATCTAACGCAATACCCGGCGTACTTCGTCTTCAGCAAGACGTTGTTCTGGGTCGGTTGTCAGTATGAACGGCTTCTTCGCTCCTTCCATTCGCTATCTGGAATGAGAGGATGGCTATTCTGCGTCATAGAAAAACCTCCGGCGGCTGAATCAGTAGCGACGAAAACAGAGGACGCTTGAGCCCAGAGACACGAAACAGCGGTACAGGGTTCTTTCCCAGGCGTTAATGGAAGATGATCGAGCGCCGCGCCGAAAGAAAGCCGTCGGCCAATCGCTAACGCTCCTATTATAGGAAGATTGACCTTTAATGGTGCGCAGAGCAGGCTATCCGCCGCGTTATTGCGACGGAGGAACGGGCTTATGATCTCCGGCTCCAGGTTGGGTGAAATGATGACCTTTGTTGACGTTTGCCGACACCGCTCGCGCGCGCCCGCACGCGAGGCGATCGAGAGGTCTGAAAACGGGGCCGCGTCCGAAACATCGGCAGGGCCGGTCTTCAGCCATTCGACGTGTTCATTAGGCCGTTCGGGGCAGCCCGTTTTGGGACACAGCGATTGCGGATACCCTCCATCGGCCCGGCTTGATCGGCGTCGTTTGAAGCGGATAGTTTGTTAATCATGATAAGGATAGCATTTGCCGCATTCGCGACGTTGCTTCTGGGCGGCTGCATCAGCGCCCAAAGCTGGGAGGCGACCCGGCTGCTTCGGGATATCGAGGCCGGAGCCGAACCCAGTTCGCTGAAGGAGCGCACGCCCGACCCGACGCGCCAGGAAATGGAAATCGAGTACGACGGCCGCTCCATGCTTGCGGATCTCTACCATCCCAATCAGGAGATCGGCGCGCGCCTCGTGCTCGTGCCCGGCTTCACGCCGGAAGGCAAGAACGACCCCCGGCTGGTCCAGTTCGCCAACTCGCTGGCGCGTACCCGTTTCCTCGTCCTGGTACCCGATATCGAAGGCATCCGCGAACTGACGGTTCAACGCGGCGATGCCGTCCACATTGCCGACGCAGCCCACTACCTTGCGGAACTCGAGGTGGAGCAGGCGCGCGACAACCTCGACGTCGGGGTGGCGGGCCTGTCCTACGCCGTGGGCTTGTCGGTGCTGGCGACCAAGGAGCCGCACGGGGAGGAGGCGGTCGATTTCCTGCTGGGGGTCGGCGCGTATTACGACACCGAGAACGTCCTGACCTTCGCGACGACAGGCGAATATCAGCTCCCCGACACCGGTGAGTGGCAACACCTGGAGCCGGAACACGATGCGAAGTGGCTGTTTCTGCGGGGCAACCTGGACATTCTGGAAGACCCGCAGGACCGGGAGATCCTGTCGGAGGTTGTCGACCGCAGGATGCGCGATCCCGACGCCTCGCTCGACGACCTCGCGCCGCAATTGGGAGAGGAAGGGCGCAGCCTGCTGGACCTGATGATCAACGAGGACCGGGAGCGCGTTCCGGAATTATTGGCCGAGGTGCCGGAGAGCGCACGGGAGGATTTGGAGGCCCTGTCGCTCTCGGCGCGGGATCTCTCGCACCTTCACGGCGACATGATCCTGATCCACGGCCGCGAGGACACGATGATTCCCTATACCGAGAGCATCCGGCTCGCGGAGGCCGCCGGAGACGCGGAGCTGCACCTGATCTCCGGCTTCTCCCACATCGATCCCGGCGGCATCGGCTTGTGGGGACAGTGGCAGCTACTCGGGGGGATGATGGACGTCCTGGACCGCCGGGTTCAGTGAGGAGGGATGGAGTAGCGTCTTGTACATAACCGTTGTCGAATCGAACGTATCGTCGGAGGGATGGCGGCCGAACCCCTCTATACCGCATTGGATTACCGCACCGTCGGCGGTTCCTGCCCCGCCCGCTCATAAGCCGCCAAGCGCGCGGAGATCGGCCAACAGCCCCTCCATCTCCGAGCCCGCGACGAGGCGCTGGTTTTCGGCCTGCGCCTGCTCCCACAGCGGATAGGCCTCGGCGAGCAGCTTTCGTCCGGCTGGGGTCAGGGACATGCGGCGGCTGCGCTTGTCCGCCGCGTCGACGGTGACCGCGAGGAGGCCGCGCCGTTCCAGCGGCTTCAAGTTGGCGGTGAGGGTGGTCCGATCCATGGCGAGGACGTACGACACCTGCCCCATGGTCGGCGGTTCGGGCCGGTTGAGCGACATCATCAGGGAGAACTGGCCGTTGGTCAGCCCAAGCGGCCGCAGCGCCTCGTCATAGCGTCGCCCCATCGCCCGCGCCGCCCTCTGTAGATGGAGGCAGAGGCAGCTATCGCGGACTTTAGGGGTAACGCTGAAGGGAAGATCGGGTTGCGTTGACATGCCTTATATATGTTGATATCAACATTTTTGTCAAGGTGAAGCACCCGGAGATCCGGCCATGCAGAACAATCAGATCGTATCCAAAGAGGAATGGCTGGCCGCGCGGAAGGCGCTGCTGGCGAAGGAGAAGGAGTACACGCGGGCGCGCGACCGGCTGAGCGCGGAGCGGCGCGCATTGCCCTGGGTGAAGGTGGAGAAGACCTACGTCTTCGACACGCCGGAGGGCAAGAAGACACTCGCCCAGATGTTCGAGGGACG
>SKZV01000212.1 GCA_007127165.1 Rhodovibrio sp. | reverse complement strand
GGCGGCGACTCCGGCCGCGGAGTAGCCCTCTCAGCCCTTGTAGATCTCACCCTTGCCCGCGCCGGCGGTTTCCTCGTCGATCCAGTCCAGGAAGGGCTGGTGCCCCGCCCGCAGCGGGATGGCGAGCACGGCCGGGCAGTCGTAGGAGTGCTGTGTCTGCACGAAGTCGATCACCCGATCCACCAGGGCATCGCGGGTCTTAGCGATCAGGACCGCCTCGCTTCCCTCTTCCACCTTGCCGCCCCACCAAAAAATCGGAATCATCTGCGGCAGCACATTGGCGCAGGCCGCCAGACGCGCCTCCACCAGAGCCCGGCCGATATCCTTGGCCTCCTCGGCATCGCTGGCGGTTACGTAGATCAAACTGTGGGTCATCGCAGTCCCCTCTCGTTCGGTGCCGCAAGCAGGATAGCCCGCATGGAGGCCGGAACGATAGATATGGCTTCACCGAATCGGCCCCGAGCGAAAAAACGCCCCACCATCAAGGCGGGGCGCAGTCAAGTTGGGCTTGAGGGGGAGCGAGCCGGCATCCTTCTCGGCATGTCATGCCAGGGCAACGCTGGCAGCCGATCGGGATCCGCTCGTCCACGAGACAGCGATCATAGGGGAAAGCACCATTGCCTCGATAACCCAACGTTGCCGCAATCTCTGCGCAACAGCATTGATCCAGGTCAACAGTTCGAGCTTTACAGGAAGATTGCAGCCGAAACCGCTACACAAATCATGGGAATGTAGTGCATCCGGGGAAAAACTGGTCGGAGCGGCAGGATTCGAACCTGCGACCTTTCGGCCCCCAGCCGAATGCGCTACCAGACTGCGCCACGCTCCGTCCAACCGACAATCGTCGCTCCTGCATTGTGCAGGCACGCCCTATATACAAACGTGAGCCGTCCGGCGCAATGGCTGTCGTGGTGCCGAGGGCCGATTTTCAGGACAGGTCGCGGAGCCTGTCGCGAACGGCCAGAAGATCCTCCAGAACCGCTTCCAGGGTCGCCTTTCGCTCCTCGTCCAAGGCATGACTACGCTCGCCACGCAGTTCCGGAGTCGCTTCGGCGAGAGCGGCACTGTTCGGCGACTCCGGAGCGGCCAGGGGTGGCATCTCTCCCGGAACCGGCTGCATGATCTGACCCTCGCGCAGAAGTTTCTGCACGCCCTTGATCGTATAGCCTTCGGTATAAAGAAGATCGCGTATGCGCCGAAGGAGGCTGATGTCTTCGGGGCGGTAATAGCGCCGTCCGCCGCCGCGCTTGAGCGGTTGCACCTCGTTGAACTTGGTTTCCCAGAACCGCAGGACATGCTGCGGTATCTGAAGTTCGTCCGACACCTCACTGATCGTCCGGAAGGCATTCGACGATTTGGCCGAACCCTGGCCTCTGGATGCATGGCGGCTGCTGGTCATGACGGGCCTACCCCACGGCTGCCAAACATCCCGACCTGCTCGTCAGGATGCCTCCTCTGCGTCCTGGAACCCATTGTTGATGCGGTTCTTCAAGACGTGGGAGGCCCGGAACACCAACACTTTTCTAGGTAGGATGGGAACTTCCTCGCCGGTCTTCGGATTACGCCCTATACGCTCTCCCTTCTGGCGCACCGCGAAGCTGCCGAAGGATGAGATTTTAACCGGTTCGCCCTGCACCAGGGCGCGGGAAACTTTCTCTAGAACCGACTCTACCAGTTCGGCGGACTCGTTCCGGCTCAAACCGACTTCCTGATAGACCGCCTCGGAGAGATCGGCGCGGGTCAGCGTCTGATCGCCCATTCACATCCCCTGTTCTTAAAGCGCCAAGTCAACGCAAGCTACTCTAGCGCGGCATCGAGGTCAAACGTTCAGGCATCGTCGGACGGGGTAGTCTTTTTGCTTAAAATTGAAGGGCATGATGCGTCATCTTTCCCCGTGCTGGCAAGCCGCACGCTGGACGAGCCAAGGACTTACCAGCGCACCAGCGCGGAACCCCAGGTGAAGCCGCCGCCCATGCCTTCCAGCATTACCATGTCGCCCTCTTTTATGCGGCCATCGCCAACTGCTTCCCATAGCGCGAGCGGGATCGAAGCGGCCGAGGTATTGGCGTGGCGATCGACCGTGCAGACAACCCGCTCCGCAGGGAGATGCAAGCGCCGCCCCATGGCTTCGATGATCCGCATGTTCGCTTGGTGCGGGACCAGCCAGTCGATGTCGCCGGGCGTGAGATGATTGTGCTCCAACGCCTGATCGATCGCCTCCGACATCCGAACGACGGCGTGGCGGAACACTTCCCGCCCCTCCATGCGCAGATGCCCGACGGTGCCCGTGCTCGAGGGTCCGCCATCGACGTAAAGCGCGTCGTGATGGCGTCCGTCGGAGTGGATATGAGTGGAGAGTATGCCCCGCTCTTCCGGGCCGCCCCGGCTCTCCGAGCCCTGGAGCACAACAGCGCCCGCGCCGTCTCCGAAGAGAACGCAAGTGCCGCGGTCCTCCCAATCCAAAATTCGCGAGAAGGTTTCCGCGCCGATGACCAGTACGTTCTCCGCCTGCCCCACTTTTATGAAATTATCGGCGATAGCGAGCCCATAAACAAAGCCGGTGCACACGGCCTGTACATCGAACGCCGCGCCGCGTGTCATGCCCAGCGACGCCTGAATCCGAGTGGCGGTGGCCGGGAACGTCTCGTTCGGAGTGGCCGTCGCGACGATTACCAGATCGATCGTGCCGGCGGAGACTCCGGCGTGTCGCAACGCCGCCTCCGCCGCTCGGGTGCCGAGATCGGCCGTGGTTTCGTTCTCCCCCGCAATGCGACGCTCGAGGATACCCGTACGCTGTCGAATCCATTCGTCCGATGTGTCGACACTCAGGGCCAACTCTGCATTCGTCACGATCCGCTCAGGAAGATATCCGCCGCACCCGGCAACTACTGATCGCTTCATACTTAAACGGCCGCCGCTCGGGTATTGGTTGGGTTGCTGCGAATCTGCGCCAGATCCGTTCGAATGCGGTCCATAAAGCCCTCCCGCGCCATGTCGACAGCCACGCCGATCGCGTTGGCGAAACCAATTGCATCCGTGCCGCCGTGGCTCTTCACGGTGATCCCGTTCAGACCCAGGAAGATTGCGCCGTTGTAACGCCGCGGGTCGGTGCGCTTGCGCAGTTTGTGCATTGCGCGCCGGGCTAACAGGTATCCGAGCTGGGCAAATATGGAACTCTTGAAGGTGCGCTGCAGGTAGACGCCCATGAGCTTTGCCGTGCCCTCGGCTGTCTTGAGCGCCACGTTGCCGGTAAAGCCATCGGTGACGATCACGTCCACCGTGCCCTTGGCAATATCGTCGCCTTCGATGAATCCGTGAAAGCGCCCCGGCATTTCAAGACGATCCAGTTGAGCGCGAGCGTCCCAAAGCGCCTCGTGACCCTTGCGCTCTTCCGCGCCGACGTTGAGCAACCCCACCGACGGCTCCTGCGTGCCGAGAACGGTGCGGGAAAATGCATTACCCATGATGGCGAAGTCGACCAGATTTTGAGCGGTGCATTGCACATTCGCGCCGAGGTCCAGCATCACCGACTCGCCGCGAAGCGTCGGGAAGAAGGACGCGATGGCAGGCCGGTCGATCGTGGGCAGCGTCTTCAGCGCCATCTTTGCCATCGCCATCAGGGCCCCGGTATTGCCTGCCGAAACACAGCCCGCCGCCTCGCCGTCGCGCACCGCCCGGATTGCGCGGTGCATCGACGAATTGCGCCCGCTGCGGACCGCCACGGAAGGCTTCTCGGAATCGCTGACGACGCCGTCGCAGTGAACCAGCGTGGTCACCTGCTTCAAACGCTTCATGCGGTTTAGAATAGGAGCCACTTCGCTTTCCTGCCCGAAAACCAGGAAATCGATCTGGGGGAAGCGCTTACGGGCTAGGTTCGCCCCCCGCAAAACCATGCGAGGGGCCTGATCACCGCCCATGGCATCAAGCGCAATGGTCAAGCGAGCGCTCACGAGCGATCTACTCCGCAACTGCTACAAGGTCCGCCAACGGC
>SKZV01000252.1 GCA_007127165.1 Rhodovibrio sp. | reverse complement strand
TGCAGGTCCGCGAGTTCTTTGCGGTACTCGCCCTTGCGCCCGCGCACCACCGGCGCCAGAAGGTACAGCCGTGTGCGCTCCGGCATCTCCATGACGCGGTCAACCATTTGGCTGACGGTCTGGCTCTCGATGGGCTCACCGGTCGCGGGCGAATAGGGCGTTCCGACGCGCGCCCACAGCAGGCGCATGTAGTCGAAAATCTCCGTCACCGTGCCGACGGTGGAGCGCGGGTTCTTGGAGGTTGTCTTCTGTTCTATGGAGATCGCCGGGGAGAGTCCTTCGATGGAATCCACGTCGGGCTTCTGCATCAATTCCAGGAACTGCCGCGCGTAGGCGGAGAGCGACTCCACATAGCGGCGCTGTCCCTCGGCATAGATCGTGTCGAAGGCGAGCGAAGACTTGCCCGACCCGCTCAAACCC
The DNA here is from genome assembly GCA_007127165.1 of Rhodovibrio sp. Lineage (GTDB taxonomy): Bacteria > Pseudomonadota > Alphaproteobacteria > Kiloniellales > Rhodovibrionaceae > SKZV01. The sequence goes on along the minus strand of SKZV01000252.1, from coordinate 3,574 downwards.
GTGATGACCACGAGCTTGTCGCGCGGCAGGCTGACCTCGACGTTCTGCAAATTGTGTTCGCGCGCGCCCTGGACATGAATGACCGGGGCGCCTGTCGGCTCCGCCATCAGTGCTCCGTTCCCCTGGCTGGTCTCTCGAAACCGGAAAAGTGTGTGGAATATGGGCTACGCAAAAAGGAAAAGCGAGACCCGTCGATATCCTCTATCATATGGGTAGCGTAAGGCGGAGCGAGTGGCTATCTTGCGCGCCTTCCAACAGGACACATTGAGCATACAGGGCGGTTCGAAACATGGCTGGTAGCGTCAACAAGGTCATCCTCGTGGGTAATTTGGGCCGCGACCCGGAGATCCGGCAAACCAATTCCGGCCAGAAGATCGCGAACTTCCCGGTCGCCACCTCCGACTCCTGGACCGACAAGCAAAGCGGAGAGCGGCGCGAGAAGACCGAATGGCACCGCATCGTCATCTTCGACGAGCGCGTCGCCGACATCGCGGAGCGCTTCCTGCGCAAGGGCTCCAAAGTCTATCTGGAAGGCGAACTCCAGACCCGCAAGTGGCAGGATCAGAGCGGGCAGGAGCGCTACACGACGGAAGTCGTTCTACAGCGCTTCCGCGGCAATCTCACCATGCTCGACACGCGTGGCGGCGGCGGTGAAGGCGGCGGCTACGGCGGCGGCGGCCAAGGTGGTGGCGGAGGAGGCGGCGGCTACGGTGGCGGCCAAGGTGGTGGCGGCGGCCGTGCAGGCTCCATGGACACCCGCCAACCGGCCCCCGGCCCAGGCGGCGGCGGCGACATGGACGACGAGATTCCGTTCTAATTCAGCACAACACGTAAACTGTAAAGATACACGGCGGAGTCCCCCGGGATTCCGCCGTTTTCCGTGAACTTCATGGTCCGCTCACCCCTTCGGCGGCAGGCGGCCGGGTGGGGGCGGTTGGGGGTCGAAGTCGTCCTCGATGATTTCGGCGTCGATGATCTCAATCTCCTCTTCCTCCCGAGCGCGAGCGGGAGAGGGGAGCATCGCTGCGATCTTGCCGCCCAGCCGCCGCTTGGACGAGCCGATGTCGTCGAAATCCACCTTGCCGGGCCCCAACGCTTCGCGGCCGATGTCGTCCAGGTCAGGCTTTTTGCCGTCATCAGGCTTCTCCGCTTCCACGGCCGTAGACGGGCGGGGCGGACGGCGCAATCGCCGGAAAACCACGGTCAGAACGTTGTCGCTGTCGGGTAGGTTGCCGTCCGCCGGATCGCCGTAGGCCGTCGCTTGCGGGCCGATGCCGCCAACCGTAGCGACCACGGCCTCGTCGACGTAAAGGTGAAGCGCGTTCTCGCCGTGCAGATCCGGCACGGTCAACTCTCCCTTGTGCACGTTGCGTCCCGGCCTTTGGAAACTGGCTGAAGGATCGGCATTGTAATGACTGGTGAAAGCGGCACGGACGGCGGCTTCCCGCAGGACCTGTTGTAATTCGGGGTCGCGGGCGAGCCGGCTTGTCTTGACCGACAGGCGGAGTTGCTTCCACGTAAGGCGCAGACCTCCGAGCGTGAGCAGAAGAATCCCCCCTACCACAAAGACACCGGGCGACATCGGGAAGCCGAAAGCCGCCAACACGAGCGCGGTTCCGGTGTAGAGGGAGATCTCGCGTTCCCAGAAGCGCTCCGTCAGCACTTCCCGCAGGCCGCTTTGACCAAGCTCCGACTCGGCCCGCCGCCGTGCCGCGCGGCGAAGTTCTCCGCCAAGCTGCACCGCCGTTGTCGCAAGGGGCGCCGCTTGCCCTTCGCTACGCATGCGGGCGAAGCGCAGACAAAGCGCCGGGGACTGCGGTGTGCCGCCGATGGCGAAGACCGCAAGCGGCTCGTCGCGCTCGCGTTCGGCCGAATAAACGGCGATGTGGACGTTGGCTTCCTGTGCATCGGCGGTGGATAAGCCGTGGCGGCGCAACGCCGAAAGCGCCGCCCGTGGCGCGTTCCGGGCAACCACGCGATAGCGCTTGGAAATGGCGCGCAAACAAGATTCCCCACGCCCTACCGCAGCCTCCCAGCTCTGCGATTGGGTGGCGGCGGACGAGGTCGCTCTGGCGTTGTGTTGCTCCATGCCCCGCTGTCCGGATCGCTCTCTTCGAGTCCCTTTAAGCCGACAATGGAGAACAATCCGTTAACCTCTGGCCGGGGTTTGAGGCAAATCGGTTACAAGATGATGATCGGTTGATTGTTCGCATCTGCGAAATTTGTTATTGCTGTGGCGATTATAGTAGGCAGAGTCGCGGCAGCTGCCTCTGTTCTGCAACGCAACTTTCGGGGCCGTGGAAGCCCCGTCTATCGGACAAGGACCTGTAAGCGTGAGCGATACTCCGTCATCACAACATCGCGACTTCATGCCGGTGACAATCGAGGAGGAGATGCGCCGCTCCTACCTCGACTATGCCATGAGCGTGATCGTCAGCCGCGCTTTGCCGGATGTCCGCGATGGGCTAAAGCCGGTGCACCGGCGGATACTCTATGCGATGAAGGAAGGCGGTTACGATTTCAACCGTCCCTATCGCAAGTCGGCGCGCATCGTCGGTGACGTGATGGGTCAGTATCACCCGCACGGCGACGCCGCGATCTATGACGCGATGGTCCGGATGGCGCAGGATTTCTCCATGCGCCTGAAGCTGGTGGACGGGCAGGGCAACTTCGGCTCGATGGACGGCGATCCGCCCGCGGCGATGCGTTACACCGAGGCCCGCCTCGCGCGGGTTTCGAGCGAGGCGTTGCTGGAGGACATCGACCGCGACACCGTCGATTTTCAGGACAACTACGATGAGACGACCCGCGAGCCGACGGTGCTCCCGGCGCGCTACCCGAACCTGCTGGTCAACGGCGCGGGCGGCATCGCCGTCGGCATGGCGACCAACGTGCCGCCGCACAACCTCGGCGAAGTGATCGACGGCTGCTGCGCCTTTGTGGACGACCCGGAGATCGACGTCGCCGGGCTGATGGAGCATATTCCGGCTCCGGATTTTCCCACCGGCGGCAAGATCATTGGCCGAAAGGGAATGCGCGACGCGTATCACACCGGCCGTGGTTCTGTGCTCGTGCGCGCCAAAACGCATTTCGAGGAGGTGCGCAACGAGCGGACGGCAATCGTCGTCACCGAGGTCCCCTATCAGGTCAACAAGGCCCGCATGGTGGAGCGGATCGCCGAACTGGTGCGCGAGAAGACTGTCGAGGGAATCGTGGACCTGCGCGACGAGAGCGACCGCGAGGGTCTGCGCGTGGTTATCGAGTGCCACAAGCACTCGCAGCCAGAGGTGATCCTGAACCAGCTCTACCGCCATACACCGCTGCAAACCACCTTCGGCATGAACATGCTGGCGCTCAATGGCGGGCGGCCGGAGATGCTCTCGCTGAAGGACATGATCGCCGCCTTCGTGGCTTTCCGCGAGGAGGTGATTACCCGGCGCACGGCCTACGAACTGCGCCGCGCGCGCGACCGGGCGCATGTTTTGGTCGGTCTTGCCGTGGCCGTGGCGAATTTGGATCCAGTCATCAAGCTGATCCGCAACGCCGCCAACCCCGAGGAAGCGCGGCACGGCCT
>SKZV01000121.1 GCA_007127165.1 Rhodovibrio sp. | reverse complement strand
TGGTCCGAGACGGAGAAGGCCCGCGAGGCTCCTGGGTCGAGCAGTTCCCGCCCCATCTCCTCCCGCACCCGGATGAAGCCCGCCTCGCGCAGCGCGCGGTTGGGATGGATCGGGGTATCCACCTTGGTAATCCTGTATTCCGACACGACGATAACGCGCATGTCCTCGCTCGCCGCCCGGTTGAGCAGCGGCGCGACCGCGTCGTCCACCTCCCGCAGGTCCTTCGCCAAATCGGGATGATCCGGCCCCAGGCGCTGAAGGTTGTAGTCCAGGTGCGGAATATAGACGAGCGTGAGGGTCGGCGCGCTGTGATCCAGAACGTGCTGGGCGCAGTCCACGATCCAGTTGCTCGATGCAATCTCCGTCGCCGGTCCCCAGAAGGTGAAGAGGGGAAAGCGGCCTTTCTTCTCGGTCATCTCGTCGCGCAGGGACGGCGGCTCGGTGTAGCAATCGGGGATCTTGCGCCCGTCGGCGGGATACATCGGCCTCGGCGTCGCGCCGATATCCGCGCCGGAATACATATTGTACCACCAGAAGAGGTTGGCGCAGGTGAAGCCGGAATCCCGCTTCCGCGCCGCGTCCCAGACCCGCTCGCCTGAGACCAAGCGGTTCGACTGCCGCCAGAACCAGATCTCCGAGAGGTCGCGGTAATACCAGCCGTTGGCGACGATCCCGTGATCGCGCGGCAAGCCGCCGGTGAGGAAGGTGGTCTGCGCGCTGGTCGTCACGGCGGGGGTGATCGTATTCACCGGCCTTTGCCCGCCCGAGCGCGCAAGCGCCGCAAGGTGGGGCGTGTGCTCGCCGATCAGCTTGGGCGTGAGGCCGACGATGTCGATGACGAGGGTCTGCTTCATTCTTGGCTCATTGGTTGATCCTTCCACCTGTCCGCGCTTTTAATTCTCCACCCCTTCGCTCTCGCCTTTCACCTTCGGGGCCTGCCCGCGCAGGACCGAGTTCCCCTCGTAGAGGGTGCGCTGGTCGACCTCGGGCGGGTTCAGCCAGTCGTCTTCCGACATCTGGCCGCTCTGGCCGTAGGCGGCGAGGGCGTTCCAGTAGGTCACGCGCTCGATATCGGCCTTCGCAATGCCGCGCGTTTCCATCAGCTTCGCGGTTTTCGGCACCGAGAGCGGGTCGGAGACGCCCCAGTCGGCGCTGGAATCCACCATGATACGCTCCGAGCCGTAGTGGCGGACGATCTCCACCATGCGCTCACTGCCCATCTTGGTCTTCGGATAGATCGTGAAGGCCGCCCAGTAGCCCCGGTCCAGAACCTCCTGCACGGTTTCCTCGTTGTTGTGGTCGATGACGACCTTCGAGGGGTCCAGGCCGTGTTCCTCGCAGACGTCCATCGTGCGCAGCGTGCCGCTCTTCTTGTCGCGGTGCGGCGTGTGGATCTGCACCAGCATGTCGAGTTCCTTGGCAAGCTCCAACTGCTTGCGCAGGTAGCGGTCCTCCAACTCGGATTGCTCGTCGTAGCCGATCTCGCCGATGGCCACGACGCCCTCCTTCACGGCGAAGCGCGGCAGGATCTCCATGACCTCTTCCGCCAGCGCCTCGTTGTTCGCCTCCTTCGAGTTCAGGCCGATGGTGCAATAGTGGCGGATGCCGAACTGCGCGGCGCGGAAGCGCTCCCAGCCGACGATGGTGGAGAGGTAGTCGATATAGCTGCCGACATAGCTGCGCGGCTGGCCGATCCAGAACGACGGCTCGATCACCGCGACGATTCCCGCCTCCGCCATCGCCTGATAGTCGTCGGTGGTGCGCGAGAACATATGGATGTGGGGGTCGATGTAGGTCATGAGTCCGCCTCCCTAGTATTCGTTTTATGCAGTCGCGAGCGCATCCCACGAGAGCGCGCCGCGCCGCGCCTTCCCGGCCAAGTCAGGCGCGCGCTCCAGCAGGCGTTCCGCCGCCGCGTCGCCGCGCTGCGACAACGCCAGCGCCGCCCCCGCCGCGCCGCCGCGCTCCCCCAGTTCCAGCGCGCGCGCAAGGTCCTTCTCCAGCTCCGCATCGGCGAAGGGGACCACGCAGCGCCAGAGTTCCGGGCTGACGTCGCGCCCGGCGGCCCAGCGCTCCTGCGCGAAATCCACCATCATCCGCGCCAGATGCCGGTTCGCGCGCGCGTCCAAGCCCTGGATCGGGTGCAATGCCGAGCCGACGAAGAGCGCCTTGAGAACCAGATGATTCCAGGCATCCTCGCTGAATTTCTCCTTCGGGAAGGGGTTGCGGTGCGCCACCGCCTCGAAGAGCGCCCGCATGTTGGAGCGCGCGCCCTCCTGCGCCCGCGCCACCAGCTTGTCCTGCGCTGAGTAGAGCGGCAAACCGCGATAGAAGGCCACAAGCTCGCCCAGGTCGCCGGTGCGGCATAGCTGGTCCAGAAGCTCCGGGAAACGTTCCGGCTGGCGCTCTCCAGTAGCGAGCAGCAGCAGGATGCGGGCCGCCTGATCGACGCTCCAGCCGCGCGGGTCCCAGTCGGCTCGGGCGCTCCGGGCGTCGTTCAAGTCCTCCGGCCCCAGCGTGAGATCGCCCTTGCCAAGCTTGCGCGGCGCGAGTCCGAGGGCCAGATAGAGCGGCTTGTCGCCCGCCTCCTTGGCGGCCTTCTCCGTTGCCTCGTCCAGCCAAGCGAGCGCGGCCGGGTCGAGTTGACGTTCCAGCCAGCTGCGCAGCAACTCCTTCGGCGTCATACCCACCTCCCCTTATGTGCCCGGCACGTGGCGCTGCAACGCCAAAGTCAGCCCGAAGGCCGCCACCGCAACCAACGCTCCCACGGGAAATCCTACAATGGCGAGCCAGAGCGCGTCGAACAGCGCGATTCCGGCGATCAGCGACACCACCGCCCGCCCGACCGGCGGCGGATCGCGCAGCAAGAGCGAAACCGCAAACACCGTCCAACCCAGGAAGCCAGCCGCCACCGCCCAGGCCAGCGCTCCCGTCTCCGGCAAAAAGGTTAACGCCGCGAGGAAGGGCGCGGCAAGGAACGCCAGCGGCCAGAGATTGCCGACGCGGCCAAGGTGCTCCTGCTTCGCCGTATAGGTCAGCCCGATGACGTAACAGAGCAGCAAAGCCCCCACGGCCAGAGCCTCCGCCGCAAGCTGCCCCACCGCCGCCACCGCGACCGCCGCGTAAACCAGCATCCGCGTCAGCCCCATCAGCACCGGACTGACCGGATTGCCCTTGTGCCAGACGTCGTAAAGCAGGATCGCCCCGGCCAGCGTCAAGCCCGCCAGCGCCGCCATCCCCGGCGTTCCGCCGCTCCAGGCCGCCGCCCAGGCCAGCAGCACAAGGCCAAGGCCCAGCGCGCCGAAGCCCAGCACGAAGACCGTCCCGCGCGTCACCTCGCCCGCCGGAATCGGCCGCTCTTTGCCCTGCAGGGCGTCGATGCGGCTGTCGAAAGCGTCGTTCAGGTACATCCCGCCCACATAGAACAGCGACAACGCGACCAGCAGCAACGGGGTGGCGGGCGCAACGAGCGGCGCGCCGGAAAGTGCGAGCGCGGCCAGCACGTTGGTCCAAACCGTCGGCAAGTTCGACACCCGGCCCAGGCGCAGCGCCGTGCGGGCAGTGAGAGTCGGGATTGCGGCGCTGCGGTCGGTCATGGGGTTCGGGAGTCCGTGTCAGGCGGCGCGGAACGTTTCCCCCGCAACCTTTCCAGCGTCCAGTTCAATTCACGCGCAATCGCGTCCTCGACCGCTACGCCGCGATGGCGTTCGGGCAGCACGTCCCAAGTATACGTTTCGACCTCCAAATGCGGAACCTCCGAGCCAAGCTCTCCCCGCAACGCCTCCAGCGTTTCGCTCAGTGCAGCCTGCGTACTCGAAAAGCCGTCCAGCTCTTCCAGGAACACCGGAACGTGAAAGTGAACCCGCCACTCCTCCGCCGCGCGCGCCTCGCCATCGGCCAGCGCCCTTGGCAGGTCGAGGTAGCGCTTAAGCTCCCCGCCGCTGCGCGTCACCACCTGATGCAGGTAGACCCCGTCGTCGAAGTCCGCAAGGCGCTGCAACGCCGCTTCGTCCGGCGG
>SKZV01000038.1 GCA_007127165.1 Rhodovibrio sp. | reverse complement strand
TCTGATGGACCTGGAGGTCGAGACACTGGCCGGGGCCGGCTATGGCGAGCGCAGCCCGCAGCGTCAAACCCAGCGCAACGGCTACCGCGACCGGCGCTGGCAGACCCGTGCCGGAGATGTCACAGGAAAGGGGTCAGAGTCATTTTTGGCTGACCAGAAAATGACTCTGACCCTATTCCTCCGGGACCCCCTTTCCTCCGGTCTTGGACTAATTCCTCCGGTCTTTAGTGTGCTGTCCAATTATCGAGCCCAAGCGAATTACCTCGTAAAAGTTTGTTATCACTCCATATAATCTATGGTGTTCAGTACCAAGGTATGAATTTGCCGAGTATTATTCCAGTTGCTGAAGATGAGGATCGTGGCACATTTGGCCGTCTTCCTCGGATCAGCAAACAGCCTCGACAAATGAGGCCCCTGTATCGGCACCAGTTCCCCTAATTGGTGTTCTGCCTACCCACATGTATTGCCTTCAGCACTGGCTGAGAGGAGGCAACTATGAAAAGCGGAGTCTTGATCGCTGCCACGGCAGTTTTCTTCGTTCTCCAGCCGGGAATCGCCACCGCGGATGACGGCGACGCCACCGAAAGGGCCCATCAGGAGATGCGCGAGGCGCTTGGCAAAGTGCCGTCGTTCATCGAGGCCTACCCGCCGCATCTTCAGGCTCCTGCGTGGGACTGGGTCAAGGGTTTTGGCAGCCCGGACGCGGAACTCCCTGTAAAATACCGCGAACTCATTGCCGTAGCGGTGGCCGCGCAGATCCCATGCGACTACTGCGTCTACGCGCATGTCAGCTGGGCAGAGATGGCGGGCGCCAGCCAGGAGGAGATCAGCGAAGCCCTGGCAATGGCGGGTTACATCCGCCACTGGAGCACGGTGCTCAACGGCCTCCAAATGGATCTTGAAGAGTTCAAGGAGGAGTTCGACGGCATTCTCGCGCACAGGCAGGAAGCGCAGGCAACGGAGAGGACCGAATAAGACCCGACCACGCCTTGGAGTTCCGGGGACATGGCCGTAATCGCGGCGGGTCACGCTCCGGGTCTATGATGGGGCGTCGTGTCTTGGCAGCCCCGACAGGCCATGAAAGGAAAGTGATCCGCGGCGATCACGGCCGTGTCCCCGGAACTCTGCTTTTCCCCGGAACTCCACTCCCTTTTCACTGTTCGCTTGCCGGAACGTTCTCTTCGAACGTGTACCAGGGCCCGGACTCCCTTGCCGCATACACGGGGAAAGGCGCGAACTCGTGCTCGAAGAACAGCATGGTGAAGTCGCTGTCGCAGGTGCCAAGAAGTCCGGCTGTGAGGCAGGGTTGTCCCTGCACCGCTATCCGGCCTCTCGCCAGATGCTGCTGCCAGTTTCCAATTTCGACCAGAATCTCGACCGGCGTGCCCACTTCCAGGCGGGGGCCGAACGCAACCTTCTCTGCGCCGCTCTCCAGCACCAGACGGGCCACGGGCGTGTAGACTTGGTTATCGGGGAGATCCGTGAAAGTAATGCTCCAGGCCGCCAGCCCCTCGGCGTCACGCTCGGCTTGGGGCATGTCGCCGTCCAGGCGGACTCGAACGGACACGATCGGCGATTCCGCGGAGCTTGCCATGCCAACCACCGTGATACTCCGGTCCTGCACCGTCGCCTCCGAGATCCGGACCTCGGCATCGAGATCCGGCTCCAAAGCCGCGTCCTGAAAAAAGCTCCACAGCAGCTCGGTCGCGCTGGGTCCGGTCGGGTCTGCGAACGGCCCGGCGTTGTCGCCAACCCAGTAATGGGTGCGCCCCGACGCCGGACCACTGTAAAACGCCGTCGCGACCACCACTGTGCCGTCTTCATCGACATACTGGCTGCGCTGACAGCTGACGCCGTCCGTCGTGCAGTCGCTCACGCTCGCCGGCCTGGGATCCGCGCCATAGTAACGGATCCAGGAATCCCGGATATTGCGGCCGTTGAGGATTGGCACCGCGCAATCGTTCACGGAATGGATCACCAGCATCGGCACCAAACGCTGCTCTTCCGGCGATGTCTGCTCGGCCCGCATGTCGTTGACGATCTGAGCGACGCTGCGATGCTGCGTGGAAACGCCACAAACAAAGCCCACGGCTGCGGCACCCTCGCCATAGGGCAGGCCCGCAACCGCCCCGGCGGCGGCGAAGTCTTCGCTGTAGGCTACCGCGGCCGCGACGGCCATTGCCCCGCCCGACGATAGCCCGGTGATGTATCGGCGCGCCGGATCGGTTTGGAATTCGCTCTCCGCATGATCGACAATCCGGCGAATGTCGGCAACTTCGCCTCGGCCTTCCTGTCGGTGCTCCGGGAACCAGAAGCCCCAACAGTTTTCAAACCGCAACTCCGTATAGCTGGTCACGAAGGGGAAGACGACGACAAAGCCGTGCTGGTCCGCTAATTCGGTGAAGCGGGTTTCGTCGATCATGTTCTGCTCGGTCTGCCGGCAGCCGTGCAACACGGTCACCAGTGGCGGCGCAATGCCCTCGGGAAGGCTGTCCGGAACGTAGATCTGGTAGCTGCGCGCCCGAGAGTTCGGGTCCGCCCCTGCCGGCATCTCACCCCTGTAAAACGTGCCGGCGTCGACTGGAGAGCTGGCTAGGACGCAATGAGCGACGGCGAGCAGAAGGATCAGGACCCAGCGCATCTCGCATCTCCTGCATACAGCACTTCGATTTCCGTTCGCTCCACCGCAGTCGGCGAACGGGGCGCAAATTCAACCGGCCGCCAGTCTCTTCCTGCCGTGCCGTGCGCAACGGTTGACCTCTTGCGCGCCCCATCGCTGCGCAGACGCAGGTGGAAAACGCGGGAGACAAGCTGGCCGGGCCTTCCACTCCGCAGGCTACCGTGCGGGTCTCTCAGACCTTCCTCTCACACGTCGCCTGCGGCCTAAACAGGACATCGGATCGGAAGAGTACTCTTGCTGCACTTGCAGGGGGAAAATTGTAAGTGCTATTTACGCGCCCTCTGAACGGTTCTTCCGAGGTACCGGTCGCGCGCGGGGAATTACGAGTTCTACCGGCCCGGGCTGGTCGGCCAGCGCGCCGGAGTTCCGGAGTTCGCGGGGAGTTCGCTGGTCAGGCGATAGCCCGAGGCGGCCAGCCGTTCGGTCAGGGCGGCGATGTGGGCGGGGCCGACTTCGCAGCAGCCGCCGACGATGGCCGCGCCCTGCTCCACCCATCGAAGCGCGTGTTCGGCATAAGCGGCGGGGTCGAGGTCGGTGCGGGACTCCAGCACGTCCACCGTGCCGCCGGGCTGGAGCGCGGCGACCGAGGTGAAGGCGTTGGCGTAGCCGCCGAAGGGCACGCCGAGCCCGGCCAGCACGCCCATCGCCGTGGTCACGGCCTCCGGCACCGCGCAGTTGACCAGCACCGCCGAAGCTCCGGCCTCCACGGCCTCCCGCGCGGCTTCGGCCAGCGGCTCGCCGGAGCGCAGGCGCGTGCCGTCGCCGTCGTCCACGGTGAAGGCCGTCCACACCGGCTTGCCGCTCTCCGCCGCCGCCACGCTCGCCGCGCGCGCCTCGCGGGCCAGCGACATGGTCTCGCAGAGGAACACATCGACGCCCCCGGCCTGAGCCGCGACGATCCGGCGATAGTCGGCGAGACAGGCCGTCTCGTCCGGCACGAGGTCCGGGCGGTAGCTCGCCACCAGCGGCGGCAGGCATCCGGCGATCCGCACGTCGCGGCCGCTTTCCACGCGCGCCGTGCGGGCGGCGTCCAGCGCGGCGGCCTGGAGCGGCGCGAACAGTCCGGGCTCCCCGTCGCGCGCCAGCCGCCGCGGCGTCGCGCTGTAGGCGTTGACCGTGATCACCCGCGCGCCGGCCTCAATGAAGTCCCGGTGCGCTGCGGTGACCAGATGCGGCTCGTCCAGCATGACCTGAGCGGACCACAGCGGCGAGGCCGGACGGCTGCTGCGCCGCCGAAGCTCCTGCCCCATGCCGCCGTCGAGCACGACCACTTGGCGTTCCTGATGCGTCATCGGCCCTCACCTCTCCAATTCGATCTTGGCCCGGTTCGATCTTGGCCCGGTT
>SKZV01000156.1 GCA_007127165.1 Rhodovibrio sp. | reverse complement strand
TTCTGGGATCGGAACTGGTGAGCGCGCTGCGGCAGGAGGAATCGGCGGTGCGGCGGCGCAAGGCGGAACTGGCGACGGAATACGGCCCGCTGCATCCGCGCATGCGCAACGTCGAGGCGGAACTCACCGACCTGCGCGCCAACATCGACGGCGAGGTTCGCAAGATCGTGCAGCAGCTTCGCAACGAAGTGGAGGTGACGCGCAGCCGCGAAATCGCGCTGCGCGAAGCGATCCGCGAGCAGCAGAGCGAGGCCGGAGGCCAGAATCAGGCGCAAGTGCGGCTGCGTGAACTGGAGCGGGAGGCGGAGGCGGAGCGGGCGCTCTTCTCCACATTTCTCGCGCGGCTCAAGGAAACCTCGGTGCAACAAGGGCTGCAAAAGCCGGACGCCCGCCTGCTCTCGCGCGCCGAGCCGCCGCGCCGTCCGAACAGCCCGAATCTCCCGGTAATCCTGGGGCTGGCGCTGTTTGCGGCGCTGCCCGCCGGGGTCGGTCTGGCGCTTTTGTTGGAACGGTTGGACCGTGGGATCGCCAACCTGCAAGAGCTGGAGAGCGTGACGGGCCTGCGCACCCTGAGCCTGCTGCCGCGCGTGGAGCCCGCGCTGCTCGGCGGTGGAACGCCGCTGGATTACCTGTTGAAGCGCTCCGCATCGAACCTCGCCGAATCGCTGCGCAGCCTGCACGACGGCCTGGCGATCCTCGACGTGGACCGGCCGCCGCGCGTGGTGATGATCACCTCCGCCCAGCCGCGGGAGGGCAAAACCACGACGGCGACCGGGCTGGCCCGCGTGCTGGCCCGCAGCGGCATGCGGGTCCTGTTGATCGAGGCCGACTTGCGCCATCCAGGGCTTGCGGCAAAGCTGGGGCTCGCGCCCGGACCGGGACTGGCGGGAATGCTGGTCGAGAACGCGGCGCTGGAGTCGGCGCTCCGCCGGGACCGGGTGAACGGGCTGCATCTGCTTCCCGCCGGTTCGGCTCCCGGCGCGGTCGACCTGCTCGACGGCAGCCGGATGCGAACCCTGTTGCAGTCTTGCGCAGCGGTCTACGACCTGGTGATCGTGGACGCACCGCCGGTGCTTCCGGTGAGCGACGCCCGGCGGCTGGCGCGCTTGGCGGACAAGACGGTGTTCATCGTACACTGGCGGCACACGGCGCGGGACAGCGTGGCGCTTGCCGTGCGCCAACTGCGCGACGCGGGCGCCGACCTTGCCGGGGCGGTGCTCTCGCAGGTGGACCGCCGCCGTCACAAGCACTTCGGCAGCGGCGAGGAAGCCGCCTACACCGCCCCCGCGCGGCGGTACTACGTGGATTGACGGAGGCGGTATCGGGTCTCAGGCGCGGCGGAGCGCGCCTTGCAGCGCGGGTGCAGTCACCGCGACGGCGCTGGCGGCGACGAGAGCTGCCGCCGCGATCTCGAACAAGGGAACGTAACTCCCGGCGCGCGCGTAGAGCGCCGCGAAGCCGTAGGCGGTGAGCGCCTGCGCCCCGGCGAAACCCAGCGTCGCCCATCCCCAGACCGCGCGGTGGTTCCGGGCTCCGGCGATCTCGGCCAAGCGACCGGACACCAGCACCACGACGCCCAGGACCAGCGCGCCCATCAGCGCGGAGGACAGCACCGCCGCCCAAACCCCCGTGGAGGCGAGCGGCAGGGCCACCGCGAAGGCTTTCAGCAGCAGCGCCGCCGCAAGGGCGTTGTTCCAGCCGAGCAGGCGCGCGCCGAAACCCGCGAGGAACGGCCCGGCGACCGCCGCCAACCCGAAGAGCGCCCAGAACGCCCCGGCCGCGCCGGGGCTGTAACCGGACTCGCGCGACAGGAAATCGACCCAGAACACCGTGTGCGGCACAAAGCCCACCGCATCCAGCGCGTAGGCGAGGAAAACCGCCGCCAGCGCCACCCTTTGCCCCGCGAACGCCACGGGCTCGCCCGCCGGGTCCGGTCCGCAGACCGCTCGCGCCGCGCCACCCTGCCAGCGGCCCCAGGTCAGCAACGCCGGAAGCAGGGCCGCGGCGGCGACTGCGACCCAGGCGAGCGACATGCTGTAGCTGGCCAGCGCCGGGACCAGCGTGGCCGAGAGCAGGACTCCCAGCCCGACCCCGCTGAACACGAAGGCGGCTCCGGACTTGCGCTGCTCGGGCGTGAGGGCGGAGAGCACCGCCGAGGGGCCGAGCACCATCAAGGCCGCGCCCGCAACGCCGCCAAGGAACCGCCAGAAGAAGAACCAGACGAACGGTGCGGGCAGGGCGCAGAGGGCGAAGCTGAGCACGACCGCAATCAGGCCCGCCCGGATCACGCGCCCGCCGCCGAGCCGCGCCGCGAGCGGGCTCGCGATCAGCGCCCCCGCCAGGTATCCCGCCAGATTCGCCGCGCCGAGGTACGCGCCGCCCGCCTCGCTGACCCAGCCCGCCTCGATAATGCCGGGCAGCAGCGCCGCATAAGCGAACCGCCCCAACCCCACGCCCACGAGCGTCGCCGCCGCGCCGCTTGCGATCAGCCAAGCTTTTTCATGCGCGGTCATGGGAGCCTGTGCCGAAGTGGGCGGGATTCGGTTGTAGCACAACAACGCGGTGCGGACATAAAGAACCCCGGCAGCCGCTTGGACTGCCGGGGTCTTTGGCGGCCCCTCGGAGAGGGTGTCTCCCCTCAGCCGCGAAGAGCGGCAGCTCCCCCGGTGGGGAGCGGGTAGAGGGTTTGGTGTCGTTCGGCCCGCGCTTCCCATCTCCCTTCCCGCTCCCCACTGGGGGAGCTGCCGCTCTTCGCGGCTGAGGGGAGCGTAAAGACTCGTCGCGTCAGCGACACCGCCTGAAACTCATGCTTGCCTTGCGCGCTCAGCGCCGGGTGTTGCCGTCTTTCAGTTCGCCGCGCAGATGCTCGCCGACTTCGACGGAGCTTGGCGAGAAAGCCCGTTCCAGAACCGGGATCGCCTTGTGCGGCTCGCTGTCGCCGCACATGAAGACGTCGAGCGCCGCGTAGTCGCACTCCGGCCACGTATGGATGGAGATGTGCGATTCCGCCAGCACGGCCACACCGGACACGCCGCCGTTCGGCGTGAAGTGGTGCAGATGGATGTGCAGCAGCGTCGCCCCGGCCTGTTCCACGGCCTCGCGCAAGGTCGCGCGGACATGGTCGATCTCGTCGAGACGTTGGGCACCCCAAAGATCGATGATCAGGTGCGTACCGGCGAAGACCCTGCCGTTGCGGGTGATGAAGTGGTCCAAATTCTCGTCCGTCGCAGAATCCGCGCCGTGCGGAAACTCGTAGACCTCTGCCTGGGCGTCGCTCGGAAAATCTTCCGAGTCCATCCCCAATTTGAGGGCGGCATTGGTGGTCATCAGGAAAAACCCCCTAAACCAGTAGATGAACCAGAAGTCCGGACCAACCGGGGGCCCGGCGCTCGTTTTTTTCCCTGCCTGGAACCCGTTCGCGCGGGAGCCATTGCAGAAAAAAATTCAGCGGACGTCGTGGCTGCCGAAACACGGCTCCAACCGACAGTCCGCCTGTAACGACGCCTTTCTATCCGCCATGACCGTGTTTTGCCCGGTTACGCCCTCCGCCGGTATCGCCGACGGAATGCGGGTCATGGCGATGGACCTCGGCCCAACGTCGCGAGCACTCATATGACGTTATTCCCCCCGCCGGTCAAGGGGTATCTCAAGAAACGGCAAGAACAGCCTAGGTATTCGCTTCCGGAGGAACGATCATGCCGCGCTTTTGGCCGGACGCCGCATCGCCTTACGCATCAACCGTTGATAATACGGCTGCGGCGCAAAGAAAGAGGCGCGCAATCGGCCGTCCTCCAGCTTTCGCAGCGTTCCGTGCGTCGGCACCTCGATGGTCTCGCCGCCGATTTCGAAAACGAAATGGAAGTTGAAGCGCTGCGGCGCGATCAGGCTGCCGAAGTAGCCGTGGACGACAAAGGTGGACTGCTCCAGCTTCGACAGGGCGTACTCCACCCCATCGATTCGCACCCGAATCGGCAATGTCTCCGCTGGAGCCGATTGCTTCACGCCGTCGCTCGCCACCGCGCCT
>SKZV01000286.1 GCA_007127165.1 Rhodovibrio sp. | reverse complement strand
GAGTCGCCAGCGCCTCGCCTTCGACGTCCTCGGCCACGATGAGCAGCGGACGGCCGGACTGAACGACGCTTTCGAGCAAGGGCAGCATCGACTGCAGCGCGCCCAGCTTCTTCTCGTGGAACAGGATGTAGGGGTCATCCAGTTCGCAGACCATCCGCTCGGAGTTGGTCACGAAGTAGGGGGAAAGGTAGCCACGGTCGAACTGCATGCCCTCGACCACGTCAAGCTCGGTCTCAAGCGACTTCGCTTCCTCGACGGTGATGACGCCCTCGTTGCCGACCTTCTGCATGGCCTGCGCCAGCATCTCGCCGATTTCGGTGTCGCCATTGGCGGAAATCGTGCCGACCTGGGTGATCTCCTCGGAGCCGGAAATCTGCTTGGCCTGGCCCTTAAGGTGCTCGACGACCTTTGCCACGGCCGCCTCGACGCCGTGCTTCAGATCCATCGGGTTCATCCCGGCGGCAACGGCCTTCGCGCCTTCGCGGACGATGGACTGCGCCAGAACGGTCGCGGTGGTGGTGCCGTCACCGGCGGCGTCGTTGGTCTTGGACGCCACCTCGCGCACCATCTGCGCGCCCATGTTCTCGAACTTATCGGAAAGCTCGATCTCCTTGGCCACCGTCACGCCGTCCTTCGTGGAGCGGGGCGAGCCAAAGGATTTGTCGAGCACGACATTGCGGCCCTTGGGGCCAAGCGTCACCTTCACGGCGTTCGCCAGAATGTCGACGCCGCGAATCATGCGGTCGCGCGCATCAGTGCCGAACTTAATGTCTTTCGCAGTCATTTTTTCTTCTTCTCCCTAAATTCGGTTCGCGTGACGCTGTTCAGGCGGCCTTCGCCGACGCACCCGCGCCTTCGAGGACGCCCATGATGTCGCTTTCCTTGACGATCAGGTAATTCTCGCCATCCAGCTTGATTTCCTGGCCTGACCACTTGCCGTAGAGCACGACATCGCCGACACTGACGTCGAGCGGGCGAACGGTGCCGTCATCGGCCTTCGCGCCGGCGCCGACAGCGACGATTTCGCCCTGGATCGGCTTTTCCTTCGCGGTTTCGGGGATGATGATGCCCCCGGACGTCTTGTTTTCCTGCTCGATACGCTTGATCAGGACACGGTCGTGCAATGGACGGAAGTTCATTTTTAGTCCTCCGAGTGACAGAGTTGATGCTCTGGCTTTGTGTTTCCCCCTCGGGCGGCGCTCTGTTAGCACTCCCCCCTACCGAGTGCTATTGCAATTGGGGGACCGCAAGCCGCCGTTCAAGAGTCCCTGGCGCAATTTTTCGCTTCCGCCGGACCAATCCCAGCCCCGGTTTGGCAGCAATCCCCGCCTCAGGCTGCTAATGCGTTGATTTTGCCGATTTTTCTTATTCCGGCCAGAAGCGGGCTGCGGTACCATTAGACGATTCGGCTTTACGCGAGTGGCAAACACGCCACGCCGAAGTGAAGCTGAGATCGAGGGCAAGCCAACCTTGGAGGTACCAAAGAGATGGCCAACCTTACACGGCAGCTCGACGACTATCGTCTGACAACTGCGGAGATTCTATACCACCTGCCCGACTATCCCGCATTGCTGCAAAGCTTTGTCTGGCAGGAATACGATATCGCTCCAAAGTTCCCGGTCCTGCATGAGTTCCTGGAGTTCTGGGACAAGAACCTCGACGGCAAGCTGCACTCAGTGAAGATCGCGAGCGCGGACATCATCACGCCGTCGGATGCACGCTTTGCGGAGACGCTGCACACGCTGCATTGATACCGCCGCCGTTTCCGGCAACGAGGCGCTGCTTGACAAGCTGTCCGGAAACGGCAATCCCCTTTTTCATGATCACCGCGGTCATCCAGGTTCCCTACGATTCCGGTCAGCGCGAGCGGCGCATGGGCTGCGGCCCGGCAGCACTCCTGCGCCGGGGTGCGGTGGATCGCGCAGCCGCCGCCGGCGGGGAGGCCGTGGCGGCGCGGATCGACACCGACGAGGCGTTCCCGGGGGAGATCGCCGTCGCCTTCGACCTCGCCCGCAAGCTCTCCGGCGAGGTCGCGCGGGCACGGCGGCAGGGCGCGTTTCCGCTGGTGCTCGCAGGAAACTGCATCTCCGCCGTCGGCACGCTGGCGGGTCTCGCGGACGTGCCGCGCCTGGGAGTCGTCTGGCTGGACGCGCACGGCGATATGAACACGCCGGAGACGACGGAGAGCGGATTCTTGGACGGCATGGCGTTGGCGGTCGCGGGAGGCCATTGCTGGCAGCAGTTGGCGGCGCGGATACCCGGCTTCCGCGCTATCCCCGGTGCTGCGACCCTGCACCTGGGGGCGCAGGTCCTCGATCCTGGCGAGGCGGACCTGATGCTCAGGGGCGCAATCGCCACGATTCCCGGACCAGAGTTGCGCGCAAAAGGCGCCGCCGCCATAGGAGAGGCGCTGGAGCGGCTGGCCCGCGAGGTCGACGCGGTTTACCTGCATTTGGACATGGACGTCCACGCCAGCGCCGAGGCGAAAGCAAACGCCTTCGCTTTGCCGGACGGCCCGACACCGCAGCAGGTCCGCGCCATCGTCGAGGCTGTAGTGCAGCGCCTACCCGTCGTCGCGGCGGGACTGGCCGCTTACGACCCGGAGCACGACCGCACCGGCAGCACGGCGGATGCGGCGCTTTCCCTGATCGAGGCCCTCGTGAGGAGCGTCGCGGCGCGGCGGTAGTAGGCCCGCTACACCTCTCTCCGGTCGTCGATCACCTTACCGTCGTTCGGCAAGCTGCCCGGCTCGACCAGCTTCACCGTTCCCCGCATCTTGCAAACCGATTGCAGCGTCTCCGCCACCTTCTCCGCCAGTCGGCTTTCGGAGACGGACGTCTCGCATTGCAGGGTCATCGCATCCTGGTCCCCCTCCCGGCTCACCACGAGGCGGGCCTTGGCGACCTCCGGGTGGCGCTCGACCACGCGGGCGACCTGTTCCGGATGAACGAACATGCCCTTGACCTTCGCGGTCTGGTCGGCGCGGCCCATCCAGCCCTTAATGCGCATGTTCGTGCGCCCGCAGGGACTGCCGCCGTCCAGGACCGCCGAAAGATCGCCGGTCGAAAAGCGGATCAGCGGGTAGTCCGGCGCGAGCAGCGTCACCACGACCTCGCCCACCTCGCCGTCGGGCACTGGATCGTCGGTGCCGGGGCGCACGATCTCCAGGATCAGCCCCTCGTCCACCACCATGCCGGGGTTCGCGCCGCCGCCCGCCGCCCCGGTCTCATAGGCGATCAGCCCCGCATCGGCGGTGGCGTAGCATTGCAGCACCTCGACCCCGCGATCCGCATATTCCTGCCGTAGCTTGGGGAAGAGCGGCCCACCCGAAACCAGCGCCTTGGTCAGGCTGCCGGTCGCGAGACCCAGCTCGTCGGCCTTGTCCAGAATCGCCTTCAGGTAGTCCGGCGTTCCGGCGAAACCGGCCGGGCGCAAGTGCGCGACGGCTTCGGCCTGCTGCTCCGTATTGCCCACCCCGGCAGGAAAAACCGGACAGCCCAGCGCCCGCGCGCCGTTGTCCAGCATCCAACCGCCGGGCGTCAGGTGATACGAGAAGGAATTGTGCACGAGATCTCCCGCCCGGAACCCCGCGGCGTAGAAGGCGCGCGCCAAGCGCCAGAAATCCTCGCCCGCCGCCTGCGGCTCGTAAATCGGACCGGGCGAGGCGAACACACGCGCCAGATCCGCCACGGCGGTGGCGTTGAGGCCGCCGAAGGGGGGCCTTTCCTGCTGCCGGGCGATCAGCTCCGATTTCCGCGTCACCGGCAGCGCCGCAAGCGCGTTCCGGCTGGTGATCGCGTCCGGATCGACGTCGCGCAGGCTCTCGGCGAAGGCGGGGGCCTTGTTTCGGGCGTGCGCGATCTGCCGGGAAAGGGCGCGGCCCTGCTCGCGGCGCCGGTCCTTGGGATCCCGAATTTCCAGCGAGTCGTAATAAGCGTCGGGCGAGTCCATGGCGACACCGGCCTCCCTGCTGTTACACTGTCGTTGCAACCTATTGCGGTCGAGCATTAGCCAGACACCGGGCAAG
>SKZV01000225.1 GCA_007127165.1 Rhodovibrio sp. | reverse complement strand
CGCGCTGACCCCGGTGGCGAACCTAGAGCCGATCACCGTCGGCGGCGTCGTCGTCTCCCGAGCGACACTGCACAACCCTGACGAGATCGAACGCAAGGACGTGCGCGAGGGCGACACCGTGATCGTCCAGCGCGCGGGTGACGTGATCCCCCAGGTCGTGGGCGTGGTGCAGGACAAGCGCCCGAAGGACAGCCAGCCGTTCGTGTTCCCCGACGCTTGCCCTTGCGAGCTGAAAACCCCTGTGGTGCGGCCGGAGGGCGAGGTGGTGCCGCGCTGCTCCGGCGCGATGGCCTGCCCCTATCAGCAGGTGGAGCGCCTGAAGCACTTCGTCAGCCGCGACGCACTCGACATCGACGGCCTCGGCGCGAAGTCCATCGAAGCCCTATGGGCCGACGGTATCCTGAAAACGCCCGCCGACATCTTCCGCCTGAAAGAGCAAAAGGACCTGCTGCGCTGCCGCGAGGGTTGGGGGCCGCAGTCGGTGATGAACCTCCTCAACGCCGTCGAGGAACGCCGCACGGTGCCGCTCGACCGTTTCATCTACGCGCTCGGCATACGCGAGGTCGGACAGACCACGGCCAAGCTCCTGGCGCGGAACTACCACACGCTGAACGCCTGGGACGACGCCATGCGCAAAGCCGCCGGTGAGCGCGCGGCGAACCCGGACGAGACGAAGAAACCGGAGAAGGTCGGCGAGCACTACGCCCAGCTTTGCGCCATCGAATCCATCGGCATGAAGGTGGCCGACGCGATCTGCGACTTCTTCATGGAAGATCACAATTTCCAGGTCCTCGATGAGCTGGAAGACCTGATGGAAGAGGTCCAGCCGGTCGCCGCGCCGAAAGGCAACGGCTCCCCGGTTTCGGGAAAGACCGTGGTGTTCACCGGCACGCTGGAACGCATGACCCGCAGCGAGGCCAAGGCCCGCGCCGAAAGCCTCGGCGCGAAGGTCGCGGGATCGGTTTCGAAAAAGACCGACTACGTGGTCGCCGGAGCGGAAGCGGGCTCCAAGGCCAAGAAGGCCCGCGAACTTGGCGTGGACGTTCTCTCCGAAGACGACTGGCTTCGGCTGATCGGCGAGCCGGGGTGAGTGGCTGGCGGTATTATAAAACCCCTTTCCCGCTCCCCACTGTCTCTGGGGAGCGGGAAAGGGGGCGGGGCTGTGTCGAACGACATAAATTCCCCCTGCCGCTCCCCGCCGGGGGAGCTGCCGCTTGCGGCTGAGGGGGTCGAACGAGACTTCGCCGCGCCAGCGGCTCCACCTCTCTAAAGTCGACGGCTTGGCGGCTCCTCGGAGAGGGTGTCCCCCTCAGTCGCGAAGGCGACAGCTCCCCCTCCGGGGAGCGGGAAGGAGGATGGGAGCGTGGGTCGAAGCGTATAATATTATACGACAGAAGCCGCTAAAGACTGCCATCCCCGCGCGGCCCCTGGAGCGTAGCCCGCTGCGCCCTGGCGCTCCGGTGATAAGGATGCACGTCTAGGGCGCGCTCGAAGGCCTCAATTGCGCGCGTCTCGTTGCCTTGCATGAGATACAGCGTGCCAACCATGGTCAGCGCATCGAAGTGGCGCGGTTCAAGCTCCACCGCCGTGGCGAGGTCTTCCATCGCGCCGTAGGAGTCTTCCGTCGCGAAGCGGGCCTGGGCGCGGCGGAAATGGGCTTGCGCATCGTCCGGCGCGTGCTCGACCGCCGTTTCCAGATAGTCCAGGGCGGCTTCCGGCTCCTGCGCTTCAAGGGCGGTGACGCCGTCCTGCAAAGCGCGCCGGACCTGCGGATCGTCCGGCCTGTCCCAGATGGCGCGGACGCGCTCGGCGATGGTCCGGGCGGTCTCGCGATCCTCGGCGTTGATCAGAGAGTCGAAGAGCGGATCGAGGCTCGCCGCCTCCCCGCGAACGGCAGCGAGCGCCAACGGCAAGGCAACGGCAAGGGCGAGGAGCGGTTTCATGCCGCCTATATGGCGCACCCCGGCGGGCGTTAAAAGAGGTTCCGCCTTCCCGGAACCGCGCAACCCGGCTACCCTCCCTGCCCATGCATCCCATCGCCATCATCGTGCTCGCCTGCCTTGCCCACGTGTTGAGCCTCGCCCCGAACGCGACCTTCCCCGCGCTGATCCCGGTCTTTCAGGAGACCTGGGATTTGAGCAACGCAGAGGCAGGCTGGATCTCCGGCATTTACTACGCCGGTTACGTCGCCGGAGTGCCGGTTCTGGTCACGCTCACGGACAGCCTGGACCCACGGCGCATCTACGTGGGTTCGGCCGTCCTGGCGGGCGCGGCGAGCCTGGGGTTCGCACTGCTGGCCGAGGGGTTCTGGTCGGCGCTGGCCCTGCGGGCGCTGGCGGGGCTGGGCCTGGCGGGCACCTTCATGGTGGGCTTGCGGCTGGTCACGGACCGCATCGGCGGGCAGTGGCAGAGCCGGGGTGTCGCCTGGTACACCGCGTTTTTCTCCATCGGGCTGGCGCTCTCGGTGATGATGGCCGGAGAGATCACCCGGCTCACCGGCTGGCCGGAAGCCTTCGCCGCCGCCGGACTCGCCTGCGCGGCGGCGGTGCTTCCGGTGCTGGCGCTGCCCGCGGTCAAGGCGGGCGTTCGGATACGGCCGGAGGGCCACGCCCTGGACCTGCGCCCGGCGCTGCGCAACCGTCCGGCGCTGGCCTATAACCTCGCCTACGCCTGCCACATCTGGGAGCTGTTCGGCTGGCGGGCGTGGCTTGTGGCCTTCCTGGTCTTTGCCTTCGCCTGGCACGGCGCGGACCACTTCGCCGGACTGGCCCCGCACCACTGGGCGAGCCTGCTGCTGATCCTCGGACTGCCCGCGTCGATCCTTGGCAACGAGGCGGCGTTGCGCTGGGGGCGGCGGCGCAGCCTGAGCGTGATCATGCTGATCTCGACAGCGCTTGCGCTGACGCTGGGGTTTGCCTCGGCACTGCCGCTCGCACTGCTGCTCGCGCTGGCGGCGGTTCATGCGGTCTTCGTGATGGCGGACTCGGCCTCGCTGACAGCCGGGGCCGTGGCCGCTGCCGCGCCGGATCGCAAGGGCGCGACGATGGCGGTCCACTCGCTGCTCGGCTTCACCCTCGCCTTCATTTCGCCGCTGGTGGCAGGCCTGGTGCTGGACCTCGCGGGCGGCTCCGATCCCATGGCCTGGGGCTTCGCACTGGCCAGCCTTGGTATCGTCGCGGCGGCGGGTCCCTTTATCCTGGCGCGCATGGGAAAAACCCCGGAAGATCAAGCAAGATAATATCGGCGTCCGTATCGGATATTTTTATAATATCTCTTATAATATTGAATATGCATCCCGTCGAAAAAATATCATTTTATCCGGAAAATCGAACCATATTGTTTAGGACTGTGACATTTTACCGTTAACGGTCCTCAAGTACTTCGCTTTCGGTGTCCATTCTCCTAATCTCTGCATCGAGCGGACAAACCAGAACCTTCAGGAAGAGGGAAACGCAGATGGTGGACGAGACGAACATCTTCGACGAAGAGTCCTACCTTGAGGCCAATCCAGACGTGGCAGAGGCGGTGGCGCAGGGTTTCCTGCCGAACGGTCTGGCGCACTTCCAGGCATTCGGGCGCGCCGAGGGCCGCAGCCCGAATTCCTTCTTCGACGCCGACGCCTATCTCGAGCGTAACCCCGACGTGGCGGCAGCGGTCGAGTCTGGTTTCGTGGACAGCGCCTGGGGCCACTTCGCGGCCTTTGGAGCGCAGGAGAACCGCGCGCCGAACCGGGTCTTCGATCCGCAGTCGTACAAGACCGCGAACAGAGACGTCGAAGACGCCGGAATGGACGCGACAGAGCATTTCCTGACCTTCGGCGCCTTCGAAGGGCGTGACCTGGGCAACGGCGTAAGCCTCGCGAACTTCATCAACGACAGCAAGTTTCAGAACGCGGTGGCGCAGAACAACGCATCCGCCGCCGCCGCGCGCGTCAGCGAGGTGGCGCCCTTCATCCCCGGCTTCGTCTCGGCGAGCGGAGAAAGCGTCGATGACGTGGTGGAGAAGATGGAGCTCGATCTTCCCGACGACTTCGAACGGCCCAGCGAAGACTTCATCCTCTCCCTTCCGCCCGGCCTTCAAGGGCGCGTCGACAACCTCCCGCCCCCGTTCCGCCCGCTCGAAGACGGGGACCAGGGCCTTCCGCCGGGCCTGCGCGGGCGTGACGACCTGCCCCCGGCCTTCCAGCGTCCCCCCAGCGCCGAGGAGCCTGACGAGGAGCCCGACGAGGAGCCTGCGGAAGACCCGGATGAGGAGCCCGGCATCCAGTTCGCGCTGTCCTTCGAGGCGGGCGCGCTGCTCCTGGAAAACGAAACTGCGGTCGCCCTGACGATGGATTTCGACGGCACGCAGATCACCGTTTCCGCAGAGGAGGCGAGCGAGAGCGTCGAGATTCCGGAGGGCGACCCTAGCGCCATAGACGGCGTCAGCGTGGTCACGGACACGACGCTGGAACTCACGCTGGGCGACGGCCTTGCGGCGGACGGCGAGGCGATTGCCGCTGGCGATCTGGGCACGCTGACCCTCTCCGGCGAGGGTGCCGTGCTGCTGGAGGCCGGGGCGGCGACGCTCGCAGCTTTTGAGAGCATCGACGCCAGCGGTTTGAGCGGCAGCTTTGCGCTCGATGCCTCAGCCGCGGAGTCCGGCCTCACCATCACGGGCGGCGCAAGCGACGATCTGGTGGCTGGCGGCAGCGGCGACGATACCCTGAACGCCAGCAATGGCAGCGACACCTACGTTCTGGGCGGCGGCGCGAACACCATCGTCTACACCGACGGGGAGCAGTCCTTCGACGGCGCGGACTTTGCCGCGCTGGACAGCGTGGAGAACTGGGACAGTGCAGCCGATGTGCTCGACTTCTCCGCCCTTGGCACCGAGAGTTTCACGGCCCTGGAGATCGAGGCCGACGAAGGCGACGACCTCGCGGCGATGGCGCAAAAGGCGTTTGAGGCACTGGACGAGGACGCGGCGGGAGCTTTCGGCTTCGAGGGCGACACCTACATCCTCGTTAACCTTGCCGGCGATGACCCCGGCTCGCTGAGCGGCAGCGACCTTCTGGTTGAGATTGTCGGACAACACACGCTGGGCGAGGACAACGTGACCCTCGCCGCCTAAAGGCCATTGACCACCACGTAAGTTTGACTGCGGCCCGTTCCCCTGCTGGAACGGGCCGTTCGTTTGAGCGCAACTCTTTACTCCGCCGCCATTCCCTCGCTCCTCGCGAGGGGCAGGTCGATCGTTACCGTAAAGCCCTCACCCAGCGCGCTGTCGAGCCGAAGCGTGCCAGACTGTGCCTCGACGAGCCGTTTGACGAGAGGCAGGCCGATCCCCATGCCACTCGGACCGGCCACCGCCGCGTCATGCGCACCGCGATTGAAGGGGCTTAAAATGTCCTCGAGATGATCGGGCGGCACGCCCTCGCCGGTGTCACGGACGGTCAGGCGGCACCGCCCCTCTACCTGCCTCCCGGAAACCGTAACGCTGGCTTCGGGGGCGTATTTTAGCGCGTTGTCCACCAGGTTGATCACGATCTGCCGCAGAGCGCGCGGGTCCGCCTCTACCGTCAACTCCTGCGGAACGTCGAGCGATACGGCGCTGGAGCCGCTGTGCGTGCTCATCCGCACCGCCTCGCCCGCCGTCTCCAGAAGGTTGACCGGCTCCGTTTCCAGGCCGCCGCCCTTAACTTCGCCATGTGCCAGCGCGAGAACGGCGGAGATCATGTCGAAGAGATGGCGTCCACTGGTCAGGATATCGCCCACGTAGTCCTTGTACTTCTCATGACCGAGGGGGCCGAATACCTCGCGCTCCATCATCTCGGAATAACCCAGGATCGCATTGAGCGGCGTGCGAAGTTCGTGACTCATGGTGGCGAGGAAGGAGGACTTGGCGCGGCTGGCGGCTTCGGCATCGTCGCGCGCCTGCACCAATTCGGCCTCGCGGCGCTTGTACTCGCTGACGTCCGTGATCAGCGCGAAGAAGCCCTGCACCTCGCCGCTTTCGGAAATATCGGGTACATAGGAGGCTTGAACGTCGACCGCGCTTGCCGCCCGCCCGCTCGTCCCAGCTCCGGATTCATCGGCTGCCGAGTCATCGGCGGTCAAAACGGGCATCGTGTCTTGAAAGGAAACCGTCTCGCCGCGCAGGACGGCCTCGACATGCGGCTTTATGCGTGCGTACCAGTCGGCGGGGAGCGCTTGGTCGAGCCTGCGTCCGATGACGGCGTCCCGGTCCAGTCCCTTCGCCTGCACATAGGCCGCATTGATAAACTTGTAGCGCTGCTTGTCATCCAGATAGGCGATCAACGGCGGCAAGGCGTCGGCCATGGTCCGTAGCAGGCGTTCGCTGCGCGCCACGGCGTCGCGCGCTTCCGTTTCCGCCGTTACATCGACGACGGCGCTGTCATAAGCCTGTATCGTACCGCTGGCGTCATGGATGGCACGGATATCGACCCGCACCCAAAGCCGCCGCCCGTCCCGGCCCGTCGCCCGGATGATCTCCCCGCGAACCTCGCCCAGAGCGTCTATGCGGGCCTTAATGGCCACCGGCGCTGAACTTCCTTTGTCGTGTTGCGTGGCAATATCGTAGACCTCGGCGAGCATCTGGCGCGGGCTATCGTAGCCGAACATCCGCGCCAGGGCTGGATTGACGTCCACCCATCGACCGTCCCGGTTCGAGCGGCCCAGGCCGACCGGCATGTTTTCGAACATCAACCGATAGGCTTCGGCGGCTCGGTTTGCCTCATCCTCCAACCGCTTGCGCTCGATCGCCACCGCGGCGACGTCGGCCGCTTCTTCGAGGAAAGCCAACTCGCTGTCGCTTGGCTGTCGCGCATGGCGGAAATAGAGCGCAAGGACACCGAGCAGCGCTCCGTCAGCCCCCTTGATCGGTTGCGACCAGCAAGCCCGCATGCCCGAGAGGCGGGCAAGCTCGCGTTGCTCGGCCCAGAGCGGATCGCTCAAGATATCCTCGCTCACCACACGGGCTCGGCGATGCGCCGCCGTTCCGCACGTTCCGCACCCCTCGTAGGCGCGGATACCGTCGACTGCCTGCATGTAGGCTTGCGGCAGCATCGGCGCAGCAATCCCGTGCAGGCGCCCCTCGGCGCTGCGCGACGTGACGCCGACATGCATCTCCGGTGTCGCTTCGTCTAGCGCGCGGGCGAATGCCTGCATTGCATCGGCCAGGGATGCGCCCTCCGCCAGGGCTTCCAGCACAGCCGTGCGTCCGGCTAGAAGGCTCTGGTTCCGCTTCTGCTCGGTCACGTCGCGCGATATCCCGAGGAAGGAGGTGATGCGGCCTTCGTCGTGTATCGGATGGATGTCGGTCGACACCCAGAAGGGATGCCCGAGCTTATGGTAATTGACCAGGTCGCCGGAGGTACTCAGCCCTTGCGCCAGGGCTCGTTCCATCCGGTTGATCTCCTGCTGCGAGGTGGCGTAGGTCCGCAACACATCCGAGGGATTGCGGCCCTTCATCTCGGCCAGGCTGTAACCGGACAGCGCCTCGAATCCGGGATTGACCCATTCGACAAGCTGCTCGGCGTTGGTCACGATAATCGCATTGTCCGAAAATCGCGCCGCGAGAGCCAGCGCCCGGCTCTCGTCCACCGATTGAATTTCCGGAGTGCTCCTGACGCGTGGGATAGGTCGATCTCCGCTCGTTGAATCGGGCCAGCATCCATCAGAGGCGTTATACCCATTACGATTGCGGTTTTGACACCTGAAGCGTTAACTATTTCCTAATTCGCGAGTCGCAATTGAAAACCACGCGTATTTAGTGCACTTGAAGACAACGGATACTGGTACCGATGGCGGCCCGGCCAGCGAGGCGCAGCGCACCCCCGGGGCTGGCCGGAAACCAACACCTTGCCGGAAAACGACACACGGACATCGTCTGGCTTCAAGGGAGCGTGGGCACCGGAACCTCGGGGATCTCGCCGCAAAGTCTTCATACCCGCTCTATCGATCACAATTATTACCCCTTTTTTTCTGCCGTTAGAGCGCCGCCGCCAGCGCAGGCCAACTCTACAGCTACTAGAGCAAAGGCCCGAGAGAGAGAGCATTGATCCGAATCAATTACGGCACCACCACCTGAACTACTTCACTCGGCTTCGCCAAAGGTGGTTGGCAAGCGGGCTTCGGCTCCCCATGGTTAATATGTGAGGTTGCCGGTGCGTGCGGCCCTGCTTGGCCGAACGGGCCGCGACATGCGTAAAAAGAAACACATCAGGGGAGCATTAATCATGCCAAAGGTTGCGCGAGTCACGACTATCACCGCCGCGTCCGAGAAGAACTTTCAAGACGCTATCGAGAAAGGGCTCGAACGCGCCAACAAGACGCTCCGGAACGTAACCGGGGCGGAACTCGCCGAACAGAAGGTCAAGGTCGAAAGCGGCCGCGTCGTCGAATACCGCGCGACGTTGAACGTCACCTTTATTTTGGAAGACTGACGGCCTGCGGCATTCACCGCTCCGGCGACGCGCCTGCCGTGCCGACGCCGGGGCGGTGCAATCCCGCCCGGCGGGGATCAGTCTGAGCGTTCGGCGAGCCTTGACGCGCTCGTCCCGGCGGCGAGGCGGTAGAGGTCCGGGCGCTCGAGCAGTTTCATGGCAACCGCCAGATCCAGCCGCTTCTCCTCCATCGCGGCCGGACACTTGGCCCGGAAGGTGTTGACGGCTTTGTCATCGGCCGGGTCGATCTTGGCGATGCGAAGCTGCTGCGGGAAAGGGAAAGAACCCAGCCTCAGGCCGGTCATCACAGCCTGCACGGAGCCGTGGTGGCCGCTGGTACAGACGTCGGGCAAAACGCCGCGCCCGCTCAGCGCATAGCCGGACGGCGCATGGAAGCGCGCCCAGGTCAGCATGAGTTCGCGCCCGCCCGGCAGGCGTTGCAGCGTCTGCACGCTGCCCTTGCCGTAGGAAGAACTGCCGATGGCGATTCCGCGCCCGCTGTCCTGAATCGCCGAGGCGACGATTTCCGAAGCCGAGGCGGAGAAGCCGTTCAGCAGGACGATCACCGGCAGCCCGCGCGCCAGATCGTAATGACCGGCCTCGAAGGTCTGTCCGCTGTCGCGGTGCCGCCCCTCGGTCGCAACGATGGGTGAATCGACGATAAAGACATCGGCCACGGCGACGGCTTGATTGAGCAGCCCTCCGGGATTTCCGCGCAAGTCGACGACATAGCCGCGAAGCTCTGGGTCTTGGCGCGCCAGCCTGACCTCCCTGCGAAGCTGCGAGGCCGTGTTTTCCTCGAAACTGGAAATCCGGATGTACGCCACGCCGCCGATGCGTCGAGCGGAAACCTTTTCCGGGCCGACAGGCGCGCGAGTTACCGGCAAGCGCAGCGGGCCCGGCTCCCGCGCACGCACGACATCGAGTTCGACGGTGCTGTTGACGGGGCCGAGCAGGCGGCTGACGAACTCCCGCTGCGGCATACTCCGGGCGTGCTCCCCGTCCACTGCGACGATGGTGTCGCCGCTCCGTAGCCCGGCGCGGTGAGCGGGACTGCCCTCCACGACGGAGAGGACCTGCATCCCCTCGCCGCTATGCTGGACGCGCACCCCGATCCCCGCCAGACCCTTCGCCTCTGCCTGCTCCCCGCGCGGCGTATAGCGGGAAAACCCGTCGAGTTCTCCCATCGCGCCTTCGAACGCCAGCGCGTAGAGGTCTTCCGCCGGGATCTCGCCAAGCACCGGGCTGACCTGCCGTGCGGAGGCCAGCACGGCGGCAGTGACTGCGCCCCACCCCTTGATGTCGTCCCGGCGAGGCAGCGCGAAGCCGCCGCCCACGGCCTCTTCCTCCACCAGCAAGCGCAGCCGCTCGTCCTCCAGCTTCAATGCCAGGGCGGGATCTTCGGCCAAGCTGCCGCGCAGCGCCGCCAGCGCAAGGTCGCG
The DNA here is from genome assembly GCA_007127165.1 of Rhodovibrio sp. Lineage (GTDB taxonomy): Bacteria > Pseudomonadota > Alphaproteobacteria > Kiloniellales > Rhodovibrionaceae > SKZV01. Next base: position 4,375 of record SKZV01000225.1, on the reverse strand, counting down.
GGTCTCCACCTCGTCTATGTAGACCTCCGCCAATTCCTTGTACCCGGCGGCGAAGAGGTCGGCGGAACGGTCGGCGTCGTAACCGCCGTCGTAGCGATAACCGGCGCAAGCAGCCGTGGCGAGGACCAATAGAAGGGCGGCGGCATTGAAGACAAGGTGGAGAAAACCGGATCTGACGTCCCCGTGACCGCCCGCTCCCCGCACAGTGGGGCGGGCGCGTTGGGCGCGCGGGCTACACTCCGAATCTGCCATGATTCCATCTTCAACGGAATTACATAGAATTTTAACTATTTATAAACAGTTTTGACTCCACACACAATCGTGAACTGGCCGACGGCACGCATCGCAGAGGCGCGGCTACCTGTCCCGCGAGAGGGGTTTGGGAAGAACGCTTGTGGGGCCAAGGGTTGCTGGAATCGAAGAACAGGTTACATAAAGCTGTTTGAACCGGGACGGGCGCCCCAAGAAAGGCGTTACAATGGCAGCCGCACGGAGGTCCAAACACTTTGAGACGTAAGATGATCTGGCTGGTTCTTCTGCTCGCTGTCGGTTACGGCACATATATCGCCTACACGGAGTACGCTTCCGGCCTGTATTATCTGGCCGGGCGTTACGACCGCATGATGAACCCTTACGGCATAGACCCCGAGGCGCCCGAGCCTTCCGAAGAGGACCGGAAGTTCCACCGTTCCATGTTCGTCGCGGATATGCACGCCGACACCCTGAAGTGGGAGCGCGACCTGCTGGAGCGCTCGAACTACGGCCATGCCGACGTGCCGCGTATGATGGAGGGCAACATTGCGCTCCAGGGTTTCACCATTGTGACCAAGAGTCCGATCCGGATGCCCTGGAGCAACTGCGTCGGCCGCAACAATCCGGACGCGAACACGCTCTTGACCGCGATGCAGGGACGCCCGGTCTTCAACCTGCACGACCGCGCCTTCTACCAGATCGAGCGATTCAAGGACGCCGTAGAGCGCTCCAAGGAGACACCGGGGCCGGAGCTGCGGCTCATCGAAACCGTGGAGGATCTCAAGGCGCTTGTGGCGGACCGCAAGGCCGGAAAGGCCGTTATCGGAGGCTTCCTCGGCATCGAGGGCGGGCACTGGGTCGGCGGCGCGCTGGAAGACGGCGAGGCCGTGAGGGCCGACATGCAGGAGCTTTTCGACGCGGGCGTGCGGATGTTCGCGCCCAACCACCGCTTCGACAACGACCTGTCCGGTTCGAACGAGGGCTGCGAGGCTTACGGGCTGACCGAGCGCGGGCGGATGGCGCTGCAAGAGGCGGCGCGCCTCGGCATGGCCGTGGATCTGGCGCATATTTCCCAGGCCGGGTTGCGCGATGCGGCGGAGATGCTGGAGCGGCCGTTTACCGTGTCGCATACCGGCGTGCGGGCGAACTGCGAGGACCCCTGCCGTCCCCACCGCAACCTTTCGGACGAAGAAATCGAACTCATCATCCAGAATGACGGCGTGATCGGCGTCGGCTTCTGGCCACAAGCCATCGGCCCCAGCGTCTGGCGTATCGCCGATACGATGGCTCACATCATGCGGACGGCGGAGCAGATGGGCCGGGAGCGCAGCCGCCACGTGGCGCTCGGATCGGATTACGACGGTTCGGTTACGCCGCTCATCCGGGTGGGGAACCTCGACGTGCTCACCACGATCATGCGCAGGCGGGACGAGCCTTTTTCGCCGGACGAAATCCGGAACATCTCCGGGCGCAATGTTTGCCGCCTGCTCGCAACGGTTCTCCCCGGCGGCAGCCGCGAGACGGCGCGGGAGCTCTGCGCCGAACTGGACGAGGTGGAGCCCGTCCCCTTGCAGGAGGCGGGCGGCGGCAGCCTTGGCGGCGGGGCTGGGAGCGCTGGCGGGCTCGGTGACGCAGGCTCGGCGAGCTTTTCCGGAGACTCGGGAAGCAGCCTCGCCTCCGGTTCGCTGCTCTCCAACACCGTCACCTGGATCGCCCGCAGCCAGTCGGCGCTGACCAACCGGCTGCACGGGCAGCTTCACGGCGCGCCCTCGGGGGCCGGATTCGGCGGATTTGCGATTATCCTCGCCAGTTTCGTCTACGGACTGCTGCACGCTGCCGGGCCGGGCCACGGGAAGGTCGTCGCGGGGGCCTATTTCCTCGCCAATCCAGGCCGCCCAGCTCAGGCCATCGGCCTCAGCGCGGCGATGGCCTTCCTGCAAGCCGCATCGGCCATCGTCATCGTGACCGCGCTGCTGCTTGTTGCCGGAACCACGATCAGCCAGTTGACCCTACAGGCGAAGTTCGTGGAGGCGCTGGCCTATGGGCTGATCCTCTTACTGGGGCTGGCGATGCTGCTGCGCTGCGTCACCGGACGCGGGACCTGCTCGGCCTGCGCCGATCACGGCGGCGAGCCCGGCCAGCGCCCGGCTGGGCAAGGCGGCCGCTTGCGCGACTACGCCGCCTTGGCGGTGGGCGTCGGCTTGCGGCCCTGTTCCGGGGCGTTGTTGCTGCTGCTCTTCACGCTTGCGGCCGGGATGTTCCACATCGGAGTTGTTGCGACCTTGGCGATGGCGCTGGGCTCCGCGATCACGATCAGCCTTTCCGCTCTCGGGGCGATCAGTGTGCGGCACGGGGTTTCGAAGCTGGCCCTCAACGCGGGCGGCGCGGCAGCGGTACAGCGGTTTGGCCCAATGGCGGCGCGCGGCGCGGAAGCCTTCGGCGGGCTTTTGATCGCCGCCGCGGGGGCGCTGTTCCTGGCGGCGGCAATCCTGCGCATGGGTCATTTGTGATAGCGGTCACAATTGGTGTAATAGACAAAGGTAACAATATCGTGGGGTGTGCGCGCCGTCACGGAGAATTTCGCGCATTTCTTGCAATCTCCTTCTCAACGCGGTCCGAACACTTTGGATCGCCCAGGTAGAAACGAAGGAGGACACGATGTTTGTACGCAACACTCTGACCGCGCTGAGCCTCGCCGCCGCCGTCGCCGTGATCTCCGTCCCCGCGAGCGCAGCAGAGGATGTCAGCCTGCGCCTCGCCCCGCAGCAGACAGCGGAACCCCATCAACAGACCGTCCAGACGCAGCAGGTGAACACGATACGCGATAACAGCCTGCGGATCGTCCAACCCGCGCCGGAAAACGATGTGGGCGAGCGCACGATCCAGACCTTCGTCGCCGATCTCTTCTCCACCGATCCGGCACGCCAGCAGACCGCGACCGCCGCAATGAACTACGACGTGATCAACTGAGCCGTTCGGCAGATTGCCACGATCAAGGGGAGGCCCGTGGGGCCTCCCCTTTCCGTACGCCCCGCGCCCTATCCCGCGACCGCTTCGGCCACCGCCTTGCCGCAGGTGACGGTATCCGCGCTTCCCCCCATGTCCCCGGTGCGGGCCTTGGGGTCTTCCAGGACGGTTTCGATGGCTTGCACGATGGCCGCTCCGGCGTCGAGGTGGCCCAGGTGCTCCAGCATCATGGCCGCCGACCAGATCTGGCCGATGGGATTGGCGATCCCCTTCCCGGCGATGTCGGGCGCGGAGCCGTGTACCGGCTCGAACATCGAGGGGTAGTCGCGCTCCGGGTTGATGTTGGCCGAGGGCGCGATACCGATGGAGCCCGCTATCCCCGGCCCAAGATCGGACAGAATGTCGCCGAACAGATTGGAGCCCACCACAACGTCGAACCAATCGGGATGCTGCACGAAGTGCGCCGCCAGAATGTCGATGTGGAACTGCGCCGTCTCCACGTCGGGGTAGTCCTTCTGCACGGCGGCGAAGCGCTCGTCCCAGAACGGCATGGTATGGATGATTCCGTTCGACTTGGTGGCCGAGGTCACATGCTTGCGCTTGCGCGTGCGCGCCAACTCAAAGGCATAGCGCAGCACGCGGTCCACGCCCTTGCGGGTGAAGATCGACTGTTGCAACGCCATCTCCTCCGGGCTGCCCGCGAAGAGCCGTCCGCCGATTTCGGAATACTCGCCCTCGTTGTTCTCCCGCACGACGTAGAAGTCGATATCCTCCGCACTCCGTCCGGCCAGCGGCGAGGTGACGCCGCGCAGCAGTCGCACCGGGCGCAGGTTCACATACTGATGGAACCGGCGGCGAATCGGGATCAGCAAACCCCAGAGCGACACATGGTCCGCCACCCCCGGAAACCCGACCGCGCCGAGGAAGATCGCGTGACGGTCGCTGATCCGCTCCAACCCGTCCTCCGGCATCATCGCCCCCGTCCGGGCATAGTGCTCACAGCTCCAGTCGAATTCCTCCCATTCGAAGTCCAGGCCGAAGCGCTTCCCGGCCGCTTCCAGAACCCGGATACCCTCCGGCACGACTTCCTTGCCGATTCCGTCGCCGGGGATCACTGCGATACGATAAGTCATGGGCTTGCTCGCTCCTTATGGTT
>SKZV01000182.1 GCA_007127165.1 Rhodovibrio sp. | reverse complement strand
TCATTGAGGCCGGGGGGTTGAAGGCTGGATTGCCGGTGCTGCCCTGGCCGACAGGGGCTGGACCGTGCGAGGCGAGGGTCAGCAAACCGTCGCAGCGGTAGGACAGTTCGTTCAGGCGCGTGCGAATCTCCTCGCGCCGGGCCAGCGCCGCCCGGTAGTCCTCGCGGCTCAGCTTCAGCCAGCCCTGAAGGCGGCTGTGCAGGTCGTCGCTGAGTTGGCCCGGATGGGCTTCGGCATATTCCGCCAGCGGCCAGCGCAGTTCCCAGCCGCAGATGACGTGGGTGAGCGCGAGCGCATCCGCGATGGCCGCTTCGAAGGCGTCGAGCGCCGGATCGGCGGAGCGGGTGACGATCTCCACCCCGCGATCCGCCAAGCGCCCCAAGAGTGCGTCGAACGCCGCGCGCGGCTCCCCCTCCAGGCTGCTCCAACCCGCCGTTTCCAGGAAACCGAGCCGCGCCGGACGACGCCCCGGCAAAAGCTCGGAGTCGCCATAGAGGCCGGGATGGCCTGGATCGCCGCCCGCGCCCGCGCTGATCGCGTGCGCCAGCAGCCACGCATCGGCAAGGGTGCCCGCGTGGGTTCCCATGTGGCTCTGGCTCAGCGAGGAATGGCCGCCGCCCCTGTTCAATGCCCCCAGGGTCGGTTTGTAGCCGACATTGCCGCAGAAGGACGCCGGACGGATGATCGAGCCAACGACTTGACTACCGATCGCCGCCGGGAGCATTCCCGCGCCGACAGCTGCCGCGCTACCGCTGGACGAGCCGCCCGGCGTGCGCTTGGGATCGAAGGGATTCGTCGTCGGGCCGGGGGAGTAGAAACCGAACTCGGTCGTCACCGTCTTGCCCAAAATGACGGCCCCCATGCCTCGAAGATGGGCGACGGCGGCGGCGTCGCGGCCCGAGCGCCACCCCTCGTAGATCGGGCTTCCCATGCCGGTGGGCATGTCCTTGGTCTCGAAGAGATCCTTCACCCCGAGCGGCATGCCGTCCACCGGAGAGAGCGGCGCACCCTCGCGGTAGCGGCGAGTCGCCTGCTCAGCCGCCTGTTGAGCGCCTTCGAGGTTCATCGTCACGAAGGCGCGCACCGTCGGCTCCCGCTCCGCGATGGTCTCCAGGCACCGCTCGAGGAAAGCATTGGGGCTATCTTCCCCGGCGAGAAATCGTGCCCGCAGAGGCGCGAAGGCCATAGATTGCGCGTGGCTGACGAGGTAATCCATAAGTGTTCCCCAGACTCTGATAAGGTCACATAACCGGTTTTGGCCAAACCGCCTGAACCGCAACAGTAGGCTCTCCGAGATTACTTCTTTTAGTCAAGCGCGTTGACGCAGAGTGCATATTTCGAGCAAGCTAACGCCGCAGACTCCAATCGCGGCAGAAAACGAGCCGCACTAGAAAAACGTAAAACAGTGGAGGCATGTCATGGGTTCGCTGCGGCGAAATGTGTTGCTGGCCGCAACCGCTCTGGTTTTCAGTGCTGGAGCCGCGTTTGCCGATGAAGACCGGCCCTTAAGGGTCGCCTGGGACTTTGAAATCGACAACCTCGATCAGTATTACAACACCAATCGCGAAGGCATTATTTTCGCAAGGCACGTCTGGGATGCGCTCATCTATCGCAATCCCGACACTTTCGAATACGAACCGCTTCTGGCGACGGATTGGGAGTGGGCGGACGACACCACCATCGAAATGACCCTGCGCGAAGGCGTCACCTTCCACAACGGCGATTCCTTCAGCGCCGACGATGTCGTTTACACGCTCAATACCGTTTCCGATCCGGACAGCGGCGTCTTGGCGTCACGCAACGTGGATTGGATCGAAAGCGCGGAGAAGCTCGACGATTACCGGGTGCGGATCAACCTGCACGAGCCCTTCCCCGCCGCCTTCGAATACCTGTCCGAGGCCATACCGATCTATCCGGGAGATTATTACCGCGAGGTCGGGCCGGAGGGCATGAACGAGAATCCCGTCGGCACCGGTCCCTATCAGGTCGAGAGCATCGACCCGCAACGCGAATACGTCCTGGTCCGCAACGAGGACTACTACGAGGACAGCCCGAAGGGTATCCCGGCAATCCGGGAGCTTCACATCCGCACGATCACGGACAAGTCGACCCAGATGGCCGAATTGTTGAGCGACGGCCTTGACTGGGTCTGGCGTCTGCCCGCCGATCAGGCGGAGCGGCTGGAGCGGCGGCCCGGCTTCGAGGTGAAGTTCGGCGAGGCCATGCGCATCGGCTACATGGGCCTGGACGCGGCCGGACGCAGCGGCCATGAGGCACTGCAGGACGTGCGCGTGCGCAAGGCGATCGCCCACGCCATCGACCGCGAGTCCATTGTCGAGAACATGGTGCGCGGCGATGCGCGGGTGATTCACGCGCCCTGCTCGCCCTTCCAATTCGGCTGCGACGAAGACGCGGCGGTCAAGTACGACTACGACCCCGACCGCGCTCGCGAACTGCTCGAAGAGGCCGGTTACGGCGACGGCTTCGAGATGACGCTCTATGCCTTCCGCGACCGACGCTGGACCGAGTCGATCCTGGGCTATCTCGCCGACGTCGGAATCGACGCCAACATGCAGTTCATGCAGTACTTCGCCCTGCGCGACCTGAACCATGAAGGCACGACCTCGGCCTTCCACATGGACTGGGGCTCCTATTCCATCGCCGACGCCTCCGCCGTCGTCAGCCACTTCTTCAAGGGCTCGCCGGACGATTTCGCGCAGGACGAGGAGCTTCAGCAGTGGCTTGAAATCGCCGACAACTCCATCGACGAGGAAGAGCGGCTGGAGAACTACCGCAACGCCATCCAAAGGATCACCGAGGAGGTGTACTGGCTGCCGCTGCACACCTTCGTCATCAGCTACGCCTTCACCGAGGATCTGGATATGCAGGCCTATCCGGACGAGATCGCGCGTTACTACACCTACTCCTGGAAGGAGTGAGCCTGGCTGGGGCGGCCGCCGCGCCGCCCCGGCTTCCTCGCCTCTGAACCTTACCGCCACAAGGCCCGAATGGCAGGCGCATGTTGAGATTTCTGTTCCGGCGATTGGTGATGGCCGCGGCTGTGGCGGTCGCGGTGTCGCTGATTACCTTCACGCTCACCAACTTCGCGAGCGACCCCGCCATCGCAATGGCGGGGGATACGGCGTCGGCTGCGGAAATCCAGCAAATTCGCGAGCGCGAAGGCTTCGACCGGCCGCTCGTGGTGCAGTACGCGGACTGGCTTTCCAGCGCGGTTGTGGGCGACTTCGGCTATTCCTACCGGATGCGGGTGCCGGTGTCGGATCTGATCCTCAGCCGGATTCCGGTGACGATGATGCTGGGTGGCGCGGCGCTTACTTTCGCCATCGTGCTGGCGATCCCGATGGGCGTTCTGGCGGCGCTGCGGCCGAACTCCTGGATCGACCGCACGGCGCTCGGCGTCGCGGTTCTGGGGCAGGCGATGCCGACCTTCTGGTTCGCGCTGATGATGATGGTGGTCTTCAGCGTCTTCCTGGGCTGGCTTCCGGCCTCCGGCGCACGCAGTTGGCAGCACTTCATCATGCCCGCCATCGCGCTGGGCTATTATGCGACGCCCGCCTTCATGCGTCTCACGCGGGCCGGGATGCTGGAGGTCATGCGCTCCGACTACATCCGCACGGCGCGGGCCAAGGGGCTGCGCCCGCACGTCGTGCTGTTTCACCACGGCCTGCGCAACGCCATTATTCCGATTGTCTCGCTCGCGGCGGTGCAATTCGGCTTCATGCTGGGCGGCTCGGTGGTGATCGAGACGTTGTTCTCCATGCCGGGTCTGGGCTTCCTGGCCTGGGAATCCATCAGCCGCGCCGATCTGCCAGTTATTCAGGCCATCGTATTGGTGATCGCGGTGTTCTACGTGCTGTTGAACCTGATGGCGGATCTGGCGAACGCCTATCTCGACCCCCGCATTCGGATTGGTTGACCGATGAGCGCCACGCCGCAAGACGACAAGAACCTCCCCGACTTCGGCGCGGCTTTGTCGGAGCCTTCGGCGGGGCAGATGCTGCGCCGCCGGGTGTTCGGCCACACCGGGCTGGTCATCGGCGGGACGATCCTGCTGATCATCGCCCTGATGGCCCTGCTCGCGCCGCTCATCGCGCCGCACGATCCCTACGCGCACAATCTGGCGAACCGGCTGGTGCCGCCGATCTGGCACGACTGGTTTTACGATGACCCCCGCGCGACTTGGACGCATATTTTCGGCACCGATCACCAGGGCCGCGATTATCTAAGCCGGATCATCTACGGCGCGCGGATTTCGCTGCTCATTGGGTTTTCCGCCGCCATTATCTCCGGGGTGATAGGCTGCACGCTGGGGCTGGTCGCGGGCTATTACGGCGGGCGCGTGGATATGGTGGTGAACTTCATCATCACCACGCGGCTGGCGATGCCGGTGATCCTGGTCGCGCTGGCGGTGGTGGCGCTGATGGGCTCGTCGCTCACCATCGTCGTGCTGGTTCTGGGCTTCCTGCTGTGGGACCAATTCGCGGTGGTGATGCGCACCCTCGCCATGCAGATGCGCGAGTTCGATTTCGTGACCTCGGCGCAGGCGCTGGGGTGTTCGCCGCGTTACATCATCATGCGGGAGATCCTGCCGAACGTCCTCAACGCGCTGCTGGTCGTCATGACCATCGAGATGGCGAACGCGATCCTGCTGGAAGCCGCGCTCTCGTTCCTCGGCCTCGGGGTGCAGCCGCCGCTGCCGTCCTGGGGCCTGATGCTGTCGCAGGCGAAGGACGAGATTTTCTTCGATCCCTGGATGATCACTATTCCCGGCTTGGCGCTGCTCATGCTGGTTCTCGCGATCAACCTGATCGGCGACGGGCTGCGCGACGTAACCTCTCCCGAAGGGCGGAGCTGACGCGATGCTGGATGTCTCGAACCTCACCGTCGACCTGCCGACGCCCGCGGGGACGCTGCACGCGGTGCGCGGCATCGACTTCACCGTCAAGCAGGGCGAGACCTTCTGCATCGTCGGCGAATCCGGCTCCGGCAAGTCGCTGACCTCGCTGGCGCTGATGGGCTTGCTGCCCAAGGGCGCGGCGCGCCGGGCGGACCGGCTGGCGTTCAAGGAGCAGGACCTGCTGAGCCTGCGCGAGCACCGCATGGCGGATTTGCGCGGCAACCGCATGGCGATGATCTTTCAGGAGCCAATGACCTCGCTGAACCCGGTCCACACCGTCGGCGGCCAGTTGGAGGAGGCGTTGCTGCGCCACCAGCCGGTCAGCCGCAAGGAAGCCCGCGAGCGCGCCGTCCACCTGCTCGACCGCGTCGGCGTTCCGGCCCCGGCGAGCCGCCTGCGGCAGTTTCCGCACGAGCTGTCGGGGGGCCTGCGCCAGCGGGTGATGATCGCGATGGCCCTGATGTGCGGCCCCGACCTCTTGATCGCGGACGAGCCGACGACGGCGCTCGACGTTTCCATCCAAGCGCAGATTCTCCGCCTGCTGCGCGATTTGCAGGACGAGTTCCACATGGGGCTGATCCTCGTCACGCACGATTTGTCGGTAGTCGCGCGCGTGGCCGACCGCGTGGCGGTGATGTACGCCGGAAACTTCGTGGAAACCGGGCCTGTGCACGAGATATTCCGCCGCCCGCGCCATCCCTATACGCAGGGGCTGATGAACTGCATTCCCGCGCCGGGAAAGACGCCGCCGGGCGGGCGGCTGGGCGCAATTGCCGGAATCGTGCCCTCGCTCGTCGGGACCATCACCGGCTGCGCGTTCCGCAACCGCTGTCCCTTTGCCTTCGACGACTGCGCGCACGGCAGGATAGACCTGGCCCATATCGGCGAAAAGCATCACTCCAGATGCCTGCTGCCGGAGCGCCAAGCCGCCGCGAACGCCGGACGTCCCGAACTGTGGCAGGCCGAAGAGGCGCATGTCGAGGCCCTGCACCAACCCTGGGAGAAACGCGACGCACGGCCTGGCGAGCCGGTCCTGACCCTCGACGCGGTCTCCCAGACCTTCAAGGTGCGGCGCGCCATGTTCCAGGCGAAAATCCCGCTCCACGCCGTCAACGAGGTCAACCTGGACATCCGCGAGGGCGAGGTTCTGGGACTCGTGGGCGAATCCGGCTGCGGCAAATCCACGCTGGCGAAGATCCTGCTGGGACTGATCGAACCGACCTCGGGGCAGGTGCTGTTCGACGGGGAGCCGATGCACAGCCACGGCCGCAAGTTCATCGCCCGGCACATCCAGCCGGTGTTCCAGGACCCCTATTCCGCATTGAACCCGCGCAAGACGGTGGGCTTCATCATCGGCCAGCCGCTGATGGTCCACGGGCTTGCTGGCCGGGCGGAGGTGGAGCGGCGGGTGAAGGAGTTGATCGACCTCGTCGGCTTGCCGCAGCGCGTGTTCAACAGCCTGCCGAACCAGCTTTCCGGCGGGCAGCGCCAGCGCGTCGCCATTGCCCGCGCGCTGATCATGCGGCCCAAGGTCATCATCTGCGACGAACCGACGTCCGCGCTCGACGTTTCGGTCCAGTCGCAGATTTTGAACCTGCTCCTCGACCTGCAACGCGAGTTCTCGCTAACCTATCTGCTGATCAGTCACAATCTGGCGGTGGTGCAGCACATGGCGCACCGCGTCGCGGTGATGTACCTGGGCCGCCTCGTGGAAGTCACGAACCGCGCCAACCTGTTCCAAGACCCGCGCCACCCCTATACGCAGGCGCTGCTCGACTCCGCGCTGACCCCCGATCCCGATGCGGGGGTGCCGGACCCGAAGCTGGGCAGCCTGCCGCCCAACCCGCTCGACCCGCCGCCCGGCTGCGCCTTCCACCCGCGCTGCCCCAAGGCCATGGAGCACTGCCGCACCCAGATGCCGCGCACCATCGACGACAAGGCGGGACGCGTGGAATGCCACCTCCACGACCAAACCGCGCCGATCAGCATCGCCAACAAGCGCGCCCGGATATCGGCGGCGTGACAGGCCGCAGGCGCGCGAAAGGGCGGCTCGGGAGAGCGCGCTAAGCCAGCGCCCTAAGCCTCGCGCGGCAGGGCGTTCACGGCCTCGTCGACGTCGTAGAACGACGGCTGCACGACCGTCGGCACGTTGCCCCGCCCGACCTCGACCGCGACCTGCGGAGCATGGCCCTGAGCCATGCCGACGAGGACGTCCTTGATCACGGCGTAGTACTGCGCTTCCTCTTCGATCACCTGCTTCAGGCGGTTCGCGAAGGGTCCGACGATGCCGTAGGAGAGGAACACGCCGAGGAAGGTCCCGACCAACGCCGAGCCGATCATGCGGCCGAGAATTTCCGGCGGCTCGCTAATGCTGGCCATCGTCTTGATGACGCCCAGGACGGCCGCGACGATCCCCAGCGCAGGCAGCGCGTCGGCCACGGTCTGCAAGGCGTTGGCGGGCGCCATCGCCTCGTGATGATGCTTTTCGAGCTGCGCGTCGATGTACTCTTCGACCTGATGGCCTTCGTCCATGTCCAGCGTGATCATGCGCAGCGTGTCGGTGATCAGTGTCAGGGCGAAGTGGTCGCGCATGATCTTCGGGTACTGGGTGAAGATCGCGCTTTCCTGCGGCTCCTCCACGTGGGTTTCCAGCGCGATGTTGCCCTTCTGGCGGCGCAGGCGCGACAGCGCGAACAGCAGGCACAGAAGGTCGCGGTAGTCGTCGCGCGACCACTTCGGGCCGCGGATTGCGTGCATGAAACCGGCAAAGGAGCCCTTCACCACCGTCATCGAATTGGCGACGAGCAAGCCCCCCAGCGCCGCGCCGCCGATGATCATCATTTCGACAGGCAGGGCTTGAAGTATGATATCGATATTGCCTCCGGCGATCATGTAACCGCCGAAGACGCAGAAGATAACGACGATCGTGCCGATGATGGCGAGCATGCGAGACTCCGCCTCCTAAACGCGCTTCCCGTAAAGTCGTGCAGGGTTAGCTAGCCGCGATAGGTTGAAGAATTCGTAAACCGCCACCCAATTCCATCGAAAGTTCTGTCAGCCGATTAACGATCCGGCAACGGGCTGCGGTTGACCGTTACGACGCGCCATGCGGCATTTTCGGTCTCCGGTCCCGCGATGTGGTCCAGCCGGGTCAGCGAGCAGTTGTCGACCACGAAGGCCAGCGCCTGCGCCGGAGGCAGGTTGAGCGCAACCGCCAGCGCCGCGCGAATCGTCCCGCCGTGCGTCACCGCCACGATATCCGATCCAGCCTTCCGCGCGGAAATCTCCGCCACGGCGGTGCGCGTGCGCGCTACCAAATCGGCGAAGCTCTCACCGCCCGGCGGCGTCTGTTCGGCCGGGGCCAGCCAGAACTGATTCCAGCGTTCCGGCTGCTTTGCCGCAACCTCCTCGCGCGGGCGTCCCTGCCACTCTCCAAAGTGCTGCTCCATGAACTCCGGCACCTCCAGCCACTCGGGAGCGTCGCCGCGCGCGGTCAGGATCGCCCCGGCGGTCTGCTTCGTACGCTGCAGGGGCGTGACGATCCATTCGGCGTCGCCGGGCAGAAGCGCCGCCAACCCCTCGTAAGTCGCCAGATGCGAGGTGTCGCACGGCATGTCCATCTGGCCGTAAATAATGCCGCCGCTGTCCACCGGCGCGTGCCGCACCCACCACCAGCGAGTCGTGATCGTCGTCTGCAAAAGCCCCTCCAGCGCATGAAAATGGGAATCGGTTTGCGGTAGACCCCGCCGCGCGGTTATAGGACAGCACAGCCCCGTTGCGAAGTGAAGGAACGACAAATGGCCCAGCAAGAGCAGCCCGCTACCTTCGAGGAGATTCGGGCATTGATGCGCGAACTGCCCGGCCCGGAGATCCAGGCCGCCTCGCAGGCGCTTGCGCGCGAAAAGGAGTTGACCAAACCGGAAGGCTCGCTGGGCCGCCTGGAAGAGATTTCTGCCTGGCTCGCAACTTGGCAGGGCCGCCATCCACCGCGCCTGGAGCGCCCGCGCGTGGCCGTCTTTGCCGGAAACCACGGAGTCGCGGCGCAGGGTGTCTCCGCCTACCCCAGCGCCGTGACCAAGCAGATGGTCGCCAACTTCATCGAGGGCGGCGCGGCGGTAAACCAGCTCTGCGGTTTATTCGACGCCGATCTGCGGGTCTATGAGATGGCGTTGGACGAACCGACGCAGGACTTCACCACCGGCCCGGCGATGAGCGAGGAAGACTGCGTGCGGGCCATGGCCTACGGCATGATGGCGGTCGAGGAAGGCTTCGACGTGATGGCGCTGGGTGAGATGGGAATTGGCAACACCACCAGCGCCGCCGCAATCTGCAATGCCCTGTTCGGCGGCAAGGCGAAGGACTGGGTCGGGCGCGGCAGCGGCCTGGACTACCGGGGCATCCGGCACAAGGCTTCAGTGATCGAAGCTGCCCTGAAGCATCACGAAGGGATGCTGGACGACCCGCTGGAGGTGCTGCGGCGACTGGGCGGGCTGGAGCTTGCGGCGATTGCCGGGGCAATCCTGGCGTGCCGTCTGGCGCGGACGCCGGTGTTGCTGGACGGTTACGCCTGCACGGCAGCCGCGGCGGTCTTGTTCAAGATGGACAAGCTGTCGCTGCTGCACTGCCTGGTAAGCCACCTCTCCGGCGAACCCGGTCACCGGGCGCTGCTGGACGAGATCGGCAAGCGGGCGTTGCTCGACTTCAACATGCGCCTCGGCGAAGCCTCCGGCGCCGCGCTTGCCGTCCCGATGCTCAAGGCCGCCTGCGCATGCCACACCGGAATGAAGACCTTCGACGAGGCCGGGGTGAGCAGGCAAAGCCAGAAAAAGTGACGTCCGGCCCTCTTGCCCCGATCGCGCAGACCCCGCCGAAAGGCGGCACTCAGCCCGCCTGGCGGAACGGCGCCGCGTCGCGCCGCGCGGGGTCGAACAGCACGCCGTGGCCCGCATTCGAGTGGCCCCGCTCGGTCGCGGCGCCGCGGAAATAGCTGAGCACGAAAACCCTTACGTTGGAGGTCAGCCCGCCTTCGCCGCGGTTGCGGTCGATCTTCGCCACGACGGCGTTGACCGTTGAGCCTTCGCGCTTGGCGATCTCGTTGAGGCTTTCCCACATCTCCGGCTCAAGGCGCAGGCTGGTGCGCCGCCCGTTGATGGTGACGTTGCGGCTCATCAGGCCGCCCTCGGCAGAAGAATGAACCATATCCCCGGCTCCGTGGTTGCTCTCTAAAAGAGAGTATCAACGAATACGTGTAGCCACGCCAGGGTATGCACCTTCTTCGAAATTTCAACTAATAATTTTATGCCTCTTGAAAATACACGCAGTAAGGGTGTCGCGCCACTGGAGCCCAATGGGTTCGAGTCCCTGGCTTTTAAAGCGGAAGGGCGATTCGAAGACGGCTCATCCCGCTTTAGCGCCGCTGGGCCTCCTCCTCGGGGGTGAGCGTCGTGAGTTGGAGAGCGTGGACACGCTCCTGCATCTCCTCGGCCAGGGCGGCGTAGATCATCCTTTGCCGCGCCACCCGGCTTTTGCCCTCGAACGCGGCGGCGACGGCGACGACGCGGAAATGCGTCTCCCCACCCGGCCGCGCTCCGGCATGGCCCTCATGCTTGTGGGAATCGTCGTGCACTTCCAGCCGCGCGGGCGCCAGCGCGTCCCGCAACTTAGTTTCGATCCGGTCGGCCATCCGCATGGCAGGGTTCCTATCGACGTGGTTTCTCCGGAAGCAAGACGCTGCTACCGTCGCGCTCCTTCTGTCAAGCGCGGGGAGCATCCCGGTTCATGTCCGCTACGTCGAGGCGGTCTGCCGCATCCGGTCAGGCCGTGGTCAGCACGCGCCACGCCTATCTGCTGCTGCTCTCCGTCATCGTGCTGTGGGGCGCGAACTGGCCGATCATGAAGGTCGGGCTGGAGTCGATCACGCCGTTGTGGTTTTCGCTCTCCCGCCTGGGGATGGGCGCGGTGACGCTCTTCGCGGTGCTCGCCTTCACCGGACGGCTGCAAGTCCCCCGGCGCGGCGACCTGCCGGTTCTCTTCAGCGTGTCGCTGTTGCAGATGGCAGGCTTCCTGGTCTTCGTGAACATGGCGCTCCTGGACGTCGAGGCGGGACGCGCGGCGATTCTGGCCTATACGACGCCGCTCTGGGTGGCGCCCGCGGCGATCCTGCTGCTGGGCGAACGCGTGGACGCCCGCAAGGCCATGGGGCTGGCGCTCGGCCTCGGCGGCGTGGTCGTGCTGTTCAACCCGCTCGGCTTCGACTGGAGCGACCATGCAGTTGTGCGCGGCAACGCCTTGCTGATGCTCGCGGCCCTGGCGTGGTCGGTCGCGATATTGCATGTGCGCGCGCACCGCTGGGTCTCTTCGCCTTTGCAGTTGGCGCCATGGCAGATGATGACGGCGAGTCCGCTGGTGCTCGCCTTGGCGTTGCTTTTCGAGGGCGACGCGACGATCGCGTGGTCGGCGGAGCTTGTGGCGATCCTGTTCTACAACGGGCCGATTGGGACGGCTTTCTGCTTCTGGGCCGCGGTGACGGTGACGCGCAGCTTGCCCGCCGTCTCCACCTCGCTCGGGTTCCTCGGCGTTCCGGCCGCCGGGCTCGCGGCTTCCACGGCGGCGCTGGGAGAGCCTCTGACGGCGACGCTGATCGCGGGCTTCGCGCTCGTGGCCGGGGGCCTGGCGCTGGTGAACATCGCGGACTTCGCAGGCGGAAAACGGCGAAAAGAGCGCTAACGGCGGCTTGTCATTCGCGTTCCTGCTTTCCATACTTAGGGCATCATGGCGAGAGCATCACCAGAAGCCCTGTTCAGACCCTTCCGCGACAGCCGCGCCTATGCACGGCCGCAGGTGCGAACCTGCGACCATCCCGAATGTCAGGAGGAGGGCGCCTACCGGGCGCCGCAAGCGCGCGACCGGCTGAACGAGTATTACTGGTTCTGCCTTGACCATGTGCGCGCCTACAACCGAGCCTGGAACTATTACGCCGGGATGGACGAGAACGAGATCGAGACCGAGCGCCGGCGCGACAGCACATGGCGCCGCCCGTCCTGGCCTCTGGGCAGCATGGGCAAACACCGCAGTCAGGCGCAGTTCCGCGACGACTTCGGCTTTTTTTCCGAAGAGGCCGAAGAAGAGGAGCAGGACCGCCGCCGCTGGGAGGAAAACCGCGACCGCAATCACCGGGACAAGGCGCAGTACAGCGCGGAAAAGCAGGCGCTGGCAGAGATGGACCTGGCGCCGCCGGTCAATTTCGATGCCATCAAGGCGCGCTACAAGACGCTGGTGAAGAAGCTTCACCCCGACGTCAACGGCGGCGATCATTCGCTTGAGGACAAGCTGAAAGCGGTGAATCAGGCCTACGCGACGCTGCGCAACGCCTATGCCCGCTGAGCGTTGTCGTGGTATCGGGGGTACCAAATCGACTTTCAGACCTTAAATGACCGGTAGAGCGCACACAGGCGCAAGCCGCCGCTAAAGCAAACGGTGGCGCAAGCCGCCGCACCGGCTTGGCAGAAGGTGCGAACGACTTTGTTCCCGGACACGCGAGACCGGACAGGAGAGAATGGAAAGGACTGCGATGGCTCCCCAGACGAACGAAAGCATGTCGCACGCGCTCCCGATGGAGGGGCCGGACATCAAGATCTCGGTACGCCAGACCTTCGGCCTCGATTCCGACATGCAGGTTCCGGCCTTCAGCGCGCCCAGCGAGCATGTGCCGGAGTACGACGAGGGGTACCGCTTCGACCGCGACACGACCTTGGCAATCCTGGCCGGCTTTGCCTATAACCGCCGCGTGCTGATTCAGGGCTACCACGGCACGGGCAAGTCCACCCATATCGAACAGGTGGCGGCGCGGCTGAACTGGCCCTGCATCCGCATCAACCTGGACAGCCACATCAGCCGCATCGACCTGATCGGCAAGGACGCGATCGTGCTGCGCGACGGCAAGCAGGTGACGGAGTTCCGTGAGGGCCTCTTGCCATGGGCGCTGCAAAGTCCGGCCGCGCTGGTCTTCGACGAGTACGACGCCGGGCGGCCGGACGTGATGTTCGTGATCCAGCGCGTGCTCGAGGTCGAGGGCAAGCTGACCCTGCTCGACCAGAACCGGGTGATCCATCCGCACCGGGCGTTCCGGCTGTTCGCGACCGCGAACACCGTCGGCTTGGGGGACACGACCGGGCTCTACCACGGCACGCAGCAGATCAACCAGGCGCAGATGGACCGCTGGAACATCGTGGCCACGTTGAACTACCTGTCGCACGAGGAGGAGACGAAGATCGTCCTCCAGAAGAGCCCGGACTTCGACACCAAGCAGGGGCGCGAGACCGTCGCCGCGATGGTCAACGTGGCGGAACTGACCCGCAGCGGTTTCATCAACGGCGACATCTCCACCGTCATGAGCCCGCGCACCGTGATGACCTGGGCGGAAAACGCGCTGATCTTCAACGATGTCGGCTTCGCCTTCCGGGTCAGCTTCCTCAACAAGTGCGACGAGTTGGAACGCCCCGTGGTGGCGGAGTACTATCAGCGCAGCTTCGGCACCGAACTTCCCGAGACGGGGGTGAAGGCCACGCTGATTTGATCGACCTCCGCGATGTGAAGGCAAGACCGTCCAGATGAGCGACCGCGAGAACCCGACCGAGCGCTTCAAGCGGGCAACCGCCGCAACGTTGCGCGCCCTTGCGGAGCGCGGCGACATTACCGCCAGCTTTACCGCCAACGCGCAGGGGACGGCAGGCAGCGAGGTTCGCTTGCCCCTGCCCTCGCACGATATGGACGCGCAGGAAGCCGCCTTGATCCGTGGCGAGGCGGACGCGCAGGCGTTGCGGCTGCGCTACCACGATCAAAAGCTGCACAGCGCGAACCGTCCGGCGAATCAGGCGGCGCGCGAAGTGTTCGACGCGATCGAGCAGGCCCGTTGCGAGTCGCTGGGAAGCCGCCGCATGGCAGGCGTCGCGAGCAACATCGATGCGGCGCTTGACGAACGCTACCGCTCGCGCGGCTACAGCCGGATCGAGCACCGCGAGGATGTGCCGCTGTCGGAAGTGCTGGGCGTGCTCGCCCGCGAGTCGATGACCGGCATGCCCCCGCCGCCCGCCGCGAAGGCGATGCTCGACGCGTGGCGGCCGACGCTGGACGCGCAGGTGTTGAAGGACGTGGAGGCGCTTTCCGAGCATGCGGGCGATCAGGACGCCTATGCCAAGGCGGTGCGCGATCTGCTGCAACACCTGGATCTCGATTCCACCACCGAGGAAGAGCAGGCGAGCGCCGAAGAGGACCAGAAAGCCGAGTCCGAGCAGTCGGAGGATCAGGCGTCCGAGGGTGAAGGCCAGGGCGGCGAACAGGAATCCGGCGAAAGCCCCG
>SKZV01000342.1 GCA_007127165.1 Rhodovibrio sp. | reverse complement strand
TGGCGTCGGATGCTCGCGTCGCGCCGGGGGTCGAGTTCGCGGCGCGGCATGTCCTGCGCATCGGCGTGGCGCTTCTCGGCGCGCGCATCGCCCTGGACAGCGTGATCGGGCTCGGTCTTGCGCCGGTGCTGACCGTGCTTGCGGCCGTCTTCGCCACGATTGCCTTTGGGCTGGCGGCGGCCTGGGCGCTGGGGCTCTCGCGCACGCAGGGGATTCTCAGCGGCGGCGCGACGGCGATCTGCGGCGCTTCGGCGGCCTTGGCGATCGCTTCGGTGTTGCCGCAGCATCGGAACGCGCAGCGCGACACGCTCTTTGTCGTGATCGGCGTGACCACGCTCTCCACCGTTGCGATGGTGGTCTATCCGCTGGGCATAAGGTGGCTGGGGATCGACGACACCACGGCGGGCGTGATCTTGGGGGCGACGATCCACGACGTCGCACAGGTTGTCGGCGCCGGTTTCATGATTTCCGACACCGCCGGGGAAAGCGCCACGATTACCAAGCTGCTGCGGGTGACGATGCTGGTGCCGGTGGTGCTGCTGATCTCGATCCTCTCCGTTCGAGCCGTGGCGCAGGCGGCGGTCGCTCAGGCGGCGGTCGCGGGGCCGAAGCCGGGCGGCGGTGCGTTTTTGCAGGCTGTGAAGGCGGGGCTGCCGGGCTTCCTGATTGTCTTTGTGGTCTTGATGCTGGCCAACAGCTTCCACCTGATCCCGCAGACGCTCTCCGAAGGCGCGGCGCAGCTCGCGCGCTGGTGTCTCGTGGTCGCCATCGCCGCCTTGGGGGTGAAGACCTCGTTCAAGGATCTGGCCGAACTGGGCTGGCGTCCGGTGGCGCTGCTGGTGGCGCAAACGCTGTTCCTGGCGGCGCTGGTGCTGGCAATTGTGCTGGCGCTGTTTTAGCGTGCAAGGGAGCGCTGCGTATGGCGGGCGCGACGGGAATTGACCTGCATCATGGTGCGAGCGCCGCAACGGTGCTTTCCTGTCGGCGACGAGCACAGGTGGCGTTGAAGCGGCTTCCGTGATAGCGATGGCATTATGAAGCAGTCTGCCAGAAAAGAGCGGCACATGACCGGAGGCGCGAAGCTTGCGCGCTCTCTGACGCTGGCTGTGTGCCTCTTCCTGGCGATGCTCGTCGGCGCGCCGATGGCTGGGGCCGCGCCGCTGCTGGACGCCGTGCCCGATGCCCCCTCCGCGCCCGAGATTCAGGCGGAGCAGGTTTGCGAGGCGAAGACTCACTGCCACTCCGGCGGCACCGACCGCCATCATCATCATCACCATCACCATGATCATTACGGGCAGCACTGCTGCGCGTCCGGCGGATGCAGCGCCGGTGTTCCAGTGTTGAGCCTCATGGGCCCGCAGTTCTACGAGTTGCAGCGCCCGGAGGTCGGCGGGACCTTTGCCATCGGTCTCGATGCAGCCCCCGCGGGTGAACCACCCAAGTCCATCGTCTAGGCGACCCGCGCTTTCCGTAAGCGCGGGGCATACGGCCGTGCGGGATCGTCGGTCCCGCAGGGATCAGCTTACGACAATGGAGTGTTTTCGATGCGCGTGAACCATCGTTCTTTGAACCGCCGTTCTTTTCTCGCCGCCACAGCCGCCACGGGCTTCGTGAGCGCCGCCCCTTCTCTCCTCCTGCCGCGCCCTAGCTGGGCCGCCGATCCGGCTGTGACGACCCTGCGGGCGGAAACCCGCACGATCGAGGTGCATGGCAAGTCCGCCAAGGTCTTCGGCCTGCGCCAGCCCGACGGCACCCACGGTCTGTTCGCGGAAGCCGGGCAGCGCTTCCGCGTCAGCCTGGAGAACGCGACCGGCGAGGAAACGCTCATCCACTGGCACGGGCTGACGCCGCCGTGGCGTCAGGACGGCGTGCCGGACAAGTCGCAGCCCGCGTTGCAGCCGGGTGAGACCTATGAATACGACTTCCCGCTGGAGCGCGCGGGCACGAACTGGATGCACTCTCACAAGGGCTTGCAGGAGCAGCGCTTGCTGGCCGCGCCGCTGATCGTGCGCGATCCCGCCGAGGCGGGCGAGGACGTGCAGGAGGTCGTGGTGATGCTGCACGACTTCACCTTCCGCGATCCCGCCGAGATTCTGGCGGAGTTGCAGGAGCACGGGCACGGCGATCACGGGGACCATGGCGGGCACGGCATGGACCATGGCGACGGTCACGGGGGCGGCCACGGCGATCACGGCGGTCATGGGGATCACGCCATGGACGTGCACCTGCATGACGTGGACTACGACGCCTTTCTCGCCAACGACCGCACGCTGGAAGACCCCGAGGTGCACCGGGTGGAGCGTGGCGGAAAGGTTCGGCTGCGGCTGATCAACGCCGCGACGGCGACCAACTTCTGGATCGACCTGGACGCCCTGGAAGGCCGGTTGATCGCGGTCGACGGGCGGCGCGTCCAGCCGGTCAACGGCAGCCGTTTCCCCGTCGCCATCTCGCAGCGCCTGGACATCCTGATCGACCTGCCCGGCGAGCAGGGCGCTTGGCCGATCTTCGCCCAGCAGGAGGGAGAGCGCGAGCGCACCGGCTTTGTCCTCGCCACGAAGGAGGGCCGGATAAGCAAGCTGGCGGAGCGAGCCGGACACGCCGCGAAGGCCGTGGACCTCTCGCTCGAAAAGCGCCTGCGGGCCGTTTCTCCCCTGTCGGACCGTGAAGCCGACCGGACGCACACGATGAACCTCACCGAGGCGGCGAACTACACCTGGAAGCTCGACGGCGCGGTTTTCGGCGAGCACGAACCGCTCGTGGTGCGCGAGGGCGAGCGCATGGAGATTACCTTCGCCGACGACACCACAATGGCGCATCCGATGCACCTGCACGGCCATCACTTCCAGGTCGTCGCCATCGACGGCGAGCGCTTTGCCGGAGCCATGCGCGACACCGTCCTCGTTCCGGCGCAAGGCAGCGTGACCATCGCCTTCGACGCCGACAATCCGGGCCGCTGGGCGCTGCACTGTCATCAGCTTTATCACATGGCGGGCGGCATGATGACGGCGTTGCAATACGAGGGCGTGGTATGAGCGAGACAGCGCTGGACCGCCCTAAGGAGGGCACTTCAAGCCAAACCGCCACGCTGATCGTGCCCGGGATGGGCAGCGATCACTGTGCGGGTATCGTCTCGGGCTCGATTCAGCGCCTGCCGGGGATCGAGCGGGTGCAGACCAACATCTCCGCGCATCGGGTCACGGTGCATTTCGACGCGGAGCGGAGCGATCTGGAGCGTATCCGCGCGTCGGTGGAACGGGCGGGCTACGACGTGGCGCGGGCCGACGCCGGAGAGGCTGGCGGCGGAGTCGAGGCCGAGGCGGAAGCCGAAGAGGAGCACCTGGAGCTTGCCCTGAAGCGCGTCTGGATCGCGGCGGTTCCAACCATCGTCATCATGGTCTTGATGATGGTGCATATGTTCTGGGTGCCGGTGCCGGGCTATCTCGCCGTGATCGCGGTGCTGGCCTTCCCGGTGGTGTTCCTCTACGGCGGCTGGGCTACCCACCGCTCGGCGTGGCGCTCGCTCACCAACCGCACGGCGAACATGGACGTGCTGATCTCGATGGGCAGCCTGCCGCCCTTCCTGATCGGCCTGGTCGGCTTCGTCTTTCCGATGACGTCGTTCATCGAGATGGCGGCCACGATCATGACCTTCCATCTGGTGGGCCGCTATTTGGAAGCCCGCGCCAAGGGGCGGGCCTCGCAGGCGATCAAGAAGCTGCTGCAACTGGGCGCGAAGACGGCGAGCGTGCTGCGCGACGGCGAGGAGGTCGAGGTTGCGGTTTCCGAGTTGCAGCCCGGCGACGTCATGGTCGTGCGGCCGGGAGCGAAGGTTCCCACCGACGGCGAGATTGTCGAAGGCACCAGCCACCTGGATGAATCCATCGCGACCGGCGAGTCGGTTCCGGTGGAGAAGGGGCCGGGCGACACGGTGATCGGCGCGACGATCAACTCCGAGGGGGTTCTGAAGGTCCGCGCCACGCGGGTCGGGGCCGATACCTTCCTGTCGCAGGTCATCAAGCTGGTCGAGCAGGCGCAAAGCTCCAAGGTTCCGGTGCAGGAGCTGGCGGACCGCATCACCGCGCGCTTCGTCCCGGCGGTGATTGTCATCGCACTGGTGAGCTTTATCGCCTGGCTGTCGTTCGCCGATACGCTGCGGCCGGTGCTGGACTGGGGCGCGGCCTTCCTGCCGTGGGTCAATCCGGCGCACGGGCCTGTCATCCTGGCGATCCTCGCCGCCATCGCGGTGCTGGTGATCGCGTGCCCCTGCGCGCTGGGGCTGGCGACGCCGACGGCGCTGATGGTGGGCTCCGGCATGGGGGCGGAGCGCGGCGTGCTGATCCGCTCCGGCGAGGCGATCCAGTCGCTGCGCGAAGTTGGGATCGTGGTGCTCGACAAGACCGGCACGATCACCGAGGGCAAGCCCTCGCTCACCGACGTCATCCCCGCCGAAGGCTTCGACGAGGCGCAAACGCTGCGCGCCGCCGCCGCCATCGAGGCAGGCTCCGAGCATCCCTTGGGTCAGGCGGTCGTCGCCGGGGCGCGCGGGCGCGGGCTCGACGTGCCGGAGGTGGGCGACTTCAAGGCGGTCACCGCGCGCGGCGTGCAGGGCACGGTGGACGGCCAGATGGTCCGTGTCGGCAGCCGCCGCTTGCTCCAGGAAAACGACATCGACCCAACGCCGCTGGAGGACACCTTGGCGGCCCTGGAGGAAACCGGGAAGACCGCGATGCTGGTGGCGATTGGGAACCACGCCGCCGGGGTTGTCGCGGTGGCGGATACCATCAAGGCGGACTCCCAGGCCGCCATCGAGGCGTTCCACGATCTCGGCATCCGCGTGGTCATGATCACCGGCGACAACGAACGCACGGCCCGCCATGTCGCCGCGCAGGTCGGCATCGACGAGGTGCGCGCGAACGTGCTGCCGGAGGGCAAGGTCAAGGCGGTTCGGGAACTCCAGGAATCGCGGGCGCGGAAAGTGGCCATGGTCGGCGACGGCATCAACGACGCGCCGGCACTCAAGCAGGCCGATATCGGCATCGCCATCGGCGCGGGCGCGGACGTCGCCATCGAGGCGGCGGACGTGACGCTGGTGAAGGGGGAGCTTCCCAAGGTGATCGAGGCCATCCGGCTCTCGCGCGCCACCTTCCGCAAGATCGTCCAGAACCTGTTCTGGGCCTGGATCTACAACGTGGTCGCCATCCCGGTAGCCGCTCTGGGTCTATTGCACCCGATGATCGGCGTGATCGCGATGACGGCCAGTTCGCTCTCGGTGATCGGCAACTCGATGTTGCTGCGCCGGGCCAAACTCGGGGTGAAAGAGTGAACCCCGCACACAAAAAAGGAGATCGGCTATGAAGACCGCACGAACGACTCTGAGCACGCTTCTCGCCGCGACGATCCTCGCCGGGGGTCTGGCCTTCGCGCCCGCTCTCAAGGCACAGGACGAGCACGAAGAGCATCACGGCCAGGGTGAGATGCAGGACACGCAAGAGCGCGAGCAGCCCCGTCGCGGGATGGGTCAAGGCATGATGGGTCAAGGCATGATGGGCCAAGGCCAGATGGGCGAAGGCATGATGGGCCGAGGCCAGATGGGCCAAAGGATGATGGGCGAAGGCATGATGGGCCGAGGTCAGATGGGGCAGGGCCAGATGGGCCAAGGGATGATGGGCCAAGGGATGATGGGCGAAGGGATGATGGGCGAAGGGATGATGGGTCAAGGCATGATGGGCCAAATGGGCCCCGGCATGATGGGCCAGATGGATCCCAGCATGATGGAAGACCTCAGTGAAGAGGAGCGCACGGAGATGCGCAAACTCCGCAGCGAGATGCGGCGGAGCCATATGGAAACCATGCTGGAGGTCATGGATGTCCGCGATGAGATGCACGAGGCCATGATGGCCGAACGGCCAGAGCCGCAACGGATCAGAGAACTGCACGACCGTATGGCGGAAAAGCATGGCGATCACCTGGAAGCGATGATCGAACATCGCAACCGGATGCACGACCTGCTGCGCGAGGACGAGGAGTAGCACCGCCCAATGCGCGGAGTTTTTTGTCGCCGCGCAGTTTGAAACGTGGAGTGGGATGGGACCGTGCGAGCCCCATCCCGCATCCGTGCGGGGGACCGCGAGGTTGCCGCCGCCTGGTTTAATTCCCGCTTCCACGCCTCATATCTTCCACTGCATGGGTTGAAAATTCTGGTAAGGAGGCGATGGCGAAGCGTAGCGGACTGGCCTCGGCGGTGACTTCGGATCTGGTGCATCACCGCCGGGCGCTCCTGATCTATCATCTGTTCTTCACGATCCTCGCCACCGCTCTTCTGATCCCGGCCGTAAGCTGGACGCTGACGGAGTTGCTGAGCGTGACCGGACGCCCCGCGGTCAGCAACGAGGAGCTTTTCGCCTTCGCCTTTTCGCCCGCGGGTATCGCCTGGGCTCTTGCGGCGGGGACGCTGGCGGCCGTGCTGATCTACATGGAGCAGGCAGGGATGATGATCATCGCTGCGGGCTCCGGGCCGCCCTATCGCCGCGCCGTCCTCGCGCTCTGGGCCACCGCGCGCCGACTGCCCAATCTCCTGTCGGTGGCGGCGATTCAGGTGGGCACGCATATCGTGCTGACGATCCCCTTCGCCGTCGCTCTCGCGGTTGCGTACGGGATCATGCTCTTCGACTTCGACATGTACTTTCTGGTGCGGGAGAGGCCACCGGCGATCTGGCCGTTCCTAGCCGTGGCCGCGCCGCTTCTGCTGTTGCTGGCGGCCTGTCACGCGGCGCTGTACCTGCGCTGGATTCTGGCGTTACCGGCCGTCGCGCTGGATCGCCAGCGGCCGGTCGCGGCCCTGCGGAACAGCGCCAAGACCACCCGTGGCTGGCGCTTGCGGATCGCCGCTCCGGTGGTGGCCTTCGCCCTTGTCATCACGCTTGTGCCCATCGTCGTTCTGGCCGCGTTCGATACTGTCGGCAGCGTCGTGCTCGGCTGGCTGCCGGAGCGGTTCGGCGTGCTCATTCCGGCGACGCTGGCGCTGCTGGGCTTTTCGTTCGTCCTCTCCATTGCACTGACCTTCCTCGCCGTCGCGGGCAACAGCATGTTGATAAACCGGCTTTACAGCCGCGCACGCGGACGGCCTCCCGCGATCCGGGAGACGCCGCCGCGCCGCACCGGCTTTCTGGCCTGGAGCGGCGAACTGGCGCTGCTGGGGTTCGCGCTTGCACAGGCGGCTTACGTCCTGCTCGCCTTCGATTTCGAGGACGACGTGAGCGTTATTGCGCATCGCGGCAGTTCGATGGCGGCCCCGGAAAACACGATCAGCGCGATCGAGCGCGCCGTTCGGGATGGCGCGGACTATGTGGAGATCGACGTGCGGGCCAGCGCCGACGGCACGCCGGTTCTGCTGCACGACCAGGATCTGCGCCGCGTCGCCGGAATCGACCGCATGATCTGGGACATGACCGACGCCGAACTTGCGAGGGTCGAGGTCGGAAGCTGGTTCAGCCCGGCGTTTCGGGGCGAGCCGATTCCGACGCTGGAAGAGGCGATCGAAGCGGCGGGCGACGACATCGGCCTTTACGTGGAGATCAAGACGACGCCGCAGACTCCGGACCTCGTCGAGACCGCCCTGAACCAACTGCGCGCCCACGACCGGCTGGAGGGCACCTTCATCGGAAGCCTGCAACCCTCCGTCCTGCGGGAGGTGGAACAACTGGCCCCGGAAGCGCGGCGGACGCTTTTCGTGCACACCGCCATCGGCAGGCTGGACCGCGCGCGGCTGGATGCGGTGGGAACGCGGGCGGCCATCACCTCGCTGGATACCGTGGCCGCCGGTCGCCGTCACGGCCACGAGGTCCATGTCTGGACGGTGAACGACCGTAGCGCGATGTCGCGTTTCATCGACATGGGCGTGGACGGCATCATTACCGACCGGCCGGACGCTCTCGTGGAACTGCTGGACGAGCGGGCGGAGCTGTCGGATGCCGAGATGCTGATGGTAAAGCTGCGCAACTGGGTTTGGGAGTGATTCCTGAAGCGCACGCGGCCCCGTGGGGCCCCGGCTGACCCTACTCTTCGAGCATTTCGCCCGAGCCTCCCATCTGTGCCGGGACGTCCTTGAACTTCGGCAAGCCGTCCCTGATCGGCAGCACCGTCGACTCGTAGTGCACATGCACCTGGGGCTCGAACGCGAGAGTCGGCAGAACCGCGGCGTAGACATCGGTGAAATCGCCCGGTGGATGGTCCGTCATCACATGGCCGCCGCAACGCGTGCAATATTGCCGGTGGCTCGCCTCGGTTTTCCGGTAGGTCGCGAGGTTTTCCGCCCCCTTCGTAACTTGAACCGCATCTCGCCGCCAGAGCGTGAAGGCGTTGACAGGCCCCGCGCTCCAGGCCCGGCAGTCCTTGCAATGACAGTAGCCCATGGCGAAGGGAGCGCCGGTGGCCGTGACTTGAACCGTTCCACAGAAACAAGTCCCACTGTGCGTTCCGTGCTCCGATGCTGACATGAGACTCCTCCCTTTATAAAGTTGCCGCAGTCCAATCCATAAGTCGGACGCAATAATGGAAGACTATAACCCACCGTGGGATTTTGCGGAACTGCAAGTGGCGATGAGGTCTACACGTCGCAAAAAAGAAGACCTAGAGCGGGATGGCGATACGAAGATAAGTCATCCCGCTCTAACGGAACCTAACCCACGAGCCGGGCGTGGCGGACCCACCAGCCAGGATGCGCGACGGCAATCTGCGCGGCGGCGGCTTCGGCGGAGCCGTGCTCGGAATAGAGGCCGAAGCAGCTACTGCCGCTTCCCGACATGCGGGCCAGAAGGCAGCCGCCGCTGTGTCGCAGCGCGGTCAGCACCTGCGCGATATCCGGAACCAGGCTTTTCGCCGCGTCCTCCAGATCGTTGCGGTCTCGACGCAGCCACTCGGCAAGCGCCCAGGCGCTCGCGGGGGAGGCTTGCCAGCGATGCGCGGGGGGAGAGAACGGTCCCTTGCGGGCGGCGAAGACCTCCGCCGTGGCGAGCGGGATGCCCGGGTTGACCAGCACCAGCCAGCTCGTGGGCAGGTGCGGCGCGGGGCCGATACGCTCGCCAATGCCGGAAATGAACGCGGAATGGCCGTAGAGGCACACCGGCACATCGGCACCCAGCGAAAGCGCCATCTCCATCAGCTCCGAGCCTGGAACGTCGATGTTCCACAGCGCCACCAGCGCCTCCAGCGTGGCGGCGGCATCCGCCGATCCGCCACCCAGACCGGCGGCGACCGGTATGTGCTTGTCCAATGTCAGCCGCGCGCCCGCCTCGACCCCGGCATGCTGCGCCAGCATCCGGGCCGCCCGCAGCACCAGATTGTCGTCCTCCGATTCCAGCGCTTCGGCGTATGGCCCATGCACCGCGAGGGAGAGGGAGGGCGACGCCTCGGCGCGCAGGGTCTCGCCCACTTCGGCAAAGGCGATCAGCCCGTCGAGTTCGTGATAACCGTCCTCCCGGCGGCCGGTGACGTGCAGGCTCAAGTTCAGCTTCGCGCGGACATGGCGCAGCACGGGCGGCGCGCTGGGAGATGGCATAGGGGCTTCGCTCTCTTTAGCTTGTGCTCGGTGACGCGGTTTAGCCGTTGGGCGCGGCAAGCGCCTCCAGACCACCTTCCAGCTTGACCTTGATTTCCGCCAGCGCATCGTCCTCCGGGTCGAGGCGTTGCGCCCGCAGCCATTGGAAGCGCGCTTCGTGCTTGCGCCCGACCTTCCAGTACGCGTCGCCCAAGTGATCGTTGATTACCGGGTCGTGCGGGCGCAATTCCACCGCGCGCTCCAGGTGTGTCACCGCCTTGTCGTATTCGCCGAGGCCGTAGTAGACCCAGCCGAGGCTGTCGACGATGTAGCCGTCCTCCGGGCGCAGTTCCACGGCGCGGATTAGCATGCTCTCCGCCTGTTCGAGATTGGTGTCCCGCTCTACCCAGGAGTAGGCGAGGTAGTTCATGACGTGCGGCTGCTCCGGCTCCAGCTCCAGCGCCGCCTTGAATCGCGCCTCCGCCTCGTCCCAGCGGTCGAGCCTTTCCAGCGTGATCGCGTGGAAATACAGCAAGGTCCAGTGCCGGTGCTCCACGGTCTCGACCCGCTCCAGCGCACGGGCGTAGGCGGCCTCCGCGTCCTCGTAGCGCTCCTGTTCGCGATAAAGGTTGCCAAGGCTCACGAGCGGCTCGTGGCGGTGCGGCGCGGCTTCGGCCAGCGCCTCGAGGATTTCGGCGGCTTCCTCGCGCCGTTCGAGCGCCTGGAGCCCCTCGGCATAGCGCTGGCGTGCGGAGTCGTAGAGCGCCGACTCCGGGTCAACTTGCCGATAGGCCGCGACGGCCTCACGATTGCGCCCGTCCTGCTGCAACAACTCTCCGAGGAGAACGCGGGCGATGTCGAACTCGGGCTTCAAATGCAGCGAGAGCTGGGTGTAGATCAACGAGATTTCGCCTGCGGAGCGCTGCTGAGACAGCATTCCGGCGAGGTTGAACAGCCCTTCGGACACGCCGTCCGCGACGGAGGCGACCACCGGTGCGGGCTTCTCGCGCTCGCGCGCCCGCTCCAGCAAGGCTTCTCCCGTCGGGTTTTCCGGCGAGTCGGCGAGGAAGCGCTGGTAGAGCGCTGCCGCTTCGTCCCATTCGCCCTGGCGTTCGTGGAAATTCCCGGCCAGCCACGCCATCCGCATGGAGAGCCCCCCGGCAAGGGCGCGCGCCTGTTCGTAAGCCTCGCGCGCGGCTTCGCTCTCACCGGCATGGTCGAGGATCAATGCCGTGTGCATGGCGCGCAGCGCGCCGAATCCGTCTTCCGCACTCAGGGCCTCGATCGCTTCGATTGCGGCCTCCGGCCCGTTACGTTCGGCAATGAGCCAACTCATCAACAGCGGACGCACGACACCGGCAAGACCGCGCTCCGGCAATCTTTCTGCGTACTCCTGCGCCGTGTCCAGATTGCCCGCGCGGATTTCGTCCACGGCCAGCACCAGGAGCGCCGGGGGCTGTTCCGACCCCAGGGTCAGCATCCGTTCCGCGAGTTCCCTTGCCGCCTCGATCTGTCCATCCGAGGCCATGAGTTGGAAGGTCTGCTGGATCAGGGCCGGATTCTGCGGATCGTCCCGCAGCGCCCGCGCCATGTAGCCGGCGGCCGCCTCCAGATCGCGCTCGCGGTTCGCGAACTGCCCGGCTAGGTAATCGCCGTAGGCGGACGTGAAGCGAACCCCCGCGCGGCCTTCCAGATCGCTGGCTTGCAGGTTTCGGCTGCTGGCGTTTTCGGCGAACGAGACGCTTTCCTGGGCGCCGCTCTCGGCGCAACCGGCGAGCGCCAGAACCGTGATGGCGGCGACGGCGAGCGCACGCGTCGCGCGCGATCCCGGTGCCGGGGCGTCTTGACGTGTCGTCGTGGCAAAGATTGCGGTCACGCGAACGCAGCTCCTTAATTGAGAACGGGGCGAACTGTTGGCGGCATTCTAGCCGCTTGCTGGAAGCGCCACAACGGGTGGCGGGCAAAGTGGCCGTCAGTCTTTAACCGTAAGCGCATGAGCGGAGCATCCATCCTGCACACGATGTCGCCACGATCCAGGGTTCCTGCTAAGTTGACCGCGATCACCCGTCCGAACGGAATCGAGTATGAGCGAAGCGCGTGACAAGATGAAGGCGGTGCTGGACTGGCTGCTCGAGGCCGGAATCGATCAGCCTGTCGGGGATCGCCCGCTGGATCGCTACGCCGAGGCGCGTCAGGCGCGGGAAGCCCGCGCGCCCGCCGCCGCACCGGTCTCCCATTCACCGGCCCAGCCCTCGCCCGCCGAGCGTTCGCCCACCCCTCGTCCGGCAACACAGGGCGCCGAGGTCCACGGCTCCGGCGTTTGGGAGCCTGCTGGCGGGGAACTGCGTTCGGCGGAGCAAGCGGTGAGCGATGCGCGCGGCCTGGCCGCCAGCGCGCGCACCGTCGAGGAACTGCGGGCCGCGCTGGAGCGTTTTGACGGCGTGCCGAGCCTGAAGAATTCCGCCGGAAATACTGTCTTCGCGGACGGCAACCCAAAGGCCCGGGTGATGCTGTTGGGGGAAGCGCCGGGGGCCGAGGAAGACCGGCAGGGGGTGCCCTTCGTCGGCGCGTCGGGCCAGTTGCTCGACCGGATGCTGGCCTGTATCGCCCTGACGCGGGCGGACGACGCGTACATTTCGAACGTCGCGTTCTGGCGTCCTCCGGGCAACCGCACGCCTTGGCCCGCCGAGCTTGCGGCCTGCCTGCCCTTTACCGAGCGGCACATCGCGCTCAAGCAGCCGGACTACCTGTTGCTGCTGGGGGGCAGTGCGGCGAAAACCCTGTTGGCGCGCAACGAAGGCGTATTGAAGCTGCGCGGGCGCTGGTTCGAGTACCAGAGCGCGGAGATGGCGAGCCCGGTCCCCACCCTGGTGACGCTCCACCCGTCCTATCTGCTGCGCCAGCCAGCGCAAAAACGCTTGGCATGGCGCGATTTCCTTGCGTTCAAGGCCGCGATGGATGAGCGATAGTTTGCCGCGATGGATGCGCGACAGTTTAGGGCGCGCGACCGATTAGCGATTCGGCGGGGCGACGGAATCCCCACCGTAGTGGAGATAGCGTTTCCGGTATTCCTCCGGCAGGAAAAACAACTCGTCATCCTCCTCGCCCGCCTCGCGATGGCACTCGATGCAGAACTCGACGCGGCTGCTGTTGGTGCCGCCAGTACGGCCGAACAGCCTTCCGTCGGGCATGATCATTGTATAGCGCCAATCGCGCGCCTCCTCGTGGAAGCCTGCGTGCATCTTTTCCATCAGGAACAACGGACCGGTGACGACATCGCCGCGCGCCGTGACTTCGAAGCTGTCCTTGGCGAGGAGGGCGCCTTCCGGCATCTGCCCGGCCTCCTCGAACTGTCCATAGCTGAGTGCGGCATCGTTGCCGTAGTTGTTGAGATAGCGCGCGCCGTGGTCGCTGGAAAGGTAGGGTGCGGTGTTGAACTGCCGCCAATGCAGGTACTCCTGCGCCTCCTCGAAGCCTGACTCGGCATAGCCCGCGGCCATGTCGGTGCGGATGCGCTGATAGATCGTCAGTGCGTCGGCGTCGTCCAAATCCGCAGGACGATCCACCCGGAAGTGCCCCGTGGGCCGGGCGAGATCGGTCAGGGGATCGGCGCGCTCTTGCACGCGTGCGTCGGTCGGCTCCGATGCGCCCATCGACAACCACAGGCCGATACCGCTCGCGCCGATCAGCAGCACAACCGCCGCGGCGGCCGCAGCCTTCCGGCGTAACTTGGTTCTGCGGCTGGATGCCTGTGCGCGAGCGGCTTCTTCAGGCGTTTCGGCGGGGTAGACCTGAAACACCCGCACCGGTTCGGCGATGTTCTTGACGGCGTGATGGCCGCGGTCCTTGAAGGTGGCGCGCAGCGACTTGTGGACGTGGAAGTACGCACTTTCGGAGATGTATATTCCGCCGACCGGCGCGGCAGTCTGTAGCCGCGCCGCCACGTTGACGCCGTCGCCGTAGAGGTCGTCCTCGCTGACCATCACGTCGCCGACGTTGACGCCGATCCGCAACTGCATACGCCGATCCGCGGGCAAGTCCTCGTTTCGGCGCGCCAAGGCGTCCTGAATGCGCTGAGCACACTCCACGGCTTCGACAGCGCTTGGAAACTCCGCGATAAGGCTGTCGCCCGCGCCCCCGAAAACCCGGCCCCGATGTTCGGCGACAAGCGCTTGCGCCAACTTGAAATGCCCGCGCAGGGTTTCCAACGTGGCTACTTCGTCAGTTTCCATAAGCCGGCTGAAGCCGGCGACATCGGCGGCCAGTATCGCAGCGAGTTTCCGTTCCATGCACCGCGCCCAATGGCCTTGTCCTCGCGCGATGGTGGTCGAAACAACCGCATGGGATCAAGAGCCGTTACCGGTCTGGCCGCTCACATCTTCATGAGAATCCGGATTTTTAGGTTTTTTCGGCACCCAAGTGCGCGGTGTGAGCGCGATCACAGCGCCGCGCTCCATCCATCGATTAAATAGGCGTTAACGAAAGGGTCGTCCCCCTGACCCTTTTTCGAGTTCGGCGGGCATCCCCACACCCGCCGGGCACCCTTCGAGACGCGAAGGTGTAGCGCGCCGCCGGCACCGCCATCCCCCTCAACCTGGTGCCGGCGGCGGTATTTTTCCTATAGGCACAGCGCGCAATGCCCCAAGAAATGCCGCCCTTGACGCGGCACGGCGTAAACAGTCAAAGAACCCGCTGATATCAAGATCATGCAATGTTCTTGTCAAAAATCGGAAACGGGATTTGCCCTATAGGATCGCGGGCAGGGATCGTAAACTCGGCAGGTCCATCATAAAAAGTCATTTCAGGGGAGGGCGTATGATGAGGAGACAACGGAC
>SKZV01000060.1 GCA_007127165.1 Rhodovibrio sp. | reverse complement strand
GCGAAGAGCGGGTCGATCAGGCGCTTGTCGGACGCGGGGAAAACGATCCCGAAGGCTCCGGCGACGCCGTTCGCCAACCGCCGGGCGGAGCGGTCCGGTAGGTACCCAAGCGCGCGCGCCGCCGTTTCGACACGCTGCCGCGTGGCCTCGCCGACCTCCGGGAAGCCGTTCAGCGCCCGGCTGACCGTGGTGGGTGAGAGGTGCAACGACTGCGCCAAATGCCGCAGCGTTACCCGCGGTCGCTCGTTCTTCTGGCCCATCTTTCAAACCGTTTCAGCTTTTCATCCCGTGAAACTTTCTTATCGCGGTTGTTGACCAAACGCAAAAAGATAAACGAATTGAGCCACACCGAATCTTTTATGCAAAGAGACGCTTGACAAGCCACGCGTGCTGGATAACCTCGCATTCGTTATGTCCAAACCGGTTTGAAGGAAAAACTGGGGGGAAACGAGCTGCCCGGACTCAACCGGGAACATGGGGGAGATTACAGATATGCAGACGTTCAAATTGTTCACAGGCCTGACGGGCGCTGTCCTGCTGGCGACCAACGCCCTCTCCGCAAACGGGGCGAGCGCTCAGGAGCCGGTCGAGATTTCGATCTCATGCGGAGCTGTCGGTGTCGAACTGGAACTTTGCCAGGAGGGCGCGGACGCCTGGGCGGAGAAGACCGGCAACACCGTCAGCCTGGTCTCGACGCCGAACTCCACCACGGAGCGGCTGGCGCTGTATCAGCAGCTGCTTTCGGCGGGCGCGAAAGATATCGACGTCTTCCAGATCGACATCATCTGGCCGGGTATCCTGGGCTCGCACTTCATCGACCTCGCGCCTTACAGCGGCGGCGTCGAGGACAAGCACTTCGAGGCCATCGTCTCCACGAACACCATCGACGGCGAACTGAAGGCCATGCCCTGGTTTACCGATGCCGGGGTGCTCTATTACCGCAAGGATCTACTGGAACAGTACGGCCACGATGTGCCGGAGACCTGGGCGCAGTTGACCGATATCGCGCGTGACATCAAGGAGCAGGAGCGCGCGGCGGGCAACGACGGATTTTGGGGCTTCGTCTTCCAGGGCCGCGCCTACGAGGGACTGACCACGAACGCGCTGGAATGGCTCGACGCTTATGGCGCGGGCACGATCGTCGACGCGGACGGTGAGGTCACGGTGAACAACCCGCAGGCCGTCGAGGCGCTGACGATGGTGTCGGGCTGGGTCGGCGACATTGCGCCCGAAGGCGTGCTGAACTACGCCGAAGAGGAGGCGCGCGGCGTCTTCCAGTCCGGCAACGCCGCCTTCATGCGCAACTGGCCCTATGCGTGGTCCCTGGGCAACAGCGAGGACTCCCCGATCAAGGGCAAGATCGGCGTCGCGGCTCTGCCGAAGGGCGGCGAAAACGGTCAGCACACCGGCACGCTGGGCGGCTGGAACCTTGCGGTGTCGCGCTATTCCGAACATCCCGAGGAGGCGGCCGATCTGGCGATGTACCTCAGTTCCCAAGCAGAACAGAGGCGCCGGGCGATCAAGGGCGCGTACAACCCCACGATCAACGCGCTTTACAGCGACGACGAAGTGCTGGCGGCCAACCCCTTCTTCGGCGAGTTGCATTCGACATTCGTGAATGCGGTGGCGCGTCCTTCGGAAGTTGTCGGGCGCAGCTACAACCGCGTGTCGAACGCGTTCTGGAATGCCACGCACAGCGTGTTAAGCGGCGCGGTCGGGGCGGATGAGGCGCTGGAAGGCCTGGAAGGCTCGCTGAACCGCATCAAGCGGGGCGGCTGGTAAAGGCTTCCGAGCCGCACCCCGGCGCGGCGGCGCGCCGGGGTGCGTTTCCTCCTGCTTCTCTTCTGCTAGAAGGGGCTCGTCATGGCGTCCTCGAGCGCATTGACCGACAGCCGCGCGTCCTCGAGCGCACCGACCCGCAGCCGCGCGTCTTCGAACGCACTGACCCGCAGCCGTGTCCGCTCCGCCTGGATGTTCATGATTCCGATGCTGGCGGTGCTGGCGCTGGTGGCGGGCTGGCCGCTGCTTCGCACCATCTGGCTCTCCTTCACGGACGCCACGCTGGACGCGACGTCGAACGCTCAGTTCATCGGGCTGGCGAACTACTACAACGCCACCTGGGGCGGCGTTCTCTCCGATCCGATGTGGTGGAACTCGGTTTGGAACACGCTCTGGTTCATGGGCGTGTCGGTTTCGCTCGAACTGGTGCTTGGGCTGGCGCTGGCGCTGCTGCTGAACCAGGCGTTCCGCGGCCGGGGCCTGCTCCGCGCGGCGGTGCTGGTGCCCTGGGCGATCCCGACGGTCGTCAGCGCGCAGATGTGGGGCTGGATGCTGCACGACCAGTTCGGCGTTATCAACGACATGCTGATGACCGTGGGCTTCATCTCCGACCCGATTGCCTGGACCGCGGGTTCGACGACGGCGATGTGGGCGGTGGTGATGGTCGACGTATGGAAGACGACGCCCTTCATGGCGCTGTTGATCCTGACCGGCCTCCAGATGCTGCCGTCGGACTGTTACGAGGCGGCTAAGGTCGACGGCGTGCACCCGTTCAAGGTGTTCTGGAAGGTGACGCTGCCGCTTCTGAAGCCCGCGATCATGGTGGCGGTGATCTTCCGCGCGCTGGACGCCCTGCGCATTTTCGACCTGATCTATGTGCTGACGTCCAACGCCTCCAGCACGATGACGATGTCGGTCTACGCGCGCCAGCAACTCGTCGATTTCCAGGACGTCGGTTACGGCTCCGCCGCTTCGACGATGCTCTTCCTGATCATCGCGGTGCTCACCGTGGCGTACATCACCCTGGGCAAGGTCAAGCTTGGCAGCGAGGGGCAATCATGAAAATCCTGAAGCGCCTGGGGTTGTGGACGGCAATCGCCGTAACCTTCGTGATCTCGGTGTTTCCGCTCTACTACGCCTTCATCACGTCGTTCGAGTTCGGCTCCGCACTTTTCACGCCGAGCTATTGGCCGAAAATGTTCGACCTGACGAACTACATCAGCGTGTTTCTGGAGCAGCCTTTCGCGCGGAACATCCTGAACTCGATCATTGTGGCGGTCACGGTGGTCGCGATCTCGCTGTTCCTTGGCGTGACCGCCGCCTATGCGCTGGGGCGGGTCGCTTTTCGCGGCCGGGCGGCGCTGCTGCTGACGGTTTTGAGCGTGTCGATGTTCCCGCAGGTGGCGGTGCTCTCGGGCATGTTCGAGTTGATCCGCTCGATCGGCATCTACAATTCGCTGCCCGGCCTGATCCTGGCCAACCTCGTGCTCACGCTGCCGTTCACCGTCTGGGTGCTGACCACCTTCATGCGGGAACTGCCGAAGGAACTCGAGGAGGCGGCCTTCGTCGACGGGGCCTCGCCGGTGCAGCTCATCTACCACGTTTTTCTGCCGCTGATGTGGCCCGCGATGGTCACGACTGGGCTTCTGGCCTTCATCGTCGCCTGGAACGAGTTCCTCTTCGCGCTGACCTTCACGCTGTCGAACGATATGAGGACTGTTCCCGTCGCCATCGCGCTCATCACCGGCGGCAGCCAGTACGAACTGCCGTGGGGCGCGATTATGGCCGCATCGGTCATCGTTACCGTTCCCCTGGTTGCCCTCGTACTCGTATTCCAGCGCAAGATCGTGGCGGGCCTGACCGCCGGAGCAGTGAAAGGATGATGATGACTCCCTACGACGATACGCTTGCAGTCGCCGGCTCCGGCACGACTCAAACTGATAGCGACTGGTGGCGCGGCGCGGTGATCTACCATATCTATCCGCGCAGCTACCGCGATACGACCGGCGACGGGATCGGCGATTTGCCGGGCGTGGTCGAGAAGCTGGATTATGTTGCGTCGCTGGGCGTCGACGCGCTCTGGCTGTCGCCCTTCTTCACTTCGCCGATGAAGGACTTCGGCTACGACGTCTCCGACTACTGCGACGTTGATCCGATGTTCGGGACGCTGGCGGACTTCGATCGGCTTGTGGAGGGCGCGCACGCCCGCGGATTGAAGGTGCTGATCGACCTCGTGCTCTCGCACACCTCGGACCAGCACCCCTGGTTCACGGAAAGCAGGCAGGACCGCACGAACCCGAAGGCCGACTGGTACGTCTGGGCCGATCCGAAGCCCGATGGCACCCCGCCGACGAACTGGCCGTCGATCTTTGGCGGCTCGGCCTGGGAGTGGAACAGCAAGCGCCGCCAGTACTACATGCACAACTTCCTGGCGAGCCAGCCGGATTTGAACTTCCACTGCGAAGCGGTGCGCTGCGAGCTTCTGGACACCGCGCGCTTTTGGCTGGACCGCGGGGTGGATGGTTTCCGCCTGGATACCGTCAACATGTACACCCACGACCGGGTTCTACGCGACAACCCGCCGCTGGCCCCGCACATGGTGATAAACGGCATTCCACCGGAGAACCCTTACGGGATGCAGGAGCCGCTTTACAACATCAACCGGCCGGAAAACCTGCGCTTTGTCGAGCGTCTGCGCGAGGTCCTGGACGACTACGGCGCGACGACCTCGGTGGGTGAGATCGGGGCGGTCACCGACATGTACCAGTCCATCGCCGACTATACGACGCTCGGGCGGCTGCATATGGCCTACAGCTTCGACTTCATGACCCCGGAATTCTCCGCCACGCATGTGCGCCGCGTCGTCGAGCGCATGGCCACGCGAGCAGGTGAGGGCTGGCCGAGTTGGGCCTTTTCCAACCACGACGTGCCGCGCGTGCTATCCCGCTGGGGTCTCGATGCGTATCCGGAAGCGGCTCCGCTGCTGGTGGCGATCGCGAGTTCGCTGCGCGGTTCCGCCTGCCTCTATCAAGGCGAGGAACTGGGGCTTCCCGAGGCCGAAGTGCCCTTCGAAAAGCTGCAGGACCCTTACGGGATACGTTTTTGGCCGGAGTTCAAGGGGCGCGACGGCTGCCGCACGCCAATGCCGTGGGACGCTTCTGAAGCGGTCGGCTTTACGTCGGGCGAACCGTGGCTGCCCGCGCCGGAGGCCCACCGCGCCCGCAGCGTGGCGGAGCAGGAGGGGGATCCTTCCGCGCCGTTGAACCGGGTGCGGCGCTTCCTCGCGTGGCGCAAGTCCGTTCCCGCCCTTTTGCTGGGTGAGATCGCCTTTCAAGAGGCTCATGAGCCGGCGCTGGTCTTTACGCGTTCGACGAGTGATCAGTGTGTGCTCTGCGCCATGAACCTCAGCCAGCAGCCGATCCGCGTTGATTTGCCGGGTCTCGGCAGGCTGCGTGCCATCGAGGCGGGTGGTTTCGAAGGGGGCGGCCGCGTGGATGGCGGCGGGATAGAACTCGGAGCCTGGGGGGCCGTCTTCGCCGCAGTCGAAGAATCGTAATAGGGCGCTTTCAAGAAGCCCGGAGGGGGTAAACGTGGCCAACCTGGAATTGAAGGGCATCCGCAAGTCTTTCGGCACTGTGGAAGTCGTGAAGGGCATCGACCTGACGATCGAGCATGGCGAGTTCGTGGTCTTCGTCGGCCCTTCGGGCTGCGGAAAATCGACGCTGCTGCGCCTGATCGCGGGACTGGAAGACATCACCGGCGGCGATATGTGGATCGGCGGTGAGCGGGTGAACGACCTGCCGCCCGCCAAGCGCGGCATTTCGATGGTGTTCCAGTCGTATGCGCTTTACCCGCATATGACGGTCTACCAGAACATGGCCTTCGGGTTGAAGCTGGCGAAGACCGATCCGCGCACCATCGACGACGCAATCCAGGAAGCCGCGCGGATGCTCCAGTTGGAGCCGCTGCTGGAGCGCCTGCCGAAGCAACTTTCGGGCGGCCAGCGCCAGCGCGTGGCCATCGGCCGCGCCATCGTACGCAACCCGAAGGTCTTCCTGCTGGACGAGCCGTTGTCGAACCTCGACGCCGCCCTGCGCGTCCAGACGCGGCTGGAGATCGCCCGGCTGCAGAAGCGCATGAACACCACCTCCGTCTACGTCACCCACGATCAGGTCGAGGCGATGACTCTAGCCGACAAGGTGGTGGTGCTGCACGACGGTGTGTTGGAGCAGTGCGGCCCGCCGCTGGAACTCTACCATCACCCGGCAAACAAGTTCGTCGCCGGGTTCATTGGCTCGCCGCAGATGAACTTCCTGAAGATAACCGCCGACCGCATCGACGGCCGGACGCTGCGTTGCAATATGCCCGGCGGCAACACGCTGGATCTGGCGGTGGAGCAGGGAGTTGGCGCGCGCTTTGCCGAAACGCTGGGTATTCGGCCGGAGCACCTGCGCCTCGCCGATCCGGAGACCGCGCCGATCAAGGGTGAGATCGCTGTGGTCGAACGCTTCGGCGAGTCCGAACTGGCCTATGTCCGCACGCCCGATGGACAGAGCGTCGTCGTTCGACTGCAAGGCGGTGCCGGTGCGCGGATAGGAACGAAAGTTGGCCTCGTGCCGCTTGATGAGGAGACGCACCTCTTCGGACCGGACGAGAAAGCCATTCCCCGGCCCCGGGGGGTGTAAGGAGGGGCCGCAAAAACAAAAACGACCGGCCAAGCCGGTTCAAAACGAAACCTGTCTGAAATCCAAAAAGTTGCAGGGACTTCGATAAGGGGTAATGGCCTTTATCGCGCCAGTCCCTGCGTGCTTAAACAGCGAGGGGGATGAAACGTTATGTTGAAGCCGAATAGGTGGCGTGGCCTGCGTGTGGGGGCAACGGCCGCAATTGTGGCCGCTTGTACAACGCCGGGCCTTGCGGCGGCGCAGGAGATGGACAGCGCACTCGAAGAGCGGCTGCGGGCTTTCGAGCAGCGCCTGATCGAAGCGGAAAGCCGTGCGGCCGAAGCCGAAGAGCGCGCGGCGAGAGCAGAGCGGCAACTGGACGCAGTCCAGACCGATAGCATCGATTCGCAGGTCGAAACTATCGAGCCGGAAC
The DNA here is from genome assembly GCA_007127165.1 of Rhodovibrio sp. Taxonomy (GTDB): domain Bacteria; phylum Pseudomonadota; class Alphaproteobacteria; order Kiloniellales; family Rhodovibrionaceae; genus SKZV01. Next base: position 7,503 of record SKZV01000060.1, on the reverse strand, counting down.
TCGCACGCGAGTTGATGGAGCGGCTGAGGACGGTCGAGGAACGCGCCGAGGAGGCCGAGGACACGGCAACCACCGCAAGCGACCTCGCCAGCCAAAGTCAGCGTGAATCGGCGGCGCTGCGCGACGCTGCGGACCGATTCACTTTTAGCGGCTACGCCCGCTCCGGGTTCCTGACCAACAAGGATCTGGAAGGCGCGCAGGTCTTCAACGAAGGCGGTATCACACCGGCCGGTCCGCTGGGCGCTTTTGTCGGCCGTCTGGGCGTGGAGAACGACACCTATGTTGAGGCGGCCTTCCGCCAGGGCTTCGACGGGCCGGGCGGCGGCAAAGGCAGCTTCACCGTCCGCTTCGCCGATTCGACCTTCAACAAGGCGACGTTCGAAGGCTTTCCCGGCCGCGACGGTCTGAAGCTCAACGTCCGTGAAGCCTTCATCGATATGACCAGCCTGCCGACCTTCGAGGGCTCGATCTTCGAGGACTCGACCTTCTGGGTGGGCAAGCGCTTCGACCGCGACAACTTCGATATCCACTTTATCGATTCGGACTTCGTCTTCCTGTCGGGAACCGGCGCGGGTGTCTACGACGTTGCCCTGGGCGGCGACACGCGCGCCAACTTCTCCGTTTATGCCGAAGAGTTCGACGAGCCGGCAGGCGTGGACTTCAACGCGGAGAGCTTCATCGGCACCGCGAACCTGTTCCACGGTCCTTACCAACTCATGCTCAACGGCATTCGTGCGACCGACAACGACCGGATCGCCGAAGGACGCGCGCGCAGCGGCTTTACCGGCATGGCGGCCTACCATGGCAGCGACTTCTTCGGCGTGCTGGACGGCTTCTCCAAGTACGTCCTTCAGGGCGGCACCGGCCTGGGTGCGGAGGTCAAGAACATCGGCAGTGGCTTTGGCGCGCAGAACTTGCGCTCGGAAGCTTATGCGGTGCGCGGGACCCTCTTCGGCGTTGGGCAGGTGACGGAGAACTGGCGCATCGGGCCGTCGCTGATGACCGAATACAGCGGTGACCGCTTCGTTGTCGGCGACGAGTTCTTCTGGACCGCGTTCAACATCCGCGCGTCGCGGGAGATTACGCGGAACTTCGAGTTGGCCTTCGAGGGCAGCTACCAATACAACGACGTGAACAACGCAACCGACCGTGTCACCGGAAATCTCTACAAGATCTCCGTTGCGCCAACCTTGAAGCTGGACACCCAGGCTGGTTTCTTCAACCGTCCGGAACTGCGTCTGGTCGCGACCTACCTCACCTTCGACGAGGACTTCGAGACCTTCACCATCGGCGGCGGCTTTGGTGAGAACCGGGGCGGCTTTGTCGGCGAGGGCGGCGGTTTCCTGTTCGGCGTGCAGATGGAAACGTGGTTCTAACGGACCTTTTCCCAATGCACTTGAACGTGTGGAAAACGTGAATTGACTTGAGACTCAAACCGGTTTGGGTTCTATCCGATCCAGGCGGTTTGGTGTGTTGTGCGCGGTCGCGGTTGCCGGTTTTCACCTCCCTTCCGGCGGCGGCGGCCGCGCACAAGCATGTCCACCACATTACCGGCCGTTCGGGCATAGGGTGGGGGCGAGTTTCGGGAAGGCGGCGGAACGATGATTTTGGTTTGCGGCGAAGCGCTCTTCGATGTGTTTTTGGCTGGAGAGCGGCCGGACGGCCTGGACCTGGACGCCCGGCCCGGCGGTTCGCCTTTCAACGTGGCGGTGGGGCTGGCGCGGCTGGGCCGCGAGGCCGGGCTGTTCACCGGCCTATCGACCGATTGGCTCGGCGGCCGTCTCGCGGCGGTGCTGGAGCGCGAAGGCGTGGACACCCGTTGGCTGCGCCGTCTCGACCGCCCGGCCACGGTGAGCTTCGTCGGCCTCGGTGCCGATGGATCGCCAAGCTATGCATTCTATGGCGAGGGCGCGGCGGACCGCGCGTTGAGCGGGGACGATTTGCCGGTCGCGCTCGACGGCGTCAAGGCCCTGCATCTTGGGTCCTACACCGCGGCGGTCGAGCCGGTGGCCTCGACGCAGCATGCCTTGCTGGACTTGGCGCAAGGGTGCCTTGTGTCGTACGATCCGAATATCCGACCAACTGTCGAGCCCGATCTGGAGCGGTGGCGCAGGGCCGTCGCGAGGATGACGGCGCGTGCCGATCTGGTGAAAGTCAGCCGGGAAGACCTGGAAACGTTGTACCCTGGCACGCCGGTCGAAACCATTGCCGCTGGCTGGCTCGATGCGGGCGTGGCGCTGGTGATCGTCACCGACGGCGGCCGGGGCGCGCAAGCCTGGACCGGCAGGGCGCAGGCAAGCGTTGGCGGAGAGGCCGTTTCCGTCGTCGACAGCGTGGGCGCGGGCGATACGTTTCAGGCAGCTCTCCTCGCCGCGCTGGACGAGAGTGGGCGGCTGTCGCGCGGCGGCCTTGAGGGGTTGGACGGGGAGGGGCTGGAGTATCTACTGGCGTTCGCCGGTCGGGCGGCGGCGCTGGTGGTCTCCCGTCGAGGGGCTGACATGCCGCGGCGCGATGAACTGCCGGCGCTGGCCGGATTTCCACCACTGGCCGGATCGTCACCACCGAGGGGGCTCGACGAATGAGCGCACGCATCATACCGGCACCGCTTTTCGATCTGGTCATATTCGGCGCCACCGGCGACCTGTCGCGGCGCAAGCTGCTGCCCGGCCTGTTTCAGCGCGACCGCGACGGGCAGTTGCCGGAGGGGGCGCGCATCCTTGGCGCTGCCCGCTCGAAAATAGGGGCTGAGGCGTTCCGTGAGCAGGCGGCGGCGGCGCTGGCGGAGTTCGCTCCGGAATCCGTTCAGGAGCCGGAGGCTTTGGCACGGTTCCTGCGCCGTCTCGACTATTGCCCGGTCGATGTGACCGGGGAGGCGGGATGGAGCGGCCTCGCCGCTACGCTGGCGGAGCACGACGACCGGGTCCGGGTGTTTTACCTCGCCGTAGGGCCGGGCTTTTTTGGGCCGATCTGCGAGCGTCTGGCGGCAAACGGCTTGGCCGAGGGCGCGCGGCTCGTGGTGGAGAAGCCGCTGGGCCACGACCTTGCGAGCGCTCGCGATCTCAACAACCAGATTGCACGGGTGTTCGACGAATCGCGCGTCTACCGGATCGACCACTATCTCGGCAAGGAGACAGTGCAGAACCTGATGGCGCTGCGCTTCGCCAACGCGATGTTCGAGCCGCTATGGAACGCCCGTCACATCGACCATGTGCAGATCACCGTCGCCGAAAGCGGGGGGATCGGGGGGCGCGGAGAATACTACGACCGGGCCGGCGCGATGCGGGACATGGTGCAGAACCACCTATTGCAATTGCTGTGCCTGACGGCGATGGAGCCACCGGCGCGGTTCGAGCCCGACGCCGTGCGCGACGAGAAGTTGAAGGTGCTGCGCGCCCTGGCCCCCATCGAGGGCCGGGAGGCGATGAAGTTCACCGCGCGTGGGCAGTATCGCAGCCGTGACGCGATCTCCAGCTATTGGGAAGACGCGGGCGTGCGCGACTCGCACACGGAGAGCTTCGTCGCGTTGAAGACCTCGATCGATACCTGGCGCTGGTCCGGCACGCCCTTCTACCTGCGCACCGGTAAGCGGCTGCGTGCCCGGATGTCGGAGATCGCGGTTGTGTTCAAGGAGCCGCCGCATTCGATTTTCCCGCCGGAAGCTGGGATGATCGGCTCCAACGTCCTCGTGATCCGCTTGCAGCCGGACGAGGGTGTGACCCTCTCGATGACGGTGAAGGAACCTGGACCCGGAGGGATGAGGCTGATTTCCGCGCCGCTGGACATGACGTTCGCCGGAGCGCTGGGCGTGACCGACCTGCGCTTGCCGGACGCGTACGAACGTTTGGTGCTCGACGTCATTCGCGGCGATCAGACGCTGTTCATGCGCCGCGACGAGGTGGAGGCCGCCTGGGCCTGGATCGACCCGATCCTCGCCGCCTCTCAGGCCGCCCCCCGTCCGGCGCCCTACGATCCCGGAAGCGCCGGGCCGGAGGACGCGCTGCGGCTGATGCACCAGGATGGCCGGAGATGGCGCGAGATCGAGGCGTAATGCAATGCCCTGGACGCTGAAGGTCTATGATAGCCGCGCGCAGGCGGCCGAGGCGCTGGCGGAGAGCGTGGCGGACTCGCTGCGGGCGGCGCTGGAGGCGCGAGGACGGGCGGCTTTGGCGGTGCCGGGCGGAACCACGCCCGAACCGTTCCTGCACGCGTTGGCGCAGCAATGCCTCGATTGGCTCCGCGTCGATGTCCTGCCGAGCGACGAGCGCTGGGTGCCGGAAGTTCATCCTCGCGCCAACGCCGGACTGATCCGCCGCAGCCTGTTGAGCGGGCGGGCTGGGCAGGCGCGGCTGCTGCCGCTTTACGCCGAGGGAGAAACGCCGGAACGCGGGGTCGAGAAGGTGGAGGCGCGGCTGCGCGCGCAGCTTGGCGTGCCGCCGGTTCTGGACGTCGCCGTTCTGGGGATGGGGGAAGACATGCATGTCGCTTCCCTGTTTCCGGGCGCGCAGGGACTCGCAGCGGCCCTCGATCCGGATGGTGACCGGAATATTGCGGCGATCCGCGCCGCCGGTGCGGGCGAACCACGGGTGACGCTCACCCTACCGTTCCTGGCCCGCGCGCGCGGGCTGCACGTGCTGATTTTCGGTGAAAAGAAGCGGGCGGTTCTGGAGCGCGCGGCGAAAACCGCGCCCCAGGACTCTCCCATCCGCGCAGTTGCCGATGCGGCGCAGAGTTCGCCGTGCGTCCACTGGGCGCCCTGACCCCGTTTGAAGAAGAGGCGACCATGGCGTTGAACCCGACAATCGAAGCCGTGACCGAGCGCATCCAGGCGCGTAGCGAGAAGGCGCGCGCCGCCTACATGCAGCGCGTCACCCGAATGCGCGAGGCCGGGCCGGGGCGCGCGCACCTGTCCTGCGGCAACATCGCGCACGCCGCCGCCGCGGCCGGGCCGGACCAGGAGGCCGTGGCCAAGCAGCGCGGGCCGAACCTGGGGATCGTCACGGCCTACAACGACATGCTCTCCGCGCACCAGCCGTTCGAGCGCTTCCCGGACCTGATCCGCAAGGCGGCGCGCGAGGCGGGCGGGACGGCGCAGGTGGCGGGCGGCGTTCCGGCGATGTGCGACGGCGTCACGCAGGGGCAGCCGGGGATGGAGCTGTCGCTCTTCTCCCGCGACGTGATCGCGGGCGCGGCGGCCATTGCGCTCAGCCACAATGTCTTTGACGCTTCGGTCTTCCTGGGCGTCTGCGACAAGATCGTGCCGGGGCTCGTGATCGCGGCGGCCAGTTTCGGGCACATTCCGGCGGTCTTCCTCCCCGCCGGACCCATGCCGTCCGGTTTGCCGAACGAGGAGAAGTCGGCGATCCGCCAGAAGTTCGCATCCGGCGAGGTCGGGCGCGAGGAGTTGCTGAAGGCGGAGATGGCCAGCTACCACAGCCCCGGCACCTGCACCTTCTACGGCACCGCGAACACCAATCAGATGCTGATGGAGTTCATGGGGCTGCACCTGCCGGGCGCGAGCTTCGTGAACCCGAACACGCCGCTGCGCGACGCGCTGACCACGGCGGCCGTCCAGCGCGCGCTGGAGATCACGCAGCAGGGCAATCAATACACCTCGACCGCCGATATCCTGACCGAGAAGGCCTTCGTAAACGGCATCATCGGGCTGCACGCCACCGGCGGCTCTACGAACCTCGCGCTGCACCTGATCGCGATGGCGCGCGCGGCCGGGGTCGTGCTCGATCCGATGGATTTTGCCGACCTTTCCGGGGTCGCGCCGCTGATGACGCGCATCTATCCGAACGGCCTCGCCGACGTGAACCACTTCCATGCGGCGGGCGGATTGCAGTTCATGCTGCGCGAGCTTCTCGACGCGGGACTGTTGCACGATGAGGTTCGCACCGTCGCGGGGGATGGTCTGCGCCGCTACACCGAAGAGCCGAAGTACGACGAAGCGGCCGGTCTGCAGTGGGTCGCCGGGCCGGAGCGGACGCTGAACGACAAGATCCTGCGCCCGGCAAACGACCCGTTCCAGGCGACCGGCGGCCTGCAACGGCTGACCGGCAATCTGGGAACCGGGATCGTCAAGACCTCGGCGGTGAAGGAAGAGCATCTGCTGATCGAGGCTTCCGCGCGCGTCTTCCACGATCAGGAGTCGGTGAAGACCGCGTTCCGCGCGGGTGAACTCAGCCGCGATGTCGTCGTCGTGGTCCGCTTTCAGGGCGCGAAGGCGAACGGGATGCCGGAGTTGCACGGGCTGACGCCCACGCTCGGCGTCTTGCAGGGGCACGGCCACAAGGTGGCGCTGGTGACGGACGGGCGCATGTCCGGCGCCTCCGGCAAGATCCCCGCCGCGATCCACCTTGCCCCCGAAGCGGCGGCGGGCGGCAACATCGCCAAGATCCAGGACGGCGATATCGTGCGGCTGGACGCACGGGCGGGCACGCTGGAGGTGCTGGCGGACGATTTCGAGGCCCGCGCGCCCGCGGAACTCGATCTCTCCGAGGTCAACGACGGCCTGGGCCGCGAGTTGTTCGAGCCGTTCCGCCGCATCGTTTCCACCGCCGATCATGGCGCGAGCATATTCTTTACGGAGGAGGTATGAGCGCCCGTACGCTCGGAATTGCGCTGGTCGCCCACGACCGGATGAAGCCCATGCTGGCCGAATGGACTGCCGAGCATCATGAGCGGCTGGCGCGCCACCGGCTGTTTGCCACCGGCACCACCGGGGAGACGATCCGCGAGCGCTTGCCGGATCTCGAGATCACCTGTCTAGCGAGCGGCTCGCTGGGCGGCGATTTGCAGATCGGGGCAAAGCTCGTGGACGGCGAGATCGACATGCTGGTGTTCTTCGTCGATCCTCTGACGCCGCAGCCCCACGACGTCGACGTCAAGGCGCTGATCCGGATCGCGACGCTGTACGATGTGCCGATGGCCTGCAACCGCGCCACGGCGGAGACGCTGATCGCCGCGCCATGGATCGAGCAACCGGAGAAGCTGGAGCAGGTCCAGCAGCCGCTGACTCGTTTGGACGCCGTAATTGCGGGGAAGACATGACGGCGGACGTTGTGCTGAGCGAAGACGTCGCCTTTCGGGGCTGGCGGGCCTTGCGGATCGAGCGAGGCGCGCTCACCCTCCACCTCGTTCCGCAAATCGGCGGGCGGATCATGGGAATCGCACACGACGGGCAGGAGCTTGCTTTCGTGCAGCCGGAGCGCGCGGGGAGCGTGCCAAGCGAGACGGAGCGGGCGGCGCTTGAGGCTTGGCGGAAGTCGCTGGGCTTCCCCCTGTGGGGCGGCGGCAAGACCTGGATCGCGCCGGAGAGCCGCTTTCCCGGCGGCGCACCCTATCCCGATCTGGACAGCGGCCCTTACGAGATCAGCGTGCTGCAAGCAGCGCCCGAGCGTGTGACGGTGCGGATGGAGAGCGCCGTGTGCCGCGACACCGGCCTGCGTCTCAGCCGAACCCTGGAGGTTTCGGCTGAGACGCCGGGGTGGCGGGTCGTGC
>SKZV01000352.1 GCA_007127165.1 Rhodovibrio sp. | reverse complement strand
TTCGCGAGATGGCGGAGTCGGATCTTGTGACCATCGGCAATCACAGCCATACCCATCCTAGCCTGCCCGAGTTGACGAGCGCCGAGGTGGCGGAGCAGATAACCCGTAGTCAGGCCCGCTTTCGCACCGAGATCGGATTCGAGCCGGATCACTTCGCCTACCCCTACGGTGAATATTCGCAAGACGTTCAGGAGGTGATTGCGGCGCTGGGATTCGACTTTGCTTTTGGCCAGCATTCCGGCGCCATCGGGCGCAGCGACGACCCACTCGGATTGCCCCGCTTTGCTCTCAACGAAGCGTTTGGAGAGATGGACCGCTTCCACCTCGCGGTGAACTCAAAGCCGCTGCCGGTAACCGACGTCACGCCCGCCGACAAAACCGTGCGGCCGGAAAACAACCCGCCGCGCTACGGCTTTAAGGTTTTCGAGGACGTCGGCGATATTGGCCGCCTCAACTGCTTCCTCGGCGGCCAGATCCTCGAGATCGAGCGGATTGCCAATCAGCGGGTGGAAGTGCGGATTCCAGAGCCACTCAGTGCCGGACGCGCCCGCGTGAACTGCACCATGCCCGCGGGCGGCGACCGCTGGCGCTGGTTCGGCACCCAGTTCTACGTCATGAGCGAGTAGCTCGCTCCTCCCCCGAGCGAACGATTTGCCGGATGGGTCACTTGAGCTGGCGAGCCCCCTGCGTCACTGTCTAACGTCGCATTACCACGGCGACCGGACCGTCACGACAGGGCTTCGACACCATGGCTCCCTCCCTCCGCGCAAGCAGTCTTGGCCGCCTGGTTTCCCGGGTGCTGCCCGCCCTCGCCCCACTGGCGCTGGTCCTGAGCCTGGCTGCGCCGCTCCCCAAGGATGCCGGAGCCGCGCCGGCGGACAGCCCTCGCGATACGCTCTCCGGCGAGTCCGCTCTGTGGTCCGTCACGGCCTTTGGCGGCGTACACGACGACAGTCGGCTTTGGGAAATCTTAACGTTTCGCGGACACGACTTCGAGTCCAGTTACCTCGCCGGGGTCGCCGTCACGCGGGAGGTCGGCGCGAGCTTCGATCGCCTTACCTGGGAGCTGGAAGGCAGCTTGTTTCGGCACTTCGGCAACCAATCGCACCTCGAGGGCAACTTGGCCTTGCTCGCGCGTTGGCGCCGGTTCCCGTGGGATTCCTTCGTCGATACCAGCGTCGCACTCGGGCAAGGCATCTCGGTGGCCGCCGAACGCCCCGAGATCGAGCGGCCCGATGCTCAAGAGGTTCTTCACTACACCGCAGTGGAAGCGGAATTTGCACCGCCCAGCGACAGCCGCTGGAGCGTCGTCGGACGCATTCACCATCGCTCGGGGGTCTTCGGGCTATACGGCACTCGCGGCGGCTCGAACTTCCACACGCTGGGCGTGCGCCTGCATTTCTGAGTGGCTCCGCGCCGCTCCTAGAGCGGGACGGAGGCGATTCAGATATCAGGCCGAAGTGGCTTGAGATCATCGCGCTCCTACCGGGCAGCCGCCGCCACTTGAAGCAACGTCACGCCGGCGTCCGGGAACAGACGCTGCGCAGTCCTCGTATCGCGCAGTTGCAACGTATCGAAGGCGCGCAGGCCGTTGTGCTCCATTAGCCCGCGCAGCTTCGCGATATAGTCGTCACCCTCCTCCGAGTAGCGCGAGAGCGTCGCGGCGAGGCTGTGGCCGTCGAGCGCCTCGCCCTTCACCCGTGCCGCCGCGCGCATCTCCCGCAGCTCTTCATAAGCGCCGCCGACGTTCAGATTGTAGAGGTAGCTGCGGACCGATTCGCCGAGATCGCGGAACGCGCGAACCCGAAAGCCCTCGGCGCGCTCCGGCTTCAGTCCCGCGGTTTCCTCAGCCCACGTCCGCTGGCCGAAAAGCGCGTTGCCCTCGTGCGCAAAGCGCGAGGTGCCCCAGCCGCTCTCCAGGATCGCCTGCGCCAACGCAAGGCTTGGCGGAACCTCATCGACCCGCTTGAGCAGCGCCGGGAAATCCACCTCGTTGACCCGCTCCGCCGCAAGGTTGTAGCGCTGCGCCTGCGTCAGAAGCCAAAGGCGCTGCGAAACCGTCAGGGTTCCGCCAGCCTCGAAGCGGTCGCGAAGCGCGAGGAGACCGGCCCGCGTTTCGGCGATTTCCTCATTCGCCTTCAACACCAGCGGTAGCATGGACCGCAGAAACAGCGCCTTGCGCTCGTCCACCGAATAGAGATCCCCCAGGTCGGCGGGCAGCGCCGCCAGATAGACGCGCGGTACCGAAGCGCCCGCCTCATCCTCCACCGCTTCAAGGCTATAGCCAAGAATGTCGTAGTAGTCCGCGAGCGCCAGCGCCGCATCGGGGAAGCGCACCCTTCGCACGTCACCTTCGCCGCGCAGACCGCCCTCAGCCGCGCCGTGCTCGTTAAAGGCTGCCGAAACGGAGCCCGCGGACGGCAGCGCCGCCGCACTCTCCGCCTGCGCAGGCGAGGAGAGGACCAAGGGCAAAAAAAGCACCATCAGCGCCGCCGCGCGCTGCAACATCCAAGACATGACGAAAGCCCCCTCTGTGTGTTCAAGAGGCTCCGGCGATGCATTGTTGCGGGTTCCAGATCGCCCGTGCCAAGGCCACAAGCAGCGCCCCCTTTGCGAAGCGCCGCACCTGCCGTAGAACGGGTTAAGGATCGGGAGCGGCCGCTTGCCGCCGAAACCGTGACTGTCCAGAACAACACCCTGCGGGACAGCGTCCGAACGTCGATGAGCGGCAAAATGCTAAAATTACACCATTTTAGCAAGACAGCAGGGCCGCATAGCACCCATGCGTGTAGAAAAACGTCGAATTAGGTAAACACTTTCAGGACCTTACGAGATCGCGTCGATGTCGTCATCGCTCAGATTCCCCGGCACCACCGTGACGGGAACCCGCAACTTGCCCATCATTTTCCCGGTTAGAGCCGAGACCAGTGGACCCGGCCCGCGCGCGCCGGTATTCGCCCCGAGCACCAGAATGGAGATTTGCGGGTCCTCGTTGATCAGCGCCAACAGAGTGTCGCGCGGCTCCCCTTCGCGCAGATGCAGGATCGGCATCGCTCCGGACCACTTCTGCACTTGGGCTGCATGACGTTGCAGCAGTTTTTCCGCCTCCGCGCGGGCCTCCTCGCGGATCAGGTCGCCGACCGCCATCCAGTGCTGAAAGTCGTTTGGCTCCATCACGTACAAAAGCGCCACGCGCCCGCCGGTGTGCACCGCCCGCCCGGACGCGAAGCGCAGCGCCACGCGCATCTCCTCGGTATCGTCCACGACGACGAGGAAGACGCGATTGGATCGGCGCGCAGGCCCCACCTTATCGCCGGAGTCCTTCTCGATCTCTGTCATCCCGCAGCGCTACGCCTTCTTGAATATCGTGTGAGCCATCCATCCTGCCATCAACGCGATCAGCACCGCAATGAAGCCGTAGAGCGCCGAGCGTTCATGCGCGAAATCGAACACATCCGCCTCCACGCCGACCTTGGAGACGATCAGGGGCGTGGTCTGAGCGCTGACCACCCGCCCATCGCGCAACAGGAAGACGTCCACGGTATAGCTGCCGGTGGGGACGTTCGAGGGAAAGTAAATGTTCGAACGGAACAGTCGCGCCCCCAGAAAGGTCACCGTGCCGACATCGCGCGAGTAGAGCCCCCTGCGCTGCTTGGCCCGGAGCAGCGCGTCGCGCCACTCGGCTGCGACGTTTGGCGAGGCCCGGGCGCGCGGAAGATGCGCGTCCAGCGCGTCCAACCCCATCTCGTGACGCTGGCGCACCGAAGGCGTCGAGATCTCTTCGAGCGGAGCGCTGGCGTTGATCGCGTAAAAGCTGGGTGCGGACTCGAAGGTCATGGACGCGGTGTTCATCCAAATTCCGGCCACGCGCGCCTTTCGGTGCATCGTCACCGACTGGGTGGGGCCGCGCACCACAACCACGACATCCCCCGGGCTCTCCAGCGCTCCGAACAGCAGCACCTCGGTGCCTGCAAAGCCGGTGGTGATCGCCACGAGGTGGTTCGAGAGGTCGGCCACCAGTTCCTGCGCCCGCGCGTTCGGGGCCGAGCTTCCCAGCACTGCAAGGCTCGCCAGCAGCAGCAGCAGC
>SKZV01000164.1 GCA_007127165.1 Rhodovibrio sp. | reverse complement strand
TCGGCCTCGGTCGAGCCGTCTTACGTCCTGACCGCCATGGGGCTTTCGGAGGACGCCGCGGCGGCAAGCCTGCGGATCGGCCTGGGCCGCTTCACCACCGAAGCCGAGATCGACACCGCCGTGCGCGAGATCGCGTCGGCTGCGGAGCGGCTGCGCGCCTCCGGCCGTGGCGGCATTCCCGAAAGCGGCCGTGCGGCGGAATGACGCCGATACTGGCAACCGCAATCCCTGTAACACCTTCTCCACTCATCCAACATCGTCCAAGACGACACGCGAGGAAGCCTGCGCCATGCCCAAAATGACCTTCGTGCAGAGGGATGGAACCAACAAGGAAGTCGAGGCCCCGCTGGGCCTTTCGGTTATGGAGATCGCCCATCGCAACGGCATCGAGATGGAAGGCGCCTGCGAGGGAGCGCTCGCCTGCTCGACATGCCATGTTATCGTGGAGGCGACATGGTATGAGCGCCTGGAAGAACCCTCGGAGGACGAGGAAGACATGTTGGATCTTGCCTTCGGACTCACCAAGACCTCGCGTCTGGGCTGCCAGCTTGTGATGACGCCGGAGCTGGACGGGCTGGTGGTCAGACTGCCGGAGCAGGTCACGAACTGGATGGAGATGTAACGCCATGGCGCCGATCCCGGATACGAGTATCGTCGGCCGGTTGAAAGCGAACTGCCCGATCGAGTGGACGGCTTACGCGGACCACGACTTCGTGCGCCAGCTTGCGGAGGGGACGCTGCCGGAGGAGTCGTTCCGGCACTACCTGATCCAGGATTACCTCTTCCTGATCCACTTCTCCCGCGCCTACGCGCTCGCGGTCTACAAGAGCGACCGGTTGGAGGACATGCGCATTGCGGCGGAGACGGTGAACGCGCTTCTCAATACGGAGATGAAGCTGCACCTCGACTACTGCTCGGGCTGGGGCCTCACCGAGACCGACATCGTGGCGACGCCGGAATCGCGCTCCAACATGGCCTATACGCGCTATGTGCTGGAGGCCGGGAATTCCGGCGACCTGCTCGACCTTCTGGTCGCGCTCTCGCCGTGCTCCTGCGGCTACGGCGAAATCGGCCACCGCCTGCTGAACGACCCCTCGACCAAGCTCGAATGCAACCCCTACCGCGACTGGATCGAGCTTTACGGCGGCGCGGAGTTCCAGGACGTGACGAAAAAAGCCGTCGAACAGATCGACAGCGTCACCGCCTGGCGCATCGGCGAAAACCCGGAAGCCTCCGGCCGCTGGGACAGCCTCTGCGAAGTGTTCAGGACGGCGACGCTGCTGGAAGCGGGCTTCTGGCAGATGGGGTTGGAGCGGTCTTAAGGCTCGCTAACGCCCATAAACCCACCTTTGAATACGCCGAGTCAGACTTCGTGCCGTACGCCTCGAGTGTGGTGCGCCCGATTCCTCAGGCGCATGACGACTCTCGCGCCGCGTTGCTTGGCTAATCGCCGGCTCCAATTCACTGATTTCGCTGTTAGCCGCGCTCTTGGCGTTACGGCCAGAATGAGAATCCGCTTTGCTTTCTCCTTGTCTAGTAGGTGAATCCGAACCGGCTGCCACTTCATCGCCGCTCCCACGGGTTTGCAGGGAAGCAGCCGGCTCTTGCGCATGGATCGTCTTCAAGACTTCCTCGGCAACTTGCGAGTCTGGCAAAATGCGCAATGCCTCGCGCGTCAGCCGCTGGCCGTCCAAGTGATTTCCCTTTGCCGCGTTAAGCCGCGCACGGTCCAACAACGTATCGTGTTGAGTCCCGTTCTCCCGATCTGAAATCAATATCGCCAAGTACTGCAAGGCGGGTTCAGAAAATCCAAAGTTCCCTTGCGTCCTGGCTTCTTCCACCGTCCTAAAATGGAGGTTAAATTCACGTGCCAACCATAGGACATGCGGTTCGGCAAGGGCTTCGACCCTCTCACACACTTCAGCGCTTAGGGCAAAAGGCGACCCAGGAATCTCAGTGAAACCCCATAAATCGTTCGCAAAACGCCGAGGCCCGAGCTTCCCATCTGTAAAAAGCGGACGGACCGCGTTGAGCGCGCTTAAAAGTTCCGTCGCCTCCTGACTCATGGAGGCGTTATGGCGCTCCAACACAGCATTCTCGTAGACTTCCCCCGGTATGCCTATTTGTTTGCAGAAGAAACCTAAAATCCCATTTGGATGGTCTCGCGTTTCACTGTAATCAAATAACGATATATTTTGAAAACCAAACACCTCCAACCAAGGTTCAAGACGATCACGAAACATCGGATAGTTCGGATCGCTGCGCAATACGTCGAGGGTGGAGCCATGCTTGACTGCTTCTTGCACCAAACTGGCGGTCGCGGGGAGCGGGTGGCGAACGAAGGCGACGATTTCGACTGCGTCTGATCTATCGCTTATCCATTCGTAGAAACCTCCAACTCCATTCGCATTCAGGCGCGAGAGGTCTTCTCCGCTGATTATGAGTTCTTGAGCTTTTGTCGCCTCGAATTCTTCGTCCAATGCGCGTCGGCTCCGCGCATTGTGTTCGTCTGCTTCTTGTTCCGTACCTATGCCTCTTACGATATTCGCATGATAACCAAGTGGGTCTTCACAAAATAAAGAAAAGAATTGTTCACTGTGGTTTGGCTTCTGGCCTGGGTAAAGGATGCCGTATTCCTCCTCCAACATCTTCTTCCTGGCCATAAGCCCGTTCTGAAGAGAAGTTGTCCCAGTTTTGTGCAAACCGATGTGCACAACAGCACGCTTAAAAGGCTTCATTTGCGAGACCTTCCTATACCCGCGTGAATCAAGCTCCAGCCTCTGAGAAACTGGTTTCGAATAGGATTAAGCCGTTCCAGCCCTCTTGTTTCCGTCGTTATACGAAACCGACAACCAAGAGTCATCTTTCAAGGTGAGACGACCGAAAACGTCTATGCACTTAAGCTTTTTGCTCTGAAAGCGCTTTAATGGGAATTCAGTTCAGGTAAGAGGGTGGAGTATGTTGGATTGGGCCCTGCCGCGAAACCGCGGCCCTTCAACTCGCGTAGACAACCCCGGCTTCGGAGGGGAAAAAGGGGTCGGAGACATTTTTTGCCACGCAAAACCGTGATCTCCGACCCCTTTTCCCGCGCAACCAGCCGACAACCGCCGTTCTACCCCGAACGTCCCCCGGTCAACGGCGCGGCCAACCGCTCCAGCAGCCCCGGCTTCGGCATATCGCCCTTCGCCGTGGCCTTGTCCTGCGAGCGCTTTGCCACGTTGATCCCCAGGACCGAGAGGGCTACGCCCCAGATCGCGGTGAGGTGGGTCATGGCGGAGAGGATTTCTCCGGCGATGGCCGGGGTGGCGACGATGGCGTAGGTCAGCCCGGCCATCTGCACCATCCAGGTCAGCGCCACGGCATAGCCGAAGGTCGGCCGCCAGCGGCGGACGTAGGCGTCTTCGCTGGCGACCTCCGCGCGCATCGTGGCGTTGATCTGCGTCAGGATCGCGGTTTCGCGTTCGGCGTCGAGCTTCGCCATCTCCTGCACATGGGCATTGGCCTCGGCGATCTGTTCCGGCGTGATCTCGTTGCGGCCGATGGCGGTTCCGGCGTCGTCGAGCGCCTTGGCGGCGGTCTTTGCGATGGGGTTGTCGATCCTGGAAAGCCCGCCCGAGACCAGACGGGTCAGGGCGGGCAGGCCGACGGTCGCGAGCAAGGTGGACAGCATGGTCCTTCCCCTTCCCTATCCGGCGTAAAACAAAAAGCCGCCGACCTCGGCCAGCGGCGGCAAATCGCGCGCCCACAGCGGGCTGGCGTCCTCGCGGTGGTAGCGGGTCGCCTCCCCCACCGGGTCTTCCAGCTCGCCGGACAGCGCCCAGCGGGCGATGCGGCGGCAGGCGGCGTAGGCGCGGTCGTCCCTTGGCGCGGGCGGGACTTGCGCCCGCGTGCGGGGTGCGCGCGCGGCGAGGCGATTCGCCTCCGCCATCGCCAGGGCTTCCAGCGTGCGCACCGGCTCGCCGGGAAAACGGCTGTGCAGGCGGTGCGCGACCAGCGCGACGGGATCATCGCTCTCGGTGTCGCGGTGCAGCGGGATCAGGCCGCGCGGGCGGGCCGGTTTGCGGGTCATCGGTTCTCTCCATTTCCGTTGTAGCCGAGGTGGTCGAGCT
>SKZV01000197.1 GCA_007127165.1 Rhodovibrio sp. | reverse complement strand
TCCTCCAGCAGGTCCGTTTTCTCCGCGTCCGCCGGGTCCCACCAGGAAAAACCGTGTTCTGCCGCCGCGGTTTCGGTGTTGCGGCGGGTCTTGTGGTAAATCGTCGCAAACGAGAAAACCACCTCGTCCGCCGCACCCTTCAACGCCTTCGCCAGCCGCGCCACCTGCCCGCGATGCCAGTCCGGCGGCGTCAGATCGCTCAGCAGTACCGGATCGTAGCGCCAAACGACGGCGTCGGGCCCATACTCCCGCGCCAGCGCGTGCATTGCCTCAATTGAGCGCTCCTCCGCGATCACCGAGGTTTCCAGCGCGCGCGGGTATCCGGTAACGGTGTATTGCACGACGAACGGCAACCCCAGCGCCCGCACCTCCGCAAGCGCCGGGACGAACGGCCCGACGTTGCGCGTCCAGAACACGAAGCCGTCGCAGCCTGCCCCGTTATCTCCTGTGGGCGTCAGGTCCACGATGCTGTCTTTGCCGCCATAAGGATTCGCCACCCGGCACCACCCCTCCGCCAAACGCCGACGGAACCAGGTGCTGTAAAACGCCGGGATATCGGTGCGGTAGCTGGCGGAAACGATCATGGGGGGGACGATCATCGGAGGCCGGGGCGAAACCCGCACCTTATGCGGCGCGAAGCTTTATGAAAACATCCTTTCACAAGCCTTCGCGTGATTAAAGGATATGGCCGAATCCTTTCGTAACGTCTCCTCGAGAACTCTCCTCAAGCCCGGGGCTCGCGGTCGCGGCGCCTGGCTCTTTCGTCGTCCTCGTATGCGTCGTGGTCGTCGTCATCGTCATCCGCGTGGCGATCGTCGGCGAAGCTGCGGGCGAGCTCGCGGCGGCGCATTTCGCGTAGGTACTCGCGCGCCTTCAGGTTGCCGTAGATGCGCAGGCCGAAATACGCGATACCGCCCAGAATGGCGACGCTGAAGCCGAGTTGCCGGATCGCCTGATTGCCGAAAACCATGTCCGCGGCGATCGCCGTCACGGCGGAGACGATCACCACCGCCATCAGCGCGATCAGCAGGGAAAGGTGCCGCTGGTCGTGGCGCGGGTCGCGCGGCTCGTCGTTGGCGTCTTTTTTACCGGTCATGCCTGTCTTACGTTGTCCTAGCCTTGCAAGGTGCCCACGCGGGCCAAAAATAGCCCACGAGTTTGGTCGAGCCCGCGGCCGCGGGCAAGCGTGGAAGGCGAAGTTTCGCACGAAACATGGGCCGTCGGGCGAAATCAGCTTCATGCAATGGCTTGATGGGCTCCAAGAGGTGCTTATATATCTCGCGGAACGTCATGGCAAATTGGCTCCGCCCAACAGGGACGCCGGCGGTGCTTGAACAAGAAGGCCGCCGGCCGGTCTGCTGAACCAGGAGAGATAGGGTAATGAGCAAAGTAATCGGAATCGATCTCGGCACGACGAATTCGTGTGTCGCGGTCATGGAAGGCAAGCAAGCGAAGGTGATCGAAAACGCGGAGGGCGCGCGCACGACGCCCTCGATGGTTGCGTTTACCGAGAACGGCGAACGTTTGGTCGGTCAGGCCGCCAAGCGTCAGGCCGTCACCAACCCATTCAATACGCTCTATGCCATCAAGCGTCTGATCGGTCGCGGTTTCGGCGATCCGACGACGAAGAAGGATATCGAGCAAGTTCCCTACAAGATCGTCAAGGCGGACAACGGTGACGCCTGGGTCGAGGCGCAAGGCGAGAAGTACAGCCCGTCGCAGATTTCCGCGTTCATCCTGCAGAAGATGAAGGAAACCGCCGAGGCGTACCTGGGCGAGACGGTCGAAAAGGCGGTCATCACGGTACCGGCCTATTTCAACGATTCGCAACGCCAAGCAACCAAGGACGCGGGCCGGATCGCGGGCCTTGAGGTCTTGCGTATCATCAACGAGCCGACGGCCGCGTCGCTTGCCTATGGTTTGGACAAGAAGAAGTCCGGTATCGTGGCCGTCTACGACCTTGGCGGCGGCACCTTCGATATCTCCATCCTCGAAATCGGCGATGGCGTCTTCGAGGTGAAGGCGACCCACGGCGATACGTTCCTGGGCGGCGAGGACTTCGACCTGCGGGTGATGGACTACCTCGCCGAGGAGTTCCAGAAGGAGCAGGGCATCGACCTGCGCAAGGACAAGCTGGCGCTCCAGCGCCTGAAGGAGGCCGCGGAGAAGGCCAAGATCGAACTGTCCGGCGCGCAGCAGACCGAGGTGAACCTGCCGTTCATCACCGCCGATCAGGCGGGGCCGAAGCACCTGAACATCAAGCTCACCCGCGCCAAGCTGGAGGCGCTGGTGGAGGACTTGGTGCAGCGCACCATCGACCCCTGCAAGGCCGCGTTGAAGGATGCGGGCGTCACCGCAGGAGAGATCGAGGAGGTCATCCTCGTGGGCGGGCAGAGCCGTATGCCGAAGATCCACGAAGCGGTGAAGAACTTCTTCGGCAAGGAGCCGCACAAGGGCGTGAATCCGGATGAGGTCGTGGCCATCGGCGCGGCAATTCAAGCCGGTGTGCTCCAGGGTGACGTGAAGGACGTGCTGCTGCTCGACGTGACGCCGCTGTCGCTCGGGATCGAGACGCTGGGCGGCGTGATGACCAAGCTGATCGAGCGCAACACGACGATCCCGACGAAGAAGTCGCAAGTGTTCTCCACCGCGGAGGACAACCAGACGGCCGTTACCATTCGCGTGTTCCAGGGTGAGCGCGAGATGGCGGCGGACAACAAGATGCTGGGGCAGTTCGATCTGGTCGGCATCCCGGGCGCGCCGCGCGGCGTGCCGCAGATCGAGGTGACCTTCGACATCGACGCCAACGGCCTCGTCAACGTCTCCGCCAAGGACAAGGCCACCGGCAAGGAGCAGGCGATTCGCATCCAGGCGTCCGGCGGTCTCTCCGAGGACGACATCGAGCAGATGGTCAAGGACGCCGAGCTCCACGCCGAGGAAGACAAGAAGCAGCGCGAGCTGGTGGATGCGCGCAATCAGGCCGAAGCCCTGATCCACACCACCGAGAGGACGCTGAGCGAAGCGGGCGAGCAAGTGCCCGAGGAGGATAAGAAGGGCGTCCAGGACGCCATCGCCGACCTGCGGACCGCGGCCGAGGGCGAGGACACCGACGCCATCAAGCAGAAGACCGAGCACCTCGCTCAGGTCTCCTCCAAACTTGGCGAGGCGATGTACCGCGCCCAGCAGGAAGCCGCTTCCGGCGGCGGTGACGGCAGTGCCGGGGGCGACGGTGAGTCCTCGACCTCCTCAAGTGACGAAGGCGTCGTGGACGCCGACTTCGAGGAGGTCGACGAAGACCAGAAGCGCGGCGGTCGGCCGTCGTCTTAAGGTTGCAAGTGACGACTGACGGGCGGGAGTCGTGGGCTCCCGCCCGTTGCGTTACGTGCCGACTATTCTGTATATGTCTGTCGAACAAACCATAGGCGCCGGGCTTAAACATGGCGAAGCAAGACTACTATGACCTGTTAGGGGTTTCCCGAGAGGCCGGGAAAGACGAAATCAAGCGCGCCTACCGCAAACAGGCGATGCAGTATCACCCGGATCGCAACCCAGACGATCCCGAGGCGGAAAAGAAGTTCAAAGAGGTCGGCGAAGCATACGAGGTGCTGAGCGACGAGCAGAAACGCGCCGCCTACGACCGGTTCGGTCACGGGGCCTTCGATGGCGCCGGACGTGCCGGCGCTGGCGGCGGTGGTTTCGGCGGTTTCTCGGATATCTTCGACGAGATGTTCGGCGACATGATGGGTGGACGCCGCCAGGGCCGCCAGACGGGCCGTGGCGCGGACTTGCGCTACGATATGGATATCTCGCTGGAAGATGCGTTCCAGGGCAAGGAAACGCAGATCCGCGTGCCCACCTCGATCCGCTGCGAGGAATGCGAAGGCAGCGGCGCGGAACCGGGCAGCAAGCCGACGAACTGCCCGAGTTGCCAAGGCGCGGGGCGGATTCGCGCCCAACGCGGGTTCTTCACCATCGAACAGACCTGCCCGACCTGTCACGGCGGCGGTCAGGTGATCGACAAGCCCTGTAAGGTGTGTGACGGGGCCGGGCGCCAGCACAAGGAGCGCACGCTCCAGGTCAACATTCCGGCGGGGGTGGACGACGGAACCCGTATCCGCCTGTCCGGCGAGGGCGAGGCCGGGGTGCGTGGCGCGCCATCGGGCGATCTCTACATCTTCCTGAACATTGAGCCGCACCGCATCTTCCACCGTGAGGGTGCGAACATCTTCTGCAAAATGCCGATCCCCATGACGACCGCCGCGCTGGGCGGGCAGGTGGAGGTTCCGGTCATCGATGGCAGCCGCGCCCGTGTCTCCATTCCGGAAGGCACCCAGAACGCGCAGCGCTTCCGCCTGAAAGGCAAGGGCATGTCGGTCATGCGCTCCAACCAGCGCGGCGACATGTTCGTGGAGGTCGAAGTCGAAGTCCCGCGCAACCTCTCCAAGCGGCAAAAAGAACTGCTGCGTGAGTTCGAGAAGGAAAGCAAGGGCGACAAGACCAATCCGCAATCGGAAGGCTTCCTGTCCAAAATCAAGGAATTCTGGGAAGACCTGACGGACTGACGCGCCGGGGGACGCGCGGGCGCGAGCCGTTCGGCGCGGCCACCGATATCGGCTTTCGAAGGAAACCGTGGCACTCTTGCCTCTCGGTCATCCGGTTCCAAGGCAGTGGTTTGCGGCGTCTGCCCGAGTCTCGAAGCTGCGGTCACCGTGGTGGCGGTGTCGCCTGCCGGGACTCCGAAAAGGCGGAAGAGCGCGGTAAGCGCTGATTCGACGCTCTCCATGGGAAGGGCTGCGGGAGAGCCGTCGAACTGCGGCGGCCGATAACGGGGGAACGAACGAGAATGGCCTTCGAACATACCTTTTACGAAATCGCCGCGCTCATTCTGCTCGCGTCCGCCGTCGGGCTCGTGGGTCTGATGCTGCGCCAGCCGCTGGTGGTGGCCTTTATCGCCGTCGGCATTCTCGCCGGGCCGAGCATGTTGGGGATTGCCACCTCGACGGACTTCATCGCAATCATGTCCGAGATGAGCATCGCGGTGCTGCTCTTCCTGGTCGGGCTGAAACTGGACCTGAAGCTGGTGCGGACCCTGGGCGCGGTGGCGCTGGCGACGGGTTTGGGGCAGGTCACCTTCACCGCCGTCTTCGGATTCCTGATTTGCATCGCGCTCGGGCTCGACTGGCTGACGTCGGTTTATGTCGCGGTGGCGCTGACGTTTTCCAGCACGATCATCATCGTCAAGCTGCTCACCGACAAGAAAGAGGTCGATTCGCTGCACGGCCGGATAGCGCTGGGCTTCCTGATCGTGCAGGACATCGTGGTGGTGCTGGCCATGGTCACGATCTCGGCCCTGGGCGTCGGAATCGGCGAAGAGGCCGGGGCCGCCGAAATTGTCCAGGTCCTGCTCAGCGGCATCGGCATGCTGCTGCTGGTCCTGCTGTTCATCCGCTACGCCGCCGACGCCGTGCTGAACCGCGTATCGCGCTCGCCGGAGTTGATGGTCATCTTCGCGGTGGGCTGGGCCGCCGCCTTCGCCGCGCTGGGCGACTGGGCAGGCTTCGGCGTCGAACTCGGGGGCTTGCTGGCGGGCGTCTCGCTGGCGTCCACGCAGTTCCGCGACGCCATCGGCTCGCGCCTGAGCGCGCTGCGCGATTTCCTGCTGCTGTTCTTCTTCATCGGCCTGGGCGTCAGTCTGGACCTCTCGGTGCTGGGCGATCAGATCGGTCCGGCGATCGCGCTCTCGCTTTTCGTGTTGATCGGCAATCCGCTGATCGTGCTGGCGATCATGGGCTACATGGGCTATCGCAAGCGCACAGGATTCCTTGCCGGGCTGACGGTGGCGCAGATCAGCGAGTTCTCGCTGATCTTCATGGCGATGGGCGTCACCATCGGCCATGTGTCCTCCGAGGCGATGGGGCTGGTGACGCTGGTCGGCTTGGTGACGATCGCGCTTTCGACCTACATGATTACCTATTCGCACTATCTTTATGCCTTCCTGGAGCGTCTGCTCTGGCCGTTCGAGCGGCGCTCCCCCTTCCGCGAGGAAGCCATCGACGGTGATGAGACCGAGGGTGCTTACGACTTCATCGTCTTCGGCCTCGGGCGCTACGGCTCCGCGATCGGTAAGCGGCTGATCGAACACGGCTATTCGGTGCTCGGCGTGGACTTCGACCCGCAGGCGCTGGCGCAGTGGCGCAAGGCGGGCCACGCCGGATGCTTCGGCGACGCCACCGATCCGGAGTTCGCGAGCCACCTGCCCTTGACCCGTGCGCGGGCGGTGATCTCCGCCGTGCCGCGTGTCGGCGAGGGGCTGGGCGAGGCCGACTCGCGGCTGGCCCTGCTGCACGGACTGCGCAGCCAAGGTTTCGAAGGGCAAATCGCCGTCGCCATGCACACCGCCACCGACGCCGATGTTCTGCGCAGCCAAGGGGCCAATGTGGTGCTGACACCGTTCTCCGATGCAGCCGAGTTCGCGGTGTCGACGATGGAGAAGGTGCTGGCCGACCGGGAAAGCGAGCGCCCCCTGCGTCCCGCGACCCCTACGCCCGCCACCTCTACGCCCGCCACGGGGACGCCGTAAGGCGGGCGTAGCCGCTCAACAGGACCCGGCGGCGCGGCCTTACCTTCGTCCAGCTATAACCGCCCCTGGCGCTCCCTCTTCGGTGGAGCGGCAGGGGCGGCGCACCCAGGCGGAGAGGCGACGGAACCTTGAGCGCACGCAAATAATTCGGTGACTTGCTCTCTACGAAACAGGTTAATCGCGAGTGCAAGGATGACGCGTCCAACACTCGTAATGTACTGAATTCAAGTTGACCGCCCTTCCGAGAAGATCGTAAACGCAATACTCGCGGCCCAATTTTTATAAGAAAACGTTTACTTTTTATAAACGGTCTCATCACATTATTGTTGTCGAGAGTTGACCGATCATTTCTACTTAGTCTTTGGTTCTGTCATACTCTGCCATTGTCTTGCCGCTTTTCTTGTGCAAGACTAAGTTGAATGGGTTATGCGTCAATCGGTCACATGGGCTGTAAAGGCGTGTATTCCGATGTGGAAGTTGTGCATGAATTTTGGTTCCGTGGGAAGGCCAATGGTGGACGCCTGGACCCGCGTGCAGAGACAGCGCCCGAGAGGTGCACCGAAGGCGGCGGCGCCGTTGCACCCGATGTTAGCTGTTTCTCGCAGGCCAGGATTCGTGTACGATTACAGCAAATTAGTAAGTCGACCTTAACCCGCATATGGTGGAGACCAAGGTATGGCTGATGTAAATCTCTTCGATGTCTTTAGCGAAAACTATGTAGACCGCAAGTATGCAGAGATGAGCCTTCAGGAATTCCTCGAAGGCTGCCGAAGCGATCCGGTGCTTTATGCCAGTGCGGCGGAGCGGATGCTCGCCGCGATCGGCGAACCGGAGACAATCGATACCTCGCGCGACGCCCGGTTGAGCCGGATTTTCCAGAACCGCACGATCAAGGTCTATCCCTACTTCTCCGATTTCTATGGAATGGAAGACACGATCGAGCGAATCGTCGGCTTCTTGCGGCACGCGGCGCAGGGGCTGGAGGAACGCAAGCAGATCCTCTATCTGCTGGGTCCGGTGGGCGGCGGGAAATCGTCGCTGGCCGAGCGGCTGAAGCAGTTGATGGAGGAGATGCCGGTCTTCGTGCTCAAGGCCGGCGATCAGGTAAGCCCAGTGTTCGAGCATCCCCTGGGCCTGTTCGATCCGGACAAGCACGGGCCGGTGTTGGAAGAGCAGTACGGCATTCCCCGCCGCAAGGTCACGGGGCTGTGCTCGGGCTGGGCCGTGAAGCGTTTGGACGAGTTGGGCGGTGATATTTCCAAGTTCAAGGTGGTGCGGATGCACCCCTCGAAGTTGCGCCAGATCTGCGTGGCGAAGACCGAACCCGGCGACGAGAACAACCAGGATATCTCGTCGCTGGTCGGCAAGGTCGACATCCGCAAGCTGGAATTCTACGGCCAGGAAGATCCCGACGCTTACTCCTACTCCGGCGGGCTGAACATGACGACCCAGGGCCTTTTGGAGTTCGTAGAGATGTTCAAGGCGCCGCTGAAAATGCTCCACCCGCTGCTCACCGCGACCCAGGAAAACAACTACATGGGCTCCGAGAGCATCGGCGCGCTGCCCTATCAAGGGTTGATCCTGGCCCACTCCAACGAATCGGAATGGAAGAGCTTCAAGTCGAACCGCAACAACGAGGCATTCCTCGACCGCATCTGCGTGATGAAGGTTCCCTACTGCCTGCGCGTGGACGAGGAAGTGAAGATCTACGAGAAGCTGATGAGCCATTCCGAATTGGCGGAGGCCACCTGCGCGCCCGGCACGCTCGACATGATGGCCCGCTTCTCGGTGCTGACGCGCCTGAAGCCGCACGAGAACTCTTCGCTTTATTCGAAGATGCGGGTCTACAACGGCGAAAGCCTGAAAGACACCGATCCGCACGCGAAGACGGTGCAGGAATACCGCGATACCGCCGGTGTGGACGAGGGCATGGACGGGCTTTCCACCCGCTTCGCCTATAAGATCCTGTCCGAAACCTTCAACTTCGACTCCGACGAGGTCGCGGCCGATCCGGTGCACTTGATGTACGTGCTGGAGCAGTCGGTGCGGCGCGAGCAGTTCCCCGAGGATATCGAGCGGCAGTACCTGGCGTTCATTAAGGACGAACTGGCCCCGCGCTACGCGGAGTACATCGGCAAGGAGATCCAGAAGGCCTACCTCGAATCCTACGACGACTACGGCCAGAACCTGTTCGACCGATACATCGCCTACGCCGACGCCTGGGTCGAGAATCAGGACTACAAGGACCCGGACACCGGCCAGATGCTGGACCGGCACATGCTGGATCAGGAGTTGTCGAAGACCGAGAAGCCGGCGGGGATCGCCAATCCGAAGGATTTCCGCAACGAGGTGGTGAAGTACGCCCTGCGCCAGCGCGCCCAGAACGACGGCCGCAATCCGCGCTGGACGTCTTACGAAAAGATCCGCGAAGTCATCGAGGAGCGGATGTTCTCGCAGGTCGAGGAACTGCTGCCGGTGATCTCTTTCGGTACCAAGAAGGATAGCGAGAGTGCTCAGAAGCATCAGGCCTTCTTGGAACGCATGGTCGCTCATGGTTATACTGAACGGCAGGTGCGCCGACTGGTTGAGTGGTACATGCGCGTACAGAAGGCGGGGTGAACATGAGGTACACTCTGACTGACCTATTCAATATCCCGGCCCGGCAAGGTTGACGCCGCGCAATGGATATTATCGACCGTCGCCTCAACCCGAAGGGCAAGAGCCTCGGGAACAGGCAGCGCTTCATCCAGCGGGCACGGGCGCAGATTCGCGATGCGATCAAGGAGAATCTGCGCTCCCGTAGCGTGTCGGACTCCACGTCCGGCGAACAGATCGTCATCTCCTCGGAAGGCATCCACGAGCCGCGTTTCGTGCAGGATCGCCACGCCGGACGGCGGAGGCGGGTGCTGCCCGGCAACAAGGAGTATCAGGAAGGCGACCGCGTCCCCCGCCCGGAGGGTGGGGAAGGCCGCGGCCGCAGCGCCAGCGACGACGGCGAGGGCGAGGACGAGTTCGCCTTCGCCCTGTCGCGGGAGGAGTTCCTGGATCTGTTCTTCGAGGATCTGGAACTGCCCGATCTGGTGAAGGAAAAGATCAAGTCCGAAAAGGCGCCGAAGTCGGAGCGGGCGGGCTTTTCGCGCACCGGCGCGCCCAACCGGCTGAATCTGGAGCGGACGATGCGCCGGTCGCTCGTGCGCCGGATCGCTTTGGGCCGTCCCGCCGACGAGGTGATGGCGGCGCTGGAGCGCGAGCTCGACGCCCTACGCAAGGGCGAGATCGAGCCCGCCGACGGCAAGCCCGTCGGGACCCGGATCGCCGAGATCGAAGAGGCCCTTGCGCGCAACGAGCGCAAGCGCACCGTGATCCCCTACATCGACCCGGTGGATCTGCGCTATAACCGTTACGAGCAGGTGCCCAAGCCCATCGCGCAGGCAGTGATGTTCTGCCTGATGGACGTCTCCGCCTCGATGGACGAAACCATGAAGGACCTCGCCAAGCGGTTCTTCATGCTGCTGCACCTCTTCCTCTACCGGCGCTACGAGCATGTGGAGGTGGTGTTCATCCGCCACACCAACCGGGCCGCCGAGGTGGACGAGGAGACCTTCTTCTACGGCCGCGAGACCGGCGGCACGGTGGTGTCGTCGGCGTTCCACGAAATGCTGCGGGTGGTCGAGGAACGCTATCCCGTGGACGACTGGAACATCTACGTCGCCCAGGCTTCCGACGGCGATAACATCCCCTCGGACGTGCCGCGTTGCGTCAAGCTGCTGCACGAACAGATTCTGCCGATCTGCCAATACATGGCCTATGTCGAGGTCGGCGGCGACGGCGAGCGGCCGCCGGGCTTCCGGGTGCGCGGAGACAGCGACCTCTGGGCGGGCTATGGCCCGGTCGATAAGGCCCACGCGAACTTTGCGATGCGGGCCATCGACCATCCACGGCACATCTATCCAGTGTTCCGCGGGCTGTTCAGCCGGGAAGGTATGGAAGCATGACCCTAGAAACGCGTGAACGTAAGCAAGGAGCTCCCGCCGTTGCCAAGGACGGCGCGTTGCTGTTCGACGGCGCGGACTGGAACTTCGATATCCTGAAGCGCACCTACGACGAGATCGAGCGCATCGGCACCGAGGAACTCGGGCTCGCTCTCTACCGCAACCAGATCGAGGTGATCACCGCCGAGCAGATGCTCGACGCCTACGCCTCGGTCGGGATGCCGCTGATGTACCGTCACTGGTCCTTCGGCAAGCACTTCGCGCAGCAGGAGACCTATTACCGCAAGGGTCTGCGCGGGCTGGCGCTGGAGATCGTCATCAACTCGAATCCCAGCATTTGCTACATCATGGAAGAAAATTCCATGACGATGCAGGCCACCGTGATGGCCCACGCGGCGGTGGGTCACAACCACTTCTTCCGCACGAACCAGGTGTTCCAGCAGTGGACCGACGCGGATGCGATTCTGGACTATCTCTCCTTCGCCAAGACCTTCGTCGCCCGCTGCGAGGAACGCTATGGGTTGAAGGCGGTGGAGCGGGTTCTGGACGCCGCGCACGCGCTCTCCAGCCACGGCGTGGACCGCTATGGACGCCGCGAGCGGCCAAGCATCGAAAAGGAACGCAAGCGCGTACAGCAGCGGATACAGGAAGAGCGCGAGACCTTCAACGACCTTTGGCGCACGGTGCCGAAGCCCAAGCCCCGGACCGACGGCCGCGACGAAGAGACCGAGGTGAATTTGGAGGCCGAGCGGCAGGCGTTGGGTCTTCCGGAGGAGAACCTTCTATACTTCCTGGAAAAGAACTCGCCCGTCCTGCAAAGCTGGGAGCGGGAACTGTTACGGATCGCCCGCAACATCGCCTCGTATTTCGAGCCGCAGCGTCAGACCAAGGTGATGAACGAGGGCTGCGCTTGCTGGTGCCATTATCACATCATGAACAAGCTGCGCGAGCGCGGCCAGATCACCGAAGGCGCGATGCTGGAGTTCGCGCATATGCACTCCAGCGTCATTTCACAGCCGGACTTCGACGACCGCCGCTATCCCGGTATCAACCCCTACGCGCTGGGCTTTGCGATGATGCAGGACATCGAACGCATCTGCACCGAACCCACCGAAGAAGACCGCGAATGGTTCCCCGACATCGCCGGAAACGGCGAGCCGGTGGCCACGCTGCGCCATGCTTGGGCGAACTTCCGCGACGAGAGTTTCGTTCTGCAGTACCTCTCGCCGAAGGTCATGCGGGATTTCCACCTGTTCAAGATCGACGACGACAAGGAGTGTCCGGAGATCGTCATCGACGCCGTGCACAACGAGCGCGGTTACAAGCGCCTGCGCCGCTCGCTGGCGCAGAGCTACGATCCGGCAGTGACCGAGCCGCGCATCGAGATCGTCGACGTCAACCTGCGCGGCGACCGCACCTTGAGGCTGCAACACAGCGTGTCCAACGGGCAGATCCTGGATGCGCTGGAAGTCCGCCGCGTCCTGCGCCATTTCGCGAGCCTATGGGGCTACACCGTGGTTCTGCGCGAGGTGGACGCGGAGAGCGAAAAGGTCTTCGCGGAGCACGAACACCGGCCCTAGAGTGCATGTGGGTGGTGAACGGTCGAGTCAGGGCGGGATGGCAGCATCCCGCCCTGACTTTTTCTCTTAAGAGTCATGCGAACGTCCCGCTTCCAGCCTTGCCGGAACGGGTTTCGAGGCCGATTGTACAAGGCAGGATGGCGCTCGCAAGCGAGCTGTATTTAGAAGTTTTCTAATGAGGGGCTTGCCTTGCGGCCAGAGCGTATTAGATGGTGGGGTAGTTTAGAACTGTTCAAAAACTCATCGGGAGCGACGCCACCGACGTCGACACCGGCGGCGACGCTGCTCACGAGGGAAAAGGAGGTCGAAGCCCATGACCAAGATCAACACCGGAATCAGCACGGAAAATCGCCAGCGTCTCGCCGAGGGTCTGTCCCGCGTTCTCGCTGACAGCTACACGCTCTACCTCAAGACGCAAAACTATCATTGGAACGTCGAAGGACCGAACTTCCAGAGCCTGCACGAACTGTTCGAAGAGCAGTACACGGATCTGGCCGGAGCGGTCGATGAGCTCGCGGAGCGCATCCGCGCGCTGGGACATCCCGCGCCGGGGAGTTTCACGGCCTTTTCCAAGCTGTCGGCGGTGCGCGAGGACGATGGGCAGCCGGATTGGCAGACCATGGTCCGCCGCCTTGCCGAGGATCAGGAAACCGTCGTCGGCACCTGCCGCCAAGTGGTCGACCTCGCCACCGAGGCGCAGGATCATGTGACCGAGCACGTCATGGCCGACCGCATGCAGGTGCACGAAAAGAACGCCTGGATGCTGCGCTCCCACCTGTCCTGAAGGACAAGCAAGCCTTCCCGCTTTCGCGAAAGGGCCCGGCCGTCATGGCTGGGCCCTGTGCTTTTGGGCCGCTGCGACCTATCTTGGAAGCCAGGTACTTCGGACAAGGACGCATAGGCGATGTGGATCAAGCGCAAGCCTGACTGGAACCTGCCGGAAAGCGCAGTGACCTCGCCCGAGGCCTTCCGGCAGCGTCGGCAAATCCTGAAGACAATGGCGGCAGGGCCACTGGTGGCCGCGGGCAGCACGCTTTGGCCCGGCGCGGCCCGCGCGGACTACGGCCCGCCCGACGGCGATCCCACTCACGACCTCTATCCAGTCGAACGCAATCCGGCCTTCACGGTCGAGCGCACCAAGACCGAGCGCGAGGTCGCCGCGACCTACACGAACTATTACGAGTTCGGCTCGTCCAAGACCATCTGGCCGCGCGCGCAGGATATGGAGATCCGCCCCTGGACCGTGCGCATCGACGGTATGGTGGAGGAAGAGCGGGATATCGACATTGACGACCTGATCCGCCGCATGGCGCTGGAGGAGCGGATTTACCGCCTGCGCTGTGTCGAGGCGTGGTCGATGGTCATTCCCTGGTCCGGTTTCCCGCTGAAGGACCTGGTGGACCTCGCCCGTCCGCTCTCGGGCGCGAAGTACCTGCGAATGGAGACCTTCCACGATCCGGATGTCGCCCGCGGGCAGCGCGCAAGCTGGTATCCCTGGCCCTACGTCGAGGGGCTGACGATGGCGGAGGCGCGCAACGAGCTGGCCTTCATGGGCACCGGCATGTATGGCGAGCCGATGCCGCAGCAGAACGGCTCGCCGCTGCGCCTCGTCGCGCCGTGGAAATACGGCTTCAAGTCGATCAAGGGGATCGTGCGGATCACCTTCACCGGTGAACGCCCGGCAACCTTCTGGGAAGCGCTGGCGCCCGACGAGTACGGCTTCTGGGCCAACGTGAATCCGCGCGTGAACCATCCGCGCTGGAGCCAGGCGAGCGAAAAGGTGCTCCAGTCCACCAGCGACATCGGCATCTTCTCCCGGCCGGAGGAGGTCGCGACGCAGCCCTTCAACGGCTACGGCGAGTACGTGGCGGACCTTTACGCGGGCCTGGAAGAGGAATACGGCGACCGGCTGTACCGGTAATGCGGGCCACCTAGCTACCCGCCTCCGCCTGCCAGTAAGCGATACCCCCTTCGGCGCACTCGATGTCCTGCTCCGGCGTGCCGGAGGATACTCCGATGCCGCCGACGACGGCGGACTCCGTGCGCACCGGCACCCCGCCGCCGACGATGCAGAACCGCCCTTCCAGCGCCGTGTGTATGCCGAAGGCCAGATTCCCCGGCACGCATTTCTCGTTATAAAAGGCCGTCGCGTTGCGCGACATGGCGGCGGTCAGCGCCTTGTTCTGCGCCAGCGTCACGCTGAGGATCTTGCCCCCGTCCATGCGTTCGAAGGCGATCAGGTTGCCGCTCTCGTCGCAGACCGCGATGCACATCGGCACCTCGATTTCCCGCGCTTTCCGGCGCGCTCCCTCGATCAGCAGGCGGGCG
>SKZV01000292.1 GCA_007127165.1 Rhodovibrio sp. | reverse complement strand
CCGCCGAGCGCGCGCCCGCCCCCGAGGGGCGTTCGCCCCGCGAAACCCAACTCGCCTCCGCCGAACCCTCCGGCTCTAGCCGCAGCCCCAGCCGCGGCCCCGGCGAGAACGCCCGCTTCATGCCGATCGAACGCCAGCACTTCAACACCTCGCCGCAGTTGCGCGCCCGCGCAGCGGCGCAGCGCGCGCAGGCCGAGACCGCGCAGCAGGACATCCGCACCGGCAACAACACGGCCCGCGCCGCTCACCCGACGCTGAGCGCCGCGCTGGTGCAGGCGCAGGAGCAAGCGCAGAGCGCGTACGACTCCGCCGAAAAGGCCGCCGCCGAGCAAACCTCCAAACCTCGCCGCGAAACGCAGGCGCCTCCGGAACCGGCAAGTGCCGCTCGGCCCGCTTCGCAGCCCAACGTTTCCCCCGCCGCCATGCCGACCGAGGACTTCAACAGCCGCATGATGGACGCGCTCGACAAGTACCGCGCGATGCAGCAGTAAGCGGCACGCCTTTAGATAATCCGGCCGGTGATGAATTGCGCCGGAAGCGCATCGCGCAGTAGCCATGCGGGGCGCTCCCGGCTATTTTAGGGCATGTCCCTGATCCTGGTTTCAGATGGCGGCGGCTGGCGTGTCCGGCTGGAGCAATCCGAGGTGTCGCCGCGTCCCTCGTGGCCTTGCGCCATAGGGTGGGGCGGGCTGGTGCGCGGCAAGCGTGAAGGCGATGGCGGCACGCCGGTGGGAAGCTGGCCGATGCGGCGGGTGCTCTACCGGCCAGACCGGATGGAGCCGCCGGAAACCGTGCTGCCGGTCATGGCGTTGAAAGCCAAGGACGGCTGGTGCGACGATCCGGGCGACCCGGCGTATAACCGCGCGGTCACGCTGCCCTATCCGGCTGGACACGAGGTGATGTGGCGCGACGATCACCTCTACGACATCGTGGTGGTGCTGGGGCATAACGACGACCCGCCGAAGCCGGGCGGGGGAAGCGCGATCTTCATGCATGTAGCGGCCCCCGAGTATGCGCCAACAGCGGGCTGTGTGGCGCTGGCGCTGCCGGACCTGCGGGAAGCCCTTGCATCGCTCCCGGAAGACGCCGTATTGCGGGTACCGTCTCCTGCAACCGATCAACCTTGAAAGCCCCGCGATGAGCGAAGCAGCCACGAACGAAGACCCGCACGACCCCGAGGACCCCCGCGACGCCGAAGATCGGGACAAGCGTACCGAGGACAGCGACCCCGTCGCCGGGCTCATTCTCCAGATGGTCGCCGCGTGCGCTACCGCGAAGTCCGTTTGTCCTACCGAGGTCGCCCGTGCCTTTGCCGAGCAGCGGCGCACGCCGAAGGACCCGCCCGACCTCTGGCGGCGCTATATGCCGGGCGTGCGCCAGCAGGCGAAGAACCTCGCACGGCAAGGCCGCATCACGATCCTGCGCAAGGGCAAGCCGGTCGATCCCAACGTCCCGGTGAAGGGCGTCATCCGGCTTGCGCCGCCGCAACAGGGCAACACCGATCCTTCGGGACCGGAAAGCGCCTAAGCGGCGCTCCCCTTAATATTCAAGCGAATATTCGACTCGTCCGAAAGGACCCGCCATACCCGCTTGCGGGGCTGGCGGGTTGCTGATAATCAGGGCCCCATGCAGCAAAAAATCCGTATCGCGCCGTCCATCCTGGCCTCCGATTTCGCTAAGCTTGGCGAGGAGGTGCGGGCCGTCTCCGAAGCCGGAGCGGATTATATCCATGTCGACGTGATGGACGGCCACTTCGTGCCCAACATCACGATCGGGCCGGATGTGGTGAAGGCGTTGCGCCCGCACAGCCGTCTGCCGTTCGACGTGCATCTGATGATCGCGCCGGCGGACCCCTACATCGAGGCCTTTGCGCAGGCGGGTGCGGACATCATCACGGTGCATCCTGAGGCAGGGCCGCACGTCCATCGCTCGGTGCAACTGATCAAATCGCTGGGCAAGAAGGCCGGGATCTCGATCAATCCCGGCACACCGCTGAGCGCGGTCAAGCCGCTGCTGGACGAGGTGGACCTGATCCTGGTGATGAGCGTCAACCCCGGCTTCGGAGGGCAGAAATTCATTCCGGAAGCGAAACAGCGGCTGGGGCACCTGCGCGAGATGATCGACCGGAGCGAGCGGAGCATCGATTTGGAGGTCGATGGCGGCATCAATTTCGAAACGGCGCCGGAAGCGATTGCGGCGGGCGCGGACGTGCTGGTCGCCGGAACCGCGACGTTCAAGGGCGGACCCACGGCCTATGCCGCCAACATCGCCCGGCTACGCGGGCAGAGGTGAGCCATGGGCGGTGAGGCGGCGGCGGAGCAGCGCTCCCCGGTCGTCGCGCGCCGCCGTCCGGCGCGCAGCGGAGGCCTAGCCATGCTGCGTGCGCAGCTTCGTCTGCCGCGCGGGCTCCTCTTTCGCCGCGCCCTCCACGCCCTGAAGCGGCCCTGGTACGCCAGCGCGCTCTATCACTGGACTCTCGACGGCCACCAGCCGACACAGCTTCTTTTGCAGCCGCCGGACCCTTGGCCGGGCGAAGCTGGGCTGGGTCAGGGGATCTGCCGCAACCGCTTCAATCTGGCGGGGCGGGTGGTCGCCGATCCCGCTCCCTTCTGGCTGCCGGAGGGGCTGGATGCGTCGTGGTGGGCGGAATTGCACGGTTTTGCGTGGTTGCGCGACCTGCGCGCCCTCGGTGGCGATAGTGCGCGGCGGCGGGCGCGCGATTTGGCGGGCGATTGGGTGGAGCAGCATCGCGGTCCCGGCGGCCCGGCCTGGGAGCCCGCGACGACCGGCCGGCGCATCGCCAACTGTTTGGCGCAGTTCGAATTTTTTGCGGCCAGCGCCGAACTGGCGTTTCAGGATCGCCTGCTGGACAGCCTTGCGCGGCAGACCCGGCACCTTCATCGGATTTTGCCCGCACAGCTTTCTGGCGCGGATCTGATCGCGGCGGCCAAGGGGCTGGTTTACGCCGGCGTTTGCCTGCCCGAGTCGCGCGCCTGCCTGCGCCGCGGTCTCGCCATTCTGGAGGAGGATCTGCCGCGCCAGATTCTCGCCGACGGCTGCCATATCGAGCGCAGCCCGGCAGTGCATATGGCCGTTTTGCGCGATCTGATCGACCTGCGCGCGGTGCTGGCCGCCGCCAGAGTGGAGGCGCCGCGCAGCCTGTCGCTCGCCATCGAAGGAATGACTCCGGTTCTGAAGCTGTTCCGCCATGGCGACGGCGGTTTGGCGCTGTTCAATGGGTCGCAGGAGGGTCAGGCGGTCGTGCTGGATATGGCGGTGCAGCGCGCAGCCAGCCGCGCACGCGCTCAGATGGCGGCGCCGCAGAGCGGGTTCCAGCGGCTGCAATGCGGGCGTACGCTGGTGCTTGTGGATGCCGGACGGCCGCCGCCGCCGGGCTACGATTCCCACGCCCATGCGGGTACACTGTCCTTTGAGATGAGCCATGGCCGCAGCCGCATCATCGTGAACTGCGGCGCGCAGGCGGGCGATGCCGCCTGGTCGCGAGCGCAGCGGGCGACGGCGGCGCACTCGACCCTTTCGCTGGCGGAACGAAATTCCAGCGAGGTGCTGGAGGGCGGCGGCCTGGGACGGCGGCCCGGCGACGTGGTCTGCCGCCGTGAAGAGGGTGAAGGCGCGATCTGGTTGGACATGAGCCACGACGGCTATCGCCGGACGCACGGCTGTCAGGTGGCGCGGCGGCTGTATTTGGCCTCGACGGGGGACGACCTGAGGGGTCAAGATATCGTGATGGGGCCGCTCAACGTGCCTTTCGCGATTCGCTTTCACCTGCATCCAGAGGTGAGCGCGGTGCTTGCGGAGGACGGACGGACGGTCCGGTTGCGCAGCGGCGGCGGCAGTGACTGGCGCTTGCAGGCCAGCGGCGCGGAGATCGCATTGGAGGAAAGCGTCTATCTGGGTAGCGGCAGCGAGGTGCGGCGCAGCGCGCAGGTGGTCCTCCAGGGACGTACCGCAGGAGAGCGGACGACAGTCAAATGGGCACTGAAGCGCGAGGTGGCGACGCGCTCGTAAGCGGCGGATCGCCGGGCAAGCTGCGGAAGCTCGCCACGTTGCTGACGCGGCGGCTGTGGCGGAAGGGTTTGCGCCACGGGGTGGCGGCGGCGGTGGAGCACAGGGCCGCGCTGCACGGACTGGAGCCCGCGACGGTGATCGACCTTGGCGCGCATCGGGGGCAGTTTTCGCTTCTGATCCGCGCGATGTTTCCGAATGCACGGGTGCTGGCGGTGGAACCGCAACACGAGGCCGCCCAGACACTCCGCACGATTTTTGCCGGCGACGACTACCTGCGGCTGATCCAGGTCGCGATCGCGCCGGAAAGCGGGGAGCGCCCGTTGCATCTTTCCCACCGCCGCGATTCGTCGTCTCTGCTGCCGATCGGCCCGCTGCAGACGCAGGCATTCCCGGGCACCGGCGAGTCCGGTACCGAAACGGTCCGCACTGCGCGGCTGGCCGAGGTTCTGGCGGCACGCGACATCCTCGCGCCTGCGCTGTTGAAGCTGGACGTGCAGGGTTTCGAGCTTGCGGCGCTGCAAGGCTGCGCGGAGCTTCTCGACTACATGGAGTGGATCTATTGCGAGTGCTCTTTCGTGGAACTCTACGAGGGGCAGGCGCTGCTGCCCGAGGTCGCGGACTATTTGGCAGGGCATGGATTTATCGAATCCGGACGCTTCAACCTCGTTCAACACCCGGCGCTTGGGCCCGTGCAGGCCGATGTGCTGTTCGAAAAGGCGGGACCGGAAATGCTGGCCTGACGCCGCTGTTGTGGACAAGCCGGGGAGTCCGCTCCTATAACCCTTGCCATGGAACACGCGCGCGCCTTTATAAAGATGCACGGACTTGGCAACGACTTCGTTGTCGTCGACGCCCGCCGCGAGCCCTTCGCGCTCGATAGCGCGGCGGCGAAGCGGATTGCGGAGCGGCGCGAGGGAATCGGCTGCGATCAGATCATTGTGATGGAGCCGCCAAGCCCGGAAAACGACGCGGACGTCTTCATGCGTATCCGCAACGCCGACGGTAGCGAGGTTTCGGCCTGCGGCAACGCCACGCGCTGCGTCGCCGCGCGCTTGCTGGCGGAAACCGGCCGGGATAGCGTGACGGTGGAGACGCGCGCCGGGCTGCTACGCGCCTGGGCAAGTGGCGCGGGGGCGGACGGCGTTGCCGTCGATATGGGCGCGGCGCATACGTCCTGGCGGGAAATCCCGCTGGCCTACGAGGCCGATACGCTGCACCTTCCACTGAAACACGGACCGCTGAGCGATCCCGTGGCGGTGTCGATGGGCAATCCGCACGCGGTGTTCTTCGTTGCGGACGCGGAACGGATAGACCTCGAGACGCTCGGGCCGGTGCTGGAGCACGATCCGCTGTTCCCCGAGCGCGCCAATATCTCGGCCGCTCAGGTCGAAGGACCGGACTCGATCCGTCTGCGAGTCTGGGAGCGCGGCGTGGGCATTACGCGCGCCTGCGGGACCGCGGCCTGTGCGGCGGCGGTGGCGGGCGTACGGCGCGGGCTGACGAACCGGCGCGTACGCGTACGCCTGGACGGCGGTACGCTCGACCTGGAATGGCGGGCGGAGGATGGCCATGTGATCATGGCCGGGCCGGTGGCGGAGAGTTTCACCGGCGTAATGGATGGGAGCTTGCTGGCGGCATGAGCGAAGCAGCCACGGCATTGGAGAGAGACGAGACAACGGAGCGCCAAGAGCAGCGCGCGGCCGAACCCCGCGTCGTGACCTTCGGCTGCCGCCTGAACGCCTACGAATCCGAGGTGATGCTGCAACAGGCGCGCGCGGCGGGGATCGGCGAGGCGATCATCTTCAACACCTGCGCCGTCACCGCCGAGGCGGAGCGCCAGGCCCGGCAGGCGATCCGCAAGGCGCGCCGGGAAAATCCGCACGCGCGCATCGTGGTGGCGGGCTGCGCGGCGCAACTCGATCCCGAGGGCTTCGCCGGAATGGCGGAGGTCGACCGCGTGCTGGGCAACGAGGCCAAGCTGCGCCTCGACGCCTACGCCCCCGGCCGCAACGAGAAGATCGTCGTCGAGGACATCATGGAGGCGGAGGAGACCGCCTCGCACCTGATTTCCGGCTTCGAGGCGAAGACCCGCGCCTTTATTCAGATCCAGCAGGGCTGCGATCACCGCTGTACGTTTTGCATCATCCCCTACGCACGCGGCAACAACCGCTCGGTCCCAGTGGGCGAACTGGTGCGGCAGGTCCGTGTTCTTGTCGCGAACGGCGTGCGCGAGGTCGTGCTGACCGGCGTGGACATCACGGGCTACGGGCAGGATCTGCCCGGCCAGCCGACCCTGGGCCAGCTCTGCCGCCGCCTTCTGGCGCTGGTGCCGGAGTTGCCGCGCCTGCGTCTTTCCTCCGTCGATCCGGTGGAGCTGGATGCGGATGTCTTCCGCGTGCTGGGCGAGGAGCCGCGGCTGATGCCGCATCTGCACCTTTCGTTGCAGGCCGGGAACGATCTGATCCTCAAGCGGATGAAGCGCCGCCATCTAATGGCCGACACCGACGCGATGGTGGCGCGCGCCCGCGCCGAGCGCCCGGACATTGTGTTCGGCGCGGACCTGATCGCGGGCTTTCCGACCGAGGACGAAGGCATGTTCCAGGACTCGCTGGACGCGGTGGAGCGGCTGGGGCTGACCTATCTGCATGTCTTTCCGTATTCGCAACGACCCGGCACGCCGGCCGCGCGCATGCCGCAGGTCGCCAAGGACGTCCGCAAGGAGCGCGCCCGGCAATTGCGCGACGGCGGGCAGGCGGCCTTGCGGCGATTCCTGGAAAGCCGTATCGGCACCACCGCCGAGGTGCTGCTGGAAGAAACGGATGAGAGCGGCCGCAACAAGGGCCATACCGAACACTTCGCGCCGATTCGCGTCGACGGCGGCACGCCCGGCGAAATCGCCCGCGTGCGCGTCACCGGGATCGAACGCGATCATTTGCTGGGCGAAGCGGTATGATTTTTCGCTGGAAGAAGGGCAAGGGGCAAACGGAAGAACCCGGCGAAACGCCGGTCGAGTCCGAAGCGCCCGCGCAGAGCGATAACGGCAACGGCAACGGCAACGGCAACGGCAACGGTGAGGGCGAGCGGGCTGGCTGGCTGCGACGGCTGCGCCAAGGGCTTTCACGCTCGTCCAGCAAGGTCAGCGACGGTATCGGCTCGATCTTCACCAAGCGCATTCTGGACGACGCCGCGCTGGAGGAGCTTGAAGAACTTCTGATCTCCGCCGACCTGGGCGTCTCCACCGCGCGGCGCGTGACGCTGCGGATTTCCGATACCCGTTTCGCGAAAGACGTCGATCCGGACGAAGTCCGCGCCGCGCTGGCCGAGCAGATCACCGAGATTCTGGAGCCGGTGGCGCAGCCGCTGGAGCTTTCCGGCACGCGCAAGCCGGAGGTGGTGCTGGTCGTCGGCGTCAACGGCAGCGGCAAGACCACCACCATCGGCAAGCTCGCCAAGCAGTGGGGCGACGCGGGCCATAAGGTCCATATGGCGGCGGGCGACACCTTCCGCGCCGCCGCCGTCGAGCAGCTTCAGATTTGGGGGGAGCGGACCGGCTGTCCCGTCACCTCGCGGGAAACCGGGGCGGACGCGGCGGGGCTGGCCTACGACGCGCTGCAAAAGGCGAAGCGCGAGGGCGCCGACGCGCTGCTGATCGACACCGCCGGGCGGCTGCATAACAAGACCGAACTGATGTCGGAGCTTCAGAAGATCATCCGCGTTCTGAAGAAACTCGACGAGAGCGCGCCGCACCATGTGCTCCTCGTGCTCGACGCGACCATCGGCCAGAACGCCGTGCAGCAGGTACAGACCTTCAGGGATTTGGTGAACGTCTCCGGCCTTGTCGTCACAAAGCTGGACGGCTCCGCGCGCGGCGGCGTGCTGGTGGCGCTGGCGGAGAAGTTCACGCTGCCGGTCCACGCCGTCGGGGTGGGCGAGAGCGCGGAGGATCTCCGCCCCTTCTCCGCGCGGGCCTATGCGCGGGCGCTGGTCGGACTCGATCCGGAGACGTAACGACTAACGGCTTCGAAGAACCGCATTCCCGCAAGCCATGGGACATCGGGGGACGAATGGCTGCGAGCGAGACCGAGGATGGACGGCGCGCTTCCTGGCGGGAGGCGATGGCGGTCTACCGTCACCCGCGCGTGCTCGGCATGCTGTTTCTCGGCTTTTCGGCCGGGCTGCCGTTCCTGCTGATCTTCGCGACGCTCTCCGCTTGGCTGCGCGAGGACGGGATTACCGCCACGGCCATCGGCTTCTTCTCCTGGGCCGGAATCACCTTCTCGATCAAGGTCCTTTGGGCGCCCATCGTGGACCGCTTGCCGCTGCCGTTCCTGACCCGGCGACTCGGGCGGCGGCGGAGTTGGATGTTCTTTGGGCAGGTCGGGATTGCAGCCGGGCTGGTGGGAATCGCGCTCAGCGAGCCTTCGGCGCAGATCGCCTGGGTCGCCGTGCTGGCCGTCACCATCGCCTTCTTCTCCGCAACGCAGGACGTCGCCATCGACGCCTATCGCATCGAGGCGGTGGAGAAGGAGGTGCAGGGCGCGATGGCGGCTTCCTATATCCTCGGCTATCGCGTGGCGCTCCTGACCGGCGGGGCGGGGGCGCTCTATCTCGCCGACTTCATCTCCTGGACGGCGGCCTACCTGATCATGGCGGCGCTGATGGGCGTCGGCATGGCGGCGGTCTTCTGCATCCGCGAGCCGGAGTCGACGCGCGACCTCGCCAAGCTGGTGGCGGCGGACATGCCGGAGGGGCTGCGAACCCGCAATCTCTCGCCGCGCCTCAAGATGACGCTGGCGTGGCTGCATTCGGCGGTCGCCTGCCCCTTCATCGACTTTTTCCAGCGATACGGCCGGATGGCGCTGTTGATCCTGCTGTTCGTCGCGGTCTATCGCATGTCCGACATCACCATGAGCGTGATGGCGAATCCCTTCTACATCGACCTCGGCTTCACCAAGACGCAGATCGCCAATATCACCAAGCTCTACGGGTTCGCGATGGCGATCCTCGGCGCGTTCCTGGGCGGGGTGCTGGTGGCGCGGCTGGGCTTGATGCGGCCGTTGTTGATCGGCGCGGTGATGGTGTCCGCGA
The DNA here is from genome assembly GCA_007127165.1 of Rhodovibrio sp. Classification (GTDB taxonomy): domain Bacteria; phylum Pseudomonadota; class Alphaproteobacteria; order Kiloniellales; family Rhodovibrionaceae; genus SKZV01. The sequence goes on along the minus strand of SKZV01000292.1, from coordinate 5,457 downwards.
GCAATCTGGCGTTTGCCTGGATGGCGGTCGTGGGAGCGGACGCGCGGCTTTTGACGCTGGCGATCAGCGCCGACAATATGGCGGGCGGGATGGCGGCTTCGATCTTCGTCGCCTACCTCTCGTCGCTGACCTCTACCGCCTATACGGCAACGCAGTACGCGCTGTTCTCCTCGCTGATGACCCTGCCGGGGAAGTTCATCGGCGGGTTTTCCGGTGTGGTGGTCGACATCCACGGCTACATGGTGTTCTTCCTGGCAAGTTCCGCCGTCGGACTTCCGGCGATTGCGCTGGCGCTCTACTTCCTGCACCGCGGCCCGCCTCAGCCAATGGGACAACTGGCCCTTGGTGGCGAGGCCGAGCGGCATTAGTTTTAGGGTGTTGCCTTCCAAAACTTCCAAGGGAGCGCCCGCCATGAGCCAGCAAGTTCAAGACCGTATCGAGGTCGTTCAGGGGGATATCACCCAGCAGAACGTCGATGCCGTCGTCAACGCGGCCAATCCGGAACTGATGCCGGGCGGCGGCGTCGCTGGAGCGATCCACCGCGCCGCCGGGCCGGATTTGAAAAGCCACTGCGCCACGCTTGGCGGCTGCCGCACTGGCGAGGCGGTCCTCACGCCGGGGTTCAACCTTCCCGCGCCGCACATCATCCACACCGTTGGGCCGGTCTATCGCGGTGGCGGTTCCGGCGAGGCGGAGCAGCTTGCGGCGAGCTACCGCAACTCGCTGAAGGTCGCGGCGGACAACGATTTGAAGAGCGTCGCCTTCCCGCTGCTCTCGACCGGCGCTTACGGTTATCCGCCGGATGAGGCGGTAAAGATCGCGGTGCAAACCATCTCGCAGTGGTTGAGCCAAAACGACCTGCCGGAAAAAGTGACGATCTGCGCCTTCGATGGGCAGACGAAGCGAACGGTGGAAAAGGCATTGCATGGGTGATTCGCCATAGCGCCCTTCCCAATCGAAAAAGGACACCCCGCCCATGACCGTCCGCAATCTCGACGCCATGTTCCACCCCCAATCGCTGGCCCTGGTCTGCGGCGGCGAGCGGGGGCATACCGCCGTGGGGCGGCAGGTGGTGCGCAACATCTTCCACGGTGGATTCGAGGGGCCGGTTATGCCGGTCCATCCCGCGCAGCGGGCAGTTAGCGGGGTGCTCGCCTACCCCTCCATTGCAGAGTTGCCTCTGGCGCCCGATCTGGCCGTCATCACCGCCGCCAAGGACCAGGTTGCGGGCGCGGTAGAGGCGCTGGGCAAGCGCGGCTGCCGGGCGGCCATCGTTCTGACGCCCGATCTTGCGGGCTACGGTCAGGCGGTGCTGGACGCGGCGCGGCCGCATATGCTGCGCCTGCTGGGGCCGGACAGCGTGGGGCTGCTGCTTCCTGGGCTCTCGCTCAACGCGAGTCATGCCCCGATCACGCCGCTGAAGGGCGATCTCGCCTTTGTCTCGCAGTCGGCGGCGATCACCACGGCGATGCTCGACTGGGCGACCCCGCGCGGCGTCGGGTTTCAGCAGGTGGTCAGCCTGGGCGGAATGCTGGACGTCGATGCCGGAGACACGCTGGATTATCTCGCTAAAGAGGGGAGTACCCGCGCGATCCTGCTCTATCTCGAGGCGGTCACCGATGCGCGTAAATTCATGTCGGCGGCGCGCTCGGCCTCGCGGCTGAAGCCGGTCATCGTGGTCAAGGGCGGACGCGACGCGGCAGGGGCACGGGCGGCGGCCTCGCACACCGGGGCCCTGGCGGGCTCCGACGCGGTCTTTGACGCGGCCTTCCGGCGTGCGGGAATGCTGCGGGTCGGCGGACTCGACGAGTTGTTCGAGGCGGCGGAGACGCTGGCGACCGCGCAGCCGGTGAATGGTGGGCGGATGGCCATCGTCACCAACGGCGGCGGGCTTGGCGTGCTCGCCACCGATGCGCTCACGCGGGGCGGCGGGGAGTTGGCCGCTCTCTCGCAGGACACGCAGGACAAGCTGGTTGCGGTTCTGCCGCAGGGATGCAGCGCCGAAAATCCGCTCGACCTCGGCGACAGGAGCCCTCCCGAAGCCTATGGCGACGCTGTGAGGGCGCTGCTGGACGGGCGGGACGCGGACGGCGTTCTGGTGCTTCACGGCCCGACCGGACAGGGCGATCCCCTGGGCGCGGCGGAGGCGGTGGTCCGCGCGCTGGGCGGCAAGCGCAAGCCGATCTTCACGGCGTGGCTCGGCGAAGGCGCGGCGCGCGAGGCGCGGCCGCTGTTTTCCAAGCGCCGGATACCCACTTACCGCACGCCGGAGTCGGGCGTGCGCGGCTTCCTCCACCTGCTCCGCTACAAGCGCAACCAGGAAGAATTGATCGAAACCCCGCCGTCGATCCCGCAGGACTTCACCCCGGACAGCGAGTCCGTCCGCGCGAGCCTTGCGGCAGCGCTCGAACAAGGGCGTGAATGGCTGCCGCAGGAAGAGCTTGCGGCGGTGCTGTCGAGCTACGGCCTGAAGCCCGCCGAACTGCGCTTTGCCAAGGACGCAGGCGCGGCGGTCGAGGCGGCGGAAGCGCTCGGCTATCCCGTCGCGGTCAAGGTCGTCTCGCCGCAGTTAACCCACAAGAGCGAAGTCGGCGGCGTGGAGTTGGAGCTTGAGGACGCGGCGGCGGTCGCTCAGGCGGCGCGGCGCATTCAGGGCCGCGTGGCCCGACGCCGCCCCGACGCCACGCTCGAGGGATTTACCGTGCAGCGCATGGTGCGCCGCGCGGGCGCGCACGAGCTGATCATCGGGGCCAGCGAGGACCCGAATTTCGGCCCGGTGATGCTGTTCGGCCACGGCGGCACAGCGGTCGAGTTGCTGCGCGACCACGCGCTGGCGCTGCCGCCGCTGAACATGGCGCTGGCCCGGCGGATGATGGAGGAGACGCGGGTGTACCGCCTGTTGCAGGGCGGCTACGGCGGCAGCCCCCCGGCGGCGTTGGACGCGATCGCGGTGGCGCTGATCGGATTGTCGCAGCTTGTGGCCGACTGCCCGGAGGTTGCGGAGGTGGAGGTCAATCCGCTGCTCGCCGACGACAAGGGCGTGGTGGCGCTGGACGCGCGGTTGCGGCTGCGCAAGCCGGACCGCCCGAGCCCTCGCCGCCGTCTCGCGATCCGCCCCTATCCGCGCGACCTGGAACAGGAGGTGCGGACAGACGGCGGACGCCCGGTTTTTCTGCGCGCGATCCGGCCGGAGGACGAGCCGGGCCTGCAGGACTTCTTTCAGCAGTTGCGCAGCGAGGACATCCGCCTGCGCTTTTTCTCCCCGATCAAGGAGTTGTCGCACCCATTCGCCGCGCGGCTGACGCAGATCGACTACGACCGCGAAATGGCGCTCGTGGCGGTGGAGCCGGAGGAGCGCAGCCGTATCCTCGGCGTGGTCCACATCACCTGCGATCCGGACAACGAGAGGGCGGAGTACGCCGTGATCGTGCGTTCCGACCTGAAGGGCAAGGGGCTGGGATCGCTGTTGATGGAAAAGATCATCGACTACGCCCGCGCGCGCGGCATCGGCGAGATCGTCGGCGACGTTCTGACGGAAAACCGCTCCATGCTCGCCCTGTGCCGGGACCTTGGATTTTCCCAGAAACCGGACACGAAGGACCCTCAGGTGATGCATGTGCGTTTGAAGCTGCGGGAGGAAAGCTAGCGTTTTTTCGCGGCCCCTCGGAGAGGCTGTCTCCCCTCAGCCGCAAGCGCGGCAGCTCCCCCTCAGGGGAGCGGGAAGGGGGGATGGGAGCGGGTATCGGACGCCGCACAAGCCTCTTCCCGCTCCCCTCAGGAGAGTGGGAAGGGGTATGAGAGCGTGTATCGGACGCCTTACAAAAACCCCTTCCCGCTCCCCGCCGGAGAGTGGGAAGGGGGATGGGAGCGTGTATCGGACGCCGCACAAAAACCTCTTCCCGCTCCCCGCCGGGGGAGCTGCCGCGCTTGCGGCTGAGGGGCCCGAAATACTCGTCGCGTCAGCGACACCGTAGCGCCTGTCTTCTCTTAGCGGCCCCTCGGAGAGGGTGTCTCCCCTCAGTCGCGAAGGGCGACAGCTCCCCCTCAGGGGAGCGGGAAGAGGCGTGGGAGCGTTGGTCGAGCGGCTTTAGAGCCTCTTCCACCAATCACCAGAGCCTTTTGCGGCCGAGCGGAGACCGGCGGGCATGACCCAGGAACACGGCCTAACGTGGCGCGATCACCATGATCATCTGGCGGCCTTCCATTTTCGGCGTCGCTTCGACCTTTGCCTCGTCCGACATTTCGTCGCGAACGCGCTCAAGTAGACGCAGGCCGATCTGCTGGTGCGCCATCTCGCGACCACGGAAACGCATCGTCACCTTCACCTTGTCGCCCTCGCCGAGGAACTTGCGGATCGAGCGCATCTTCACGTTATAATCGTGATCGTCGATGTTGGGCCGCATCTTGATTTCTTTGAGTTCGGTCGTTTTCTGCTTTTTGCGCGCCTCGTTCTGGCGCTTTTGCAGTTCATACTTGTAACGACCGTAATCCAGAATCTTGCAAACCGGCGGGTTGCTGGTCGGTGAAATCTCGACCAGGTCCAGTCCGGCGTTGTCGGCGCGTTCCCGTGCATCGGCAGTCGTTACGACCCCGACGTTTTCCCCGTCTTGGTCGATCAGCCGGACCTCGCGCACGTTGATTTGATCGTTCACACGGGGTCCGTCGCGCGTCGGCGCGCTATCGGCGGATGGTCTGGCTATGGATCAGGCTCCCTTCGTTACGGTCGCGCATCGCGCACCCAGGCCGGTAAGGATGTTTGAAGTCCGGCGTTTTCCTCTTCGCCAGCTTCATCCTTTTTTCGGCGCCAGCCCGGCACGCCACGGCTGAACTTTGTTAAAAGACAATCTTTCTACAACGACAAATGTATTGCCGCTTTCCTCCAAGGACAACAGCCTCTTTCGACCTTACTGCAAATCGGGAGCGGCCGCTTCCTTTTGAAGTCTATCCACTGCGTCATTCAGCGCAAGAACCTCTTGCGCCTTACCTCCGAGACGGCGGAGCGCCACGGTTCGTTCTTCCGCCTCGCGGGCACCGACCACCGCGATGGCAGGCACCTTCCGGGTGCTGTGCTCGCGCACCTTGTAGTTGATTTTCTCGTTCCGCAAGTCCGTTTCCACCCGCAGCCCTGCTGCCCGCAGCGTCTGCGCGACCTCCTCCGCGTAGGAGTCGGCGGCTTCGGTAATCGTGGCGACCACCACCTGCGTCGGCGCGAGCCACATTGGAAAGCGCCCGGCATACTCTTCGATCAGGATCGCGATAAAGCGCTCGAACGAGCCTAGAATCGCGCGGTGCAGCATGACCGGGCGATGCTTGCCGCCGTCCTCGCCGATGTAGGAGGCGTCCAGGCGCTCCGGCAGGACGAAATCGACCTGCAAAGTGCCGCACTGCCAGTCGCGCCCGATGGCGTCGCGCAACACGAACTCCAGCTTCGGGCCATAGAACGCGCCCTCGCCGGGG
>SKZV01000323.1 GCA_007127165.1 Rhodovibrio sp. | reverse complement strand
TCGACGGCTTCTCGAAAATCAGCGCCAGCGTCTTCCCGGCCAAAGGGGAGTCCGGCCTCTGGGTGTGTGGGGGCGGTTCGCCGCGCTTCATCGCCTTCGCCCAATCCAGGATGGCGCGCAGTGTCGTGCGGTCCACGCTGTCGAGATCGAGGAAGTGCTTGGGGGCCTTCGTCATGCCGCTCATCCTTCCGCCAGCGCCCGGCAGGCGCGCTCCAGTCGTTGCATTGCGTCGCTCACCTCGGCCTCGCGGATGATCAGCGGCGGTAGCAGGCGGGCCACGTTATCGCCCGCGCCGACCGTCAGCATGTGCTCCTTGCGCAGCGCCGCCATGAGGTCCGTGTTCGGGACCACGCATTTCAGCCCCAGCATCAGCCCGGCCCCGCGCACCTCCTCGATCACCTGCGGATAGCGCCGAACGAGATCTTGCAGACGCTGCCAAAGGTCGCGCGCCGTGCGGTCCACCGCGTCCAGGAAGCCGTCCTCCAAGATCACGTCGAGAACCGCGTTGCCCACCGCCATCGCCAGCGGATTGCCGCCGAAGGTGGTTCCGTGCGTGCCCGGCGTCAGCCCCTGCGCGGCCTTCTCGGTCGCGAGGCAGGCGCCCAGCGGGAAGCCGCTGCCGATGCCCTTGGCGACCGCCATCACGTCCGGCGTGACGCCGGACCACTCGTGGGCGAAGAGCTTGCCGCTACGCCCCATGCCGCACTGAATCTCGTCGAAGAACAGCAGCAGGCCGTATTCGTCGCAGACCTGGCGCACGGCGCGCAGGTACTCCAGGTCGGCCGGGCGGACGCCGCCCTCGCCCTGTACCGGCTCCACCAGGATCGCCGCCGTCTCGTCCGTGATCGCATTGCGCAGCTCGTTCATGTTGTTGAAGGCGACATGGTCGAAACCCGGCACGGCGGGGCTGAAGCCCTCCATGTACTTTGGATTGCCGCTCGCCGCGATCGCTGTCAGCGTCCGCCCGTGGAACGACTGGCTGCATGTGATGATGCGCCAACGCTTCGGGTTGCCGGTCGCGTCGTGGTATTTGCGCACCAGCTTGATCCCGGCCTCGATGGCCTCCACGCCGGAATTGCAGAAGAACACGCGCTCGGCAAAGGTTCGCTCCGCCAGCCGCGCGGCGAGGCGCTCGCCCTCGGGGATGCGGAACAGGTTGGAGACGTGCCAGAGGCGCGCCGCCTGCTCCTGCAATGCGCGGACCAGATGCGGATGGCCATGGCCCAGAGAGGTCACGGCGATCCCGCTGGCGAAGTCCAGGTAGGACTCCCCCGTCGCGGTGTACAGATAAGCCCCCTCGCCCCGCTCGAACGCGATGTCGAAGCGCGCGTAAGTCTCCATCAATGCGTCGGTCACGGACGCTCTTCCTTTTTATGTTTCACGTGAAACGAAGACCAACGCCCGCGCGAAGCGGGCGCGGGCGGACAAGATAAAGACCTAAACGCGGATTGAAGGCGCTGTCAATTCGGTGTTCGGTCTGCCTGCCGATTAAGCTGATTTGGCATTGAAGACGCTGATCGCTCGTGTATGAGGTGTGTTCTATATTGGACCACACGCTGGAGCATATGCGGTGGAAGACGCTGCGAATGACATTCTTGGAGATTTGATTGCCGCGCTTCCCTCCGATGCGCTTGTCGAGATCACGAAGCTGGGCATGTGGCTCGCAGCCTTCGCTTACATCGTCGTTCGCATAACCCCTCCGGTGTTATCCTTCGTGCGGGCGTGGTATCGTGATCGGGAAGAATTGGACATTCAGCGCCGCGCGATGGATCATCCCGAACTCAGGCGGCATTCCAGCTCAAAGTCAGCCGGAAAAGATAACGGTTCGGGCCAGAAAGAGTCGGACGGTCATGATTGATATTGTCATTGCCTTGGCTGCGCTTGCTACCCTTGCCGTCGTGGGGTGGCTTGCCAAGGTTCGCACGCGGCAAATGCAAAAGCGCGTTGTTCATCGGCAGGAGTTTTTTGCCGCTGCTTATCATCTGATTGACGATCCGCGCACACCTGCGGAAATCATCGGATTGATCCGGGAATTCTCCGCGGTTCTGGATAGCCGGAGGCTGTTGTGGCGCTTCCTGTTCGACCTTGTCAGCGGTCGGTTGCGGAGCCTGTTTATCGACCCCCCCACAGCGGCTCAGCGCGTCTTCGACCAACTCCAGGCAATGCCTCGTCCTTTGCAAGACGTTTTTGCGACCGCTGCGGTGAACTTCGCCTTGGCTATGACCTATAACAACGTACTGATCGGAACGCTGATCCGTCGGGTCATCTTCGTCGCGGTCACCCGCTCCAGCCGATCCGGGCATACCGGAGACGGTACCACGGCTTTGGTCACGGATGTTCTGTATCATGCACCCCGAGGGCAGTTTGCTTGACTGAGTTTGAATGCCTCACGCCTTAATCTTATACCCCACCGTGAAGAGCCGCCAGACCGCCAGCGTACCCGCGACGAGAAGCACGAGCAGCACGGCGGACGCCAGCAAAAGCGGCGCGTCGGCTATGCCGAGGACGCTCGCGCGGGTGGCGTCGATCAGGTAGTAGACCGGGTTGAAGGCGATCAGCGTGCGGCCGATGGCGGGGAGGCTGTCGCTTGTAAAGAACGCGCCGGAGAGGAAGGCGAGGGGGAGCATCAGGAAGGTGTTCACCACGGCGAGCTGGTCCCACTTCTCCGCCCAAAGCCCGGCGATGCTGCCCAGCAGCGCAAAGACCAGCGCAGTTCCCAGGCTGAAGACCAGAAGCAACAGCGGCGATGCTATCGGCAACTCCACAAAGACGGCGGCCGCGAAGAGCGTCAGTCCGCCCACCAGAAGCCCTGCCGTTGCGCCGGTTAGCGTGTAGATCGCGCCAAGCTCCCAACCGGCAAGCGGGCTTGCCTGGAAGTCCTGGATCGAACCCTGAAGCTTGTCGTGGACCAGCGGGAAGGCGGCATTGGCGAAGGACGCGTTCGCCAGCGTAAAGACCGCGAGGCCGGGCGCGAGAAACTGCGTGAACGTGATGCCGCCGCTCAAGACCTGCGTCTCTCCCAGCGCCACGGAAAACACCACCAGGAACAGCAGCGCCGAAAGCACCGGCCCGACCAGAGCTTCCATCCAGAAGCGCAGGATGCGCACCACCGACCAGCGGTAGAGCGCCCAGATCCCCGCAAGGTGGAACCGGCCGATCCGCGCCGGAGTTCGCATGGCGCCTTACGCCTTCAGCTTATAGCCGGTCACCAGCAACCGGTGCGTCAGCGCAAGCAAGGCGATGTTGATGCCGAGAATCAGAACCGCGCCCAGCAGCGGATTCCCGTCGGCGTGCCCGATAAAGCCGTAGCGCAGCCCGTCGATCATATAGAAGAACGGATTGATGAAGGCGAGGAAGTGCCAGCTCTCAGGCAGGCGCGAGATCGAGTAGAAGGTGCCGGAGAGGAAGCTGAGCGGCGTGATGACGAAGTTCGTCACCGCCGCGATATGGTCGAACTTGTCGGCCCAGATCCCGCCGAGCATCCCGATCAGCGAGAGCATCAGCGAGGCCATGAAGGCGAAGTAGATGATCGCGAAGATGTTGTGGACGCTCATCTCGACGAAGGGCGTGAGGCCGATCCAGACCGCCGCCGCCACCATCAGTCCGCGCGTTACCCCGCCCAGCACGTAACCCAGCATGATCTCCAGCGAGGAAAGCGGCGGCATGAGGACATCGACGATGTTGCCCTGGACCTTGGAAATCAGGATCGAGGACGAGGTGTTGGCGAAAGCGTTCTGCACCACCGCCATCATGATCAGCCCCGGCCCGAGGAACTGCCCGTAGGCAATGCCGCTCACCATTTCGATGTTGCGGCCCAGAGCGAGGGTGAAGACGGCAAAGAACAATAGGGCCATCACCATCGGCGCGGCCACGGTTTGCACGAAGACGCTCAGGAAGCGCATCACTTCCTTGCGGTACAACGTCCAGAAGCCGCGCCAATTGACGCGGCCGATCTGGCGCGGGACGGGGTGGCTCTGGCCGAGGCTTTTCAGTTCCATAGACGGCCAAATACGCTCACCGGAGCCGAGAGGCAAGGCCGGACTGGCTGCACGGGGCGCAACCGTGCCATGCTTGCGGCGCCATGATCCACGATGACGAAGTTCCCACCCGCGCCGCAACGCGCAACCGCAAACGCCAGGCGGAGCGGAAAGGCCCGAAGCCGCC
>SKZV01000228.1 GCA_007127165.1 Rhodovibrio sp. | reverse complement strand
GCCGCTTTCAGCCCCGGCCAGTCGCTATCTATCACCGCGTACCACGCGGTATCGCGGTTGCGTTCCTTGTAGACCGTGGCCTGGCGGAAAACGCCTTCGAAGGTGAACCCCAGCCGTTCGGCGGCACGGCGGGAAGCGGCGTTCAGGCTGTCGCACTTCCACTCGTAGCGGCGATAGCCCAGGTCCTCGAAGGCCCGGCGCATCATCAGATACATCGCCTCGCTCGCCGCCGGAGTGGCCTTCAGGGCGGGGGCGAAGTGAATGTGCCCGACCTCGATAACACCGGCTGCAGGCGCAATCCGCAGATAACTCGCCACCCCGAGCGCCCGCCCGCTGGACAGCTCCACGACGGCATGAAACAGCGGGTCGCTCCCCTTGGCCACGCCCTCCAGCCACGCGCGAAACCCGTCGAACTCCGGGAAGGGGCCGTAGGGCATGTACGTCCAGCCCCGCCCTTCCCGATCTTCGCGAAAGGCGGCGAAAAGCCCCTCCGCGTGGCGCTCCGGCTCCAACGGCTCGACCCTGCAAAAGCGCCCCTCCATCGCCGTACGCGGTGGCAATGGCCGCGCCGTCCAGCCGGGTAAGGGCGAGCCCACCGGCTGGTCGAGGTCGTTCACGCGGTGACGGCGCACCGGGTCTCACCCTCGCCGGATCGCGTCGTAGGCGGCCAGTGCGGCGGCCGTCACCGTGTCGTTCACGGTCGCGCCCATTGAGACGATCTGCGCGGGCTTCGACAGGCCGATCAACAGCGGGCCGATCACGGTGCCGCCGCCGAGTTGCTGCATCAGCTTGGCCGATATGTTGGCCGAATGCAGCGCGGGCATGATCAGCACGTTGGCCGGTCCGGTCAGGCGGCAGAACGGGTAAAGCTCGCGCATCAAGTCGAAATCGAGCGCCACGTTCGCCTGCATCTCGCCGTCGTATTCGAAGTCCACCGTGCGGCTGTCCAGCACCTCGATTGCCTCGCGGATTCGCTGCGCCTTCTCGCGCATGGGATTGCCGAAGTTGGAGAAACTGAGCAGCGCCACGCGCGGCTCGTGCCCCATGGCGCGGGCCTGCGCGGCGGTCTGCGCGGCGATATCCGCCAGCTCCTCCGCACTCGGCAGTTCATGCACCGAGGTATCGGCGAGGAAAACGGTGCGCGGCCCCTGAAGCACCATCGAAAGGCCGATCATGCGGCTGCCCGGCGTGGGATCTATGGCCCGCCTCACGTCCTGGAACGAGCCGACGAAGGAGCGTGTCAGCCCCGTGACCATCGCGTCGACCTCGCCGTGCGCCACCATGCAGGCGGCAAAGACGTTACGGTCCTGGTTCACTATCCGCTGGCAATCGCGGTAAAGCATCCCCTGGCGCTGGTAACGCCGGTAGATGTAGTCGGTGTAGGTCTTGTTGAGGCCGCTCAGGCGGGCGTTGTGGATTTCCAGGCAGTCGCCCTCCACTTCGATGGCCTTGATGGTCTCCTGAATTTGCTCTTCCCGCCCAACGAGCACCGGCTGCCCGTAGCCGCCGTTGTAAAAAGCGATTGCGGCGCGTATGACCTTTTCTTCCTCACCCTCGGCAAACACCACGCGCCGGGGATTCTCGCGCACCGAATCGAATATCTTTTGCAGGCTTGCGGTGGTCGGGTCGAGCCGCGCCGAAAGCTCCTTCTCGTAAATTTCCAGATCGGCACGCGGCACGCGGGCAACGCCGCTTTCGATCGCGGCTTTGGCGACCGCCTTGGGAACCGCCACGATCAGGCGCGGGTCGAAGGGCGCGGGAATGATGTACTCCGGCCCGTAGCGCAGCCGCCGCCCGGAATACGCCTTGTCCACCTCGTCCGGCACGTCCTCGCGCGCCAGCTTGGCCAGAGCCTCGGCGGCGGCAATCTTCATTTGCATGTTGATGGTGGAGGCCCGCACGTCCAGCGCGCCCCGGAAAATATAAGGAAAGCCCAGGACGTTGTTGATCTGGTTGGGGTAGTCGGAGCGCCCGGTGGCGATGATCGCCTCGGGCAGCACCGCCTTCACCTCTTCCGGCGTAATCTCCGGGTCCGGATTGGCCATGGCGAAAATCAGCGGGCGGTCGGCCATGCGGGACACCATCTCCTGATCCACCGCGCCCTTGACCGACAGCCCCAGGAAGCAGTCCGCCCCCTCCAGCGCCTCGGCCAGGGTGCGCCGGTCGGTCGCGGCGGCATGGGCCGACTTCCACTGGTTCATGCCCTCCGCGCGGCCTTGATGGATGACTCCCTTGGTGTCGCAGAGCATCACGTTGTCGTGCTTGACGCCCATCGCCTTGACCAGTTCCGCGCAGGCGATCCCGGCGGACCCGGCACCGTTGATGACGATAACCAGATCCTCGATCCGGCGACCGGTGAGGTGGCAACCGTTGAGGATACCCGCCGCCGTGATGATCGCGGTGCCGTGCTGATCGTCGTGGAACACCGGGATGTCCAGCAGTTCCTTCAGCCGCTCCTCGATGATGAAGCACTCGGGCGCCTTGATGTCCTCCAGATTGATGCCGCCGAACGAGCATCCCAGGTAGCGCACCGAGTTGACGAAGGCGTCCACCTCTTCGGTGTCCACCTCCAGGTCGATGCCGTCGATGTCGGCGAAACGCTTGAACAGGACCGCCTTGCCCTCCATCACCGGCTTCGCGGCCTGCGCTCCAAGGTTGCCAAGCCCCAAGACGGCGGTGCCGTTGGAGATGATCGCGACAATGTTGCCCTTGGCCGTCAGGTCGTAGGCCTTTTGCGGGTCGTCGCGAATGTGCAGGCATGGGAACGCCACCCCCGGCGAGTAGGCGAGCGAGAGATCCCGCTGTGTCGTCAGCGGCTTCGTGGCGCGGATCTCCATCTTGCCGGGCCGCCCACGCGCATGCAGGGCAATCGCCTCTTCCTCGGTAATCCGGGACTCGTTGTCCTCCACGCCGATTCTCCCCTTGAGCCTTGTTTATGTCTGCGCGGACGCTTGAGTGCGACCGCATTGCTTAAGAGGGTAGCCCCCTCCACAGCCGTTGAAAAGAGCGTGTTTGGACCCTCCGGCGATCCTATGAGCCGCCGCTGGACGGTTCGCCGTCCTCTGGTTGCACGACTGGGCGTTCGTGCGTGTGAACGCCCTGAGCACCGCTGCGTGCCAAAATCGCGAGTGCCTTGTCCTGCGCCTCCGGCGCTTCGGCTCGCGCCCAGAGCAGGATCGCCCCGTTCTCGGCGGCGCGCGCGAAGGCTTCGGTGTGCGGCGTCGCCCGCACCTCGTCCAGCACCTCGCGCAGAGCGTAGCCGGTGAGGCCCGCTCCCACCACGGCGGAAACCATCGCGCCCACCGGGCCGGTCGCCACCGCGATGAAACCGGCGGCGGCAATCGGGCCGATGTAGTTGATTTCATGAACGAGGCCGCTCATGGTTTCCTTAAACACCTCGCGCGGGTTTTCGGCGGCGGACAGCGATTCATGCGAATCGAGCACCGACAAGTCGGTCCGCTGGAAGCCGTCCTTCAACAACGCCTTCACCGCCGTCTTGAAACTCTCGCGGTCTTCGAACCAGCCGACAACCTCGATTGTGTGCTCCGCGCTGCTCGGCTGCTTGCCGTAAGCGTCGTCGTGAACTTGATCCGCCACCGTTTCCTCCGCTTCATGGTTCTCGGGGCCGCTGCTCTGGTGGACTCCATGAGCGACACGCTGCGAGCGACACGCTGCGTTTTACCGGGTTCCCGGCCCATTGACCAGAGTCGGACGAGGTTGAAAAGACGTGCTCCGCAACGTAACGGTCATAATCCTCGTGTTATCATACGACCGTTGGTTCAACGATTGTGATAGCATGGACGGCGATGGCGCATTACCGGCCCCGATACTTGATTCACGCGCTGCTTCTCCTTGCCGCGCCCATCGTTCTCGTGCTGATCGTGCTGGTGGCGTCGGGCGCGCTTGAACCTCTCCCGGCGACGGTTGGCGGCCTTGTCGCCGTGGCCGCGATGGCGGCTTTGCTGGCCAGTCATTTCGGCGATCTGGCGGTGCTGCGCGGCTATGTGCAATCGCTGCGCAACGAATGGAACGAGGAAGAGCCGGTTCCGCGGATGCCGCCCGTATCGTCGCCCGGACTGGCGCCGGAGTTGACCGGAGCGATCGCCGAATCGCTCCGCGAACGCCGCGCCCGCCGCCTGGAACTGCGCGCCGCGATGCTGGCGAACGAGGCGGTTCTGGCGGGCCTCCCGGACCCGCTATTGCTGCTGGATCGCGACGGGATCGTGCGCGGTGCGAACCCGGCGGCCGAGCGCATGTTCGACACACGGATAAAGGGCCGTCCGTTGTCGATGGCGCTGCGCCAGCCCGATCTGCTGGAGGCCGCCAATCGGGCGCTGGAGAGCGGACGCAGCGCCGAGGTCGAGTTCGTCCAGCACGGACACTTGGACCGCTATTACATCGCGCGCATCGCCAGCCTGCCGGAGCGCGGGCCGGATGGAGCGGTCGCGGTGATCGCGCTGCACGACGTGACCACGATCCGCCGCGCCGAGCGGCTTCGCGCCGATTTCGTCGCCAACGCCAGCCATGAACTGCGCACACCGCTTTCCAGCCTGTTGGGCTTCGTGGAAACCATGCAGGGACCGGCGAAAGACGACCCGGACGCGCAGGCGCGCTTCCTCGCGATCATGCACGAGCAAGCCCGGCGCATGGCGAATCTGGTGGAGGACCTGCTCTCGCTGTCCCGGATCGAGATGGACGAACACACCCTCCCCCACGAGACTACGGACCTTGCGGACCTGCTGAAGCGGGTGGCGAGCGCGTTGGAACTGCGCGCCCGCGAGAAGCAGATGACAATCGAGCTGGATCTCCCCAGAACTCCGGCGCGCGTGCGCGGGGACGGGGGGCAGTTGACACAGGTGTTCCAGAACCTGATCGACAACGCCATCAAGTATGGTGCCGCGGGCACAACGGTGACGGTTTCCATCGAAAATGTCTGCGAACCCGGCGGCCCCGCGCGGGCGGCCGAACACACGGCGCACAGCCGCAGATCGCGCCCCGGCCTCGCGGTGTCGGTCATCGACCAGGGCGAGGGCATTGCGCGACATCATATCCCCCGCCTGACCGAACGCTTCTATCGGGCCGATTCCGCGCGCTCGCGGGCCATGGGGGGAACCGGGCTCGGCCTTGCCATCGTCAAGCACATCGTCAACCGCCATCGCGGCGAAATCGAGATCGACAGCACGCCCGGCAAAGGCAGCCGCTTTACCGTCTACCTGCCGACCACCCCAACCCCGGCCGCCCAGAGCGACAGCAGCAGGACCGCAGCCGCCTGATCACCACATGCGGACGATGACCAAGGCCGCCGTCACAAACAGCGGAGACAGCATCGTCGAGGCGATCACCACCGCGGAGGAAAGTTCGGCGTTGCCGCGAAACTCCGCCGCAAAGATCGCCAGCAGCACCCCCACCGGAGCGGTTGCGCCGACGAACAGCAGCGCCTTCACCTCGAACGGCAAGGGCACGACCAGCAGGGCCAGCCCGGTCAGCAGCGGCGCCAGCAGCAGCCGCGCGCCGATCGCCAGCCCGGCGGAGCCGAGATCGACCTTGGCCCGGCTGGTGGCCAACTGCGCGCCAAGGGCGAAGAGCGCCACCCCGACGTAAGCCTGACCCAGCATGTCCATCGGCGTCTCGATCACCGCCGGAAGCCGAAGGTCCAGCGCGTTCAGCCCGAGGCCCAGCATCACGGCGGGGATCATCGGCGTCTGGAACATCGCCTTGAGTTGCCCCTTGAGCCCGCCGTCGCCCCCCGTAAGCATCAGCGGCGCAACCATGAGGATCACCACGGTATGGACCGAGGTGATGATGACCTGATGGGTCACGATATCCCGCCCGAACGCCAATTCCGCCACCGGAATTCCGTAATTCCCACTGTTCGGAAAGGCGCAGGCCAGCGCGACCACGGCGCGCATGGGACGCGGCAGCTTGAACAGCCCGCCGACCCACCAGCCGACGGCCAGGAGGCCGAAGAACTGCAGCGCGGTGAAAATCGCCGTGCCCCGAACCTCGCCCAGCGGCACGGTCGCCTGCGACAGCGTCACGACAATGAAACAGGGAAACGTGCCGTAGACCAGAAGCCGGTTCAGCGTCTGCACATCGAACCGCGCCCAAAGCTGCAAGGCGTATCCGCCCGCTGCCAGAACCACGATGGGCAGCGTGATCTGTGTGACGACCTCGAGGAGAAGGGACATGGTTTCCGAAAAGGCTGCCAGAGCGGATCAGGGGCGGGAAAAGGCGCATGTCTCGCCCGCCAATGCAAGCGAGACCTGCGCATGTCAGCCTTGCGGCATTCAGTCGATCTGGAGGAAGCGGTGCGCGTGCTCGCGGTATAGCGCAGCCGAGTGCATCGGATGACCCTCAACCTGCACATGGGCCGTCAGGATCTGTCCCGCCAAGACGTGCGTGACGCCATCTTCCGGCGTTCCAAGCGGAAGCATCAGGCGTTGCGTGCTTCGCTCCAGCGTCCCCGGCGCGGCGTGGGCGAGGAAATCGCCCGTGGAATAGAGCGGACGGCGTTCTTGAACGAGGCTTTCATAGAGCGCCAGGATGTAATCCCGGTAGCCGTCCTTCTCCGGCACACACTCATCCAGGAACCTCCATGTCATATCGCCCTTGGCCGCTATCACCATTTCCGTTCCGAAAAGGCGGTAGCGGTAGCGCCGCCGTTCACCGGCCGGGATGACGTCGACCAACATCAAGAACGGTAAGACTTCGGTCGGCATATCCAGCGGATCGATGGCCGAACGCGGCGGCAGGGGGCTGCCGTTCCTTTGTTCGCTCCAGTATCGCAGCAGCGCATCGAGCCGCGCGTCCCGTAACACGCCCGCGAACGCGCGAGCCGCTGCCGGGCGTGAGGTTTGCTCTCTAAGAGAACGAGGCGAGCAGATCACGGTACACCGTTTACTTGCGAATCGTAAGATAGGCACCAATCTAGCAGCGTCCGCCTCGCAACTCCAGGCAATACCTACACGCTCCCGCTCTCTTCGCCTCAGCCATCTCCCGCCACAGTTTAGGTCGCGCCAAGGTCGGAAAGGTCCAGCACCTGCGGCACGTGGCCGGTCGCGTCGAGGAACCGCACCAGATCGCCCGGCGCGATCGCCGTCGTCATGGCGTTGTCCAGTGGATGGAAGTTCAGAATTTCGTACTTTTCCAGCATCGCCTTGTCGAGCACGACCTGCACCGCGCCCTCCCGGTCGTTGATGGCGGCAAAGGGCGTCACGGCGCCGGGATTGACACCGAGATGCTTTATCAGGCGCTCGGCGCTGCCGAACGACAGTCGCCCACTCTCCAGCCGGGCATCCAGCGCCTTCAGATCGATCTCCCGATCCTCCAGGCAAGTGAGAAGCCACATCCGGCCCTTCTTATTCCGCAGAAAGAGGTTCTTGGTGTGGCCCCCGGCAAGCTCGCCGCGGAGCGCCTTCGCTTCCTCGACGGTGTAGACCGGCGCGTGGCGGATCGTCTCCGTCGCGATTCCAAGCCACTCCAGCTTGGCGAAAAGGTCACCCGGAGTCGCTGGGGGAGTCGCTGGGGCGCAGGGGCTCGGCTGCTCGCTCATCGGCGGAAATCCTCTCCTGGGATTGCGGCGGGTCGGGGTGGCGCGAAGACTACTGGACTCGCCATCCGCCGCGAAAGTGAAAAACGCCTCTTGCAAAGCGGCGCGGATTCCATTATTTCCCGCTTCACACGCCGTGAAAAACCCGAAGGGGAACGATTCGGCGCTTTATGCGGGCGTAGCTCAGGGGCTAGAGCGTCTGCTTGCCATGCAGAAGGTCGTGGGTTCGAATCCCATCGCCCGCTCCAACATTTTCAGGGGCTTAGCCTTAACTAGGCTAAGCCCCTGTTTTTATTGTACGTATACCAACCTCTTCAGCCCGCGGCCCAGCCGAGAAAATCGTCGTGGCGCCCCTTGAACACCTCGACCCCGTCCTCGAGAAGCTGCAACTGGACCCGGCGCGGCCCCAACTGTTCCTGAGACAGCACCATCGCCGGATTACCCGCCGAGGCTCCCTCGTCACCGGCCCCCACGAGATCCAATGCCATGCCTGCATCGTAGCCTGCACGGATCAGGCTGCTCACAAGGCGGCCCGCATCCAGATAGACCTCGCCTTCGAACGTCGCTTTGTCGGCAACGCCCCCGGGATCGACTTCATGCTCCGGAGCCGGAACCCATAGCTTGCCGCACGCCTTGACCGCGCTGTCGATCACGTCTGCCACAACTGCATAGCTGTCGGTGTTCGTTAGGAGCCTGAACCGGCACGGGACGCCCTGCACATCGATGGTCAGTTCCATTTCGCTATGCCTCCTCAACCTTTAGCGGTATGCGCCGGGCCTTGGCCAATCAACGTTAAGCCTGACCCTAAGGGTAAGCGGCATGACAGGACCTGCAAGGTGTTTCGCTGCGATATTCTCCTGATGAGCCGTCTGCTCCGATAAAAAGGTGCGGCGGCGTCAGCCGCGTTCCCCGAGCAATCTGCGCCGCGCGCGCTCCCGGCCGATAAGCGGCAGCAGGTCGCGCAATTCCGGCCCGTGCTCGCGCCCCGTCAGCGCCTTGCGCAGCGGCTTGAACAGCTTTGCGCCCTTACGCCCGGTTTCCTGCTTCAACGATGCGGTCCAGCCGGTCCAGGTCTCCCGGTCCCAGGGCTCCGGCGGCAGCAATTCCGCCGCCCGCGCCAGAAAGTCGGCGTCGTCCGCCTCGATCCACGGCTCGATATCGGCAAAGCAGATGCCGTGCCATGCCTCGGCGTCACCCAGCCGCTCCAGGTTCGCCCGCACCGCTTGCCAGAAGGCCTCGTCCGCCTTGTCCAAACCCATTGCCGTCAGCCGCTCCGCCACCGCCTCGTAACTCAGCGCATGCAGCGTTTCGGCGTTCAGCCGGTTCAGTTCGTTCCAGTCGAACTTCGGCGCGGCACGGCCGAACCGGGCAATGTCGAAACTCGCGATCAGAGCGTTCAGATCCGGCTCCACCTGGATCGGGTCAGGCGTGCCCAGGCGCGCGAGATAGGCGTTGAGCGCCATCGGCTCGATCCCCTCCTGCTCCCGCAGCGCCCGCAACGAGACGTCGGCGGTGCGCTTGGAGAGCTTGCGCCCTTCCAGGTCGGTCATCAGCGGCAAGTGCGCGAAGCGCGGCGGCACGGCTCCAAGCGCCTTGAAAAGTTGAACCTGCGCGGCGGAGTTCGTCACGTGATCCTCGCCGCGAATGATGTCGCTCACCGCAAGCTCGATATCGTCCACCACCGAGGTCAGCGTGTAGAGCGGCCGCCCGTCTTCGCGGACCAGCACCGGGTCGGAGACGCTGCCCATCTGGATCGCCTGCCGCCCGCGCACCAGATCGTCCCAGGCGACCTCGCCGCTCTCCAGAAAGAAGCGCCAGTGCGGTTTCCGCCCCGCCGCTTCCAGTTCGGCGCGGTCGCTGTCGCTCAACTGCAACGCAGCGCGGTCGTAGACGGGCGGTTTCCCGCGCGCCTGCTGGGTCTTGCGCTTGATCTCGAGTTCTTCCGCCGTCTCGTAGCAGCGATAGATGCGCCCCGCCTCGCGCAGCCGTTCCAGCGCCGCGCCATAGCGTTCATGCCGCTCGGACTGCCGCGCGAAGGAATCCCAGTCGAGGCCGAGCCAGCGCAGGTCTTCCTCGATCGCACGGGCAAACTCCTCGGTGGAGCGCGCTTCGTCGGTGTCGTCCAGCCGCAACAGCACCTCGCCGCCGCGCTTGCGGGCATAGAGCCAGTTGATCAGCGCGATACGCGCGTTGCCGACTTGCAGGTAGCCGGTGGGGCTGGGGGCGAAGCGGACCTTCAAGGGTTCGTCCTTTGTTGGTGTGTGCTGTGTGGTCTAGATACACCGAGTTCAACTGTCATGACATAGCGGTGTCGCTTGCGCGACGAGTCTTTTGCGCCCCTCAGCCGCCCGAGGCGGCAGCTCCCCCAGCGGGGAGCCGGAAGAGGGTTTTATGCAGTTCGACCCACGCTCCCCCCTCATTCCCGCTCCCCTGAGGGGGAGCTGTCGCCCTTCGCGACTGAGGGGAGACACCCTCTCCGAGTGGCCGCCAAGCCCCCTTCACCCGCGAAACCCGTTCGTGATCGGATAGCGCCGGTCGCGGCCGAAGGAGCGGGGGGTGATCTTCACGCCCGGCGGGGCTTGGCGGCGCTTGTACTCCGCGCCTTCCAGCAGGTGCCAGACCTTGCGGACCACCGCGCCGTCGTGGCCGCGCGCGGCGATCTCCGGCAAGCCCAGATCACCTTCGATCAGACAGGTCAGAATGTCGTCCAGATGATCGTAGGGCGGCAGGGAGTCCTCGTCCTTCTGGTCCGGCTTCAACTCCGCCGTCGGGGCCTTGGTAATGATGCGCTCCGGCATCACGCGCCCGGTGTTGCCCAGCGCGCCCTGCGGAACCTGCTGGTTGCGCCAGCGGGCCAGCGCGTAGGCCGTGGTCTTGTAGACGTCCTTCAAGACGTTGAAGCCGCCGCACATGTCACCGTAAAGCGTGGCGTAGCCGACCGACATTTCGGACTTGTTGCCGGTGGAAAGCACCATCGGTCCGAACTTGTTGGAGATCGCCATGAGGGTGACGCCGCGCGCGCGTGACTGAAGGTTCTCTTCCGTGATTCCCGGCGGCAGATCCCCAAACAGCGGCTGCAACATGGTCGAAAACGCGTCCATCGCCGGGCCGATGTTGATGCTGTCCAGCCTCGCGCCGATCAACTCCGCCTGCTCCGCCGCGTCGTCGAGCGACTCCCGGCTGGTGTAGGGCGAGGGCATCATGACGCAGTGCACCTTGTCCGGCCCCAGCGCGTCCGCCGCGATCACGGCCGAGAGCGCGGAATCGACCCCGCCCGATAGCCCCAGCACCACGCCGGGGAAGCCGTTCTTCCCGACATAATCGCGCAGGCCCAGCATCAGCGCCTTGTAGATCGCCTCCACCCCCTCCGGCTGCGCGGCGCGGGGAGCCTCGCTGACGCCCCAGTCGCCAAGGCTGTCGGCCTCCCAGCGGGTTAGCGCCACCGTCTCCTCGAAAGCCGGAAGCTGCACACGGAGGTTCCGCCCGGCGTCGAGCGCAAAGGATGCGCCGTCGAATACAAGCTCATCCTGCCCGCCCACCTGATTCACGTAGAGCAGCGGCAGCCCCGATTCCTCGATCCGTTGCAGCGCCAGTTGCAGGCGCTGATCCTGCTTGCCGTCTTCGAAAGGAGAACTGTTGATGGAGATCAGTAAAGACGCCCCGTTTTCCTCCAGGCATTCGGTGACGTCGCCGCTCCACATATCCTCGCAGACCATAATACCGAGGCGCACGCCGCGCACGTTCATCGGGCCGGGCAGCGGGCCGGGCGTGAACAGCCGCTTCTCGTCGAACACGCCGTAGTTGGGAAGGTCCCACTTCGCCCGCACCGCCTTGATCTCGCCGCCGTCGAGCAGCAGCGCGGCGTTGTAGAGAACCCCGTTTTCCTTGGGCCGCTTGCGTGTCTCCGGGTCTTCGCGCCAGGGCGCACCGAGGATCACGGCCGGGCCGCCGTCCCCGGTCTCTGCCGCAAACTCGCGCACCGCCGCCTCGATCCGGTCGAGAAACATCGGCTTCACCACCAGATCCTCCGGCGGATAGCCGCAGATCGCGAGTTCGGTAGTGACCAGCACATCCGCCCCCTGCTCCGCCGCCGTGGCCCGAGCAGCGCGCAGCTTGGCGAGGTTCGCGTCGATCTTCCCGACATGCGGGTTAAGCTGCGCAATGGCGATGGCGAGGGTTTCGCTCATGAAGGCTCCCGACAGGCTTGGTTGGTGCAGTTCCTAAATATGCTCCAACGCCAGGGGGAGCAATCCATACCTTCGCGGCTTAAAGCCCCTTCGCTTCCGCCAGCACCTTCTCCACATGCCCGTCGACCTTGACCCTGCGCCAGACTTTGCGGACCACGCCGTCGGCGTCGAGCAGGAAGGTGGAGCGTTCGATGCCCATGGATTTCTTGCCGTACATATTCTTTTCCTTCCAAACGCCGAAGGCTTCGCAGAGCGTGCCGTCCTCGTCGGCGAGCAGGGGGAAGGGAAGCTCATACTTGGCCTTGAAGGTGTCGTGGCGTTTGACCGGGTCCTTGGAGACGCCGACCACCTGGATGCCCGCATCGGTGACGTCTTCCCAGGCGTCGCGGAAGCCGCAGGCTTCCTTGGTGCAGCCGGGCGTATCGTCCTTCGGATAGAAGTAGATGACGGCGGGCTTGCCCTTCAAGTCGGCCAGCGAAAGCGTGCCGCCGCCGTCGCGGGGCAGCGTGAAGTCGGGTGCGGTATCGCCGATGTCGAGTGTCATGCGCGGTCTTCCTTTTGTGTTTCGCCCGAAGGTGCGGCCTCCGCCGCCGGGGCTTCGATAAGCTCGGCGAAGACATGGCGCACCTGGGCTGCGCGGTCCACAAGCTCGCACCGCAAAGCCTCGAAGTCCGTCGCGCCGCAGGCTTCGGCCAGCTTCGCTTTCACACCCGCCGGAGCCTGCGCCTCGCTGAAGCTGGAGCCAGACATCAGCCGCAGTAGAGCCTGCACCGAACGCATCAGACGGGTTGCGTCGATCAAGGCTTCGGCCTTCGCCTGCGGCAAAATCCCCGCCTCCGCCAGCCGCGCAAAGGCGGCCTGGGTCCGGGCCGCCAGCACCTGCGGGTGCTGCTGCGCGTGGCGGAGTTGCAGCGCCTGCGCCAGGAACTCCAAATCGACAAGACCGCCGCGCAGATACTTAACGTCCCACTCGCTCTTCGCCGGGAACTCCTTTTCGATCCGTGCGCGCATCTCCGCCACATCGCGCATCAGCTTGCCCGGATCGCGCGGCGCGGTGAGGATATCGCGGACCGTCGCGGCGATTCGGTCGGCGAACTCCGGCTCGGCGACGATCGGCCGCGCACGGGTCAAGGCCATGTGCTCCCAAGTCCAGGCGGCGCTGCCGTGATAGCGCTGAAAGCCCGGAAGGGTCGTCGCGATGGGGCCGGCGTTGCCCGAAGGCCGCAAACGCATGTCCACATCGTAGAGCTTGCCCTCGCCGGTCGGCGCGGTGATCGCGTTGATGGCCCGCTGCGACAGACGCGCGAAGTAGCGCCCCGGCTCCAACGGCTTCGCGCCGTCGGAGTCTTCGGCCTCTTCCGTCGTCTCGTAGAGGAAAACGAGATCGATGTCGCTGGAGATCGTCATCTCACCGCCGCCAAGCTTGCCCAGCGCCAGGATCGCCAGCCCCGGCCCCGGCAAATACCCGTGCGTCGCCGCGAAATCGGACACCACGCGCGGCCAAAGTCCCTGGATGGCGGCCTCGGCGATCTCGGTGAGCGCACGCCCCGCCTCGTCCACACCGCAGGTCCCCTGGAGCAGATGCAGCCCAACCTGGAAACGGCGGTCGTTGGCCCAGCGCCGGGCGATATCCAACTCGTCCTGGAAGTCGCGCGCCTCGGTCAGTGCCGCCTCCATCTCCTCCAGAAGCGCCGAACGGCGCGGCACCGGATCGAAGAAGCCCGGCGTCAGCACGGCGTCGAGCAGCCCTGGACGCCGGCTCAGGTGGTCGGCCAGCGCGGGCGCGGCCCCCATGATGGTGGCGAGCAGGTCCATCAGCCTGGGATTCGCCTGCAACATGGAAAACAGCTGCACGCCCGCCGGGAGCCGGGCCAGAAACTCGTCGAACTTCCCCAGCGCCGCGTCCGGGTTCGGGTTCTCGCCCAGCTTTTGCAGCAGGGTCGGGATCAACTCGGTCAGAAGCTCCCGCGCCCGGCGGCTGCGCGTGGCGCGGAAGCGGCCGCGATGCCAATTGGCGACCGTGTTGATAACGCGCTCACCATCGGCAAAGCCGAGGCTCGCAAGCGTCTCCAGCGTCTCGGGATCGCTCTCGCCGCCGGTGAAGACCAGATTGCCGGGGCCGGAGAGCGACGGCGCTTCCTCGAAGAGCATCGCATAGCGGTCTTCCACCATGTGCAGCCGCCGCAACAACTCCTCGCGGAACGTTTCGGTGTCCTCGTAGCCCATGAACGCGGCGATCTCCGCCACACCCTCCGGGGTCTCGGGCAGCCGCTGGGTCTGCTGGTCCTCCACCATTTGCAGGCGGTGCTCCAGGCGGCGCAGCTCGCGGTAAGCCGCGCTCATGGTGTCCGCATCCTCCTGGCTGACATGCCCCGCCTCGGCCAGCGCGGCGAGCGCTTCGACGGTGCGCGGGCTGCGCAAATCCGTGTCGCGGCCGCCCCAGATCAGTTGCTGCGTCTGGACGTAGAATTCGATCTCGCGGATGCCGCCGCGCCCGGTCTTGATGTTGTGGCCGTCCACGGCAACCGTACTGCCGCCGCGTTGCGCGTTGATCTGGCGCTTGATGGAATGAACGTCTTGGATGGCCCAGAAATCCAGGTGCTTCCGCCAGACGAAAGGCCGCAGAAGCGAGATGAACTCACGCCCCAGCGCGATGTCTCCGGCGCAGGCGCGCGCCTTGATCATCGCCGCGCGCTCCCAGTTCTGGCCCAGGCTTTCGTAATAGGTTTCCGCCGCCTGGAAGGAGATCGCGAGCGGGGTGGCCGAAGGGTCCGGGCGCAGGCGCAGATCGACGCGGTGAACATAGCCGTCACGCGTACGCTCTTCGAGCAGACGTACAAGCTCCCGTGTCGTGCGTACGGCGAAGTTGTGTACGTCCTTCTTGCCCGCGTACGGCAGACGCTCGGGATCGAAGATGACGATCAGGTCGATGTCGGAGGAGTAGTTCAACTCGCGCCCGCCCAGCTTGCCCAGGGCCAGCACGGTAAAGCCGCAGCCCTGCGTCGGCCGATCCGAATCGACCGGCGCGAAGTCGCCCTTCGCGGCAGCGCGGCGCAACAGGTGCGACAACGCCGCCTCCACAGCGGCGTCGGCGAAGTCGGAGAGCGCGTCCGTCACCTGTTCCAGCGACCACGAGCCGGTAATGTCGGCCAGCGCGACCGCCAGCGCGACACGCCGCCGCGCCTTTCGCAGCGCGGCCATGCACTCCGCCGGGTCTTCGCTCCGCGCCACCGTTTCGTCCAGCCGCGCGAGCGTGTCCGGCACGACCGCCTCCGGACCCCGAGTGACCAATTCGTGGAACCCGGACAGGTCCGAAAGTATACAATCCGTAAGGAAGGGAGAATTGCCGAAAATGCACTCCAGAAGCGTTCTTCCCTCGGGCGATGCGACCACGCCTTGGCAGAAGGCCGAAAGTGCATCATCTTCTAATCTGGAAAGCCGCTCGCGCAAGTGCTCGAAGCCGCGCGCGGCGCGTTCGGCGTTTCCGGCTTTCGGGATCTGTCTTGGATCGGTCGGGATCGTCACGATTGCGGGTCAACCTCGAGAGCGTTAGGACCCTTTAAGAGTGCGCAAAGCGCGCCGCGCCGGTCAAGCCGCGCGTTGAAACATCCCATAGAGGACCGAGTGGTCAGGCGCACGACGCGGATAGCATTGGAGATTTTGGGCGCCGTCCTGGTAACGACGACGGTCGTTGCGGCTGTGCTGGTGTGGCGGCTTGGTCAAGGGCCTGTGGACTTGGATTACCTGAATCCGCGCATCGAACAGGCGCTGAGCGACTTGCAGGCCGGGATGGAGGTCCGTATCGACCGCGCCCAACTCACCTGGGACGGCTGGCCGGAGAGGATCGCCCTGCGCGCCCACGAGGTCGAAGTCACCAGCGAGGGCGAGCACGTGGCCAGTTTGCCCTCCGTCGATCTCGATCTCAGCCTTTCGGCGCTGATGTCCGGCACGCTCGCCCCCACCGGGGTGGCCGTGCGCGGCGCTCGGCTGACGCTGGTTCGCGACGAGCAGGGGCTGGCTTTCGCCGGGATGGAAGATCAGCCGTACATCGATATCTCTTTGCTTCTCCCGGTCCTGATCGACGACCTGATGGCGGAGCCCGACCCGGCGAAGCCCCTGTCATACCTGGAATGGATCAGGCTGAGTGAGGTGCGCACGGAGGTGCATGATTTCCTGCTCGACGTGACGTGGCAAGCGCCCGCAACCGACATCACACTGGGCCGCAAGCCCGGCGGCCTCACGGGGGAGATCCAGGGTCCGGTGATGCTCGGGCTGAGCGAAGTCAATCTCGACGCGGCGCTCGACTTCGACGCCGCCAGCGAGCGAACTCACGTGATCGCCAACCTGCACGGGCTCGAACCCGCCGCGCTCGCGGAAGTAAGTCCCGCATTCGAGCCGCTCTCGGGCCTTCGCCTGCCGATTTCAGGGACGGTGGAGACTAACTTCGACCTTGGCTTCAGCCTCGGTGAGTTCACCGCGAACCTGCAGGGCGGCAGCGGGGAAATTTCTCTTCCCGGCCTGTTGTCCGAAGCACTGCCGGTCGAGAGCCTGAAAGCCGGTATTCGGGCGGACACCACGCGCGGCGTGGTGAACCTGAACGACATGCGCGTAGACCTGCAGGCCAGCGACGAAGGCGCCCCCGCGCCCTCGCTTCAGGCACAGGCGCGGCTGACGGGGCTGCACGACGACATGCGGGTGGAAGCCCTGGCGCGGGCGGAGAATATCACGGCGGAGGCATTGCCCCGCTACTGGCCCGAGCAAGTCCTCGTATCGGCCCGCAGTTGGGTAAAGGAGAACATCCGCACCGGCATCGCCGAAACCGCGACCGCCAGCCTGACAACCTCGATTCCCGACGGCGATTTCGCCAAGCTGACGATCGAGAAGCTGCAGGGCGAGTTCCGCTATGAAGGCCTGGACGTGCACTACCTTCGGCCACTACCGCCGGTCCGCGAGGTCGAGGGTACGGCCGCCTTCGATCTCGAGAGTCTTCGCATCTTTCCCACCCGCGGCCGCCTGAACGACCTCGTAGTTGACGGGGCTGAAATCGAAATCACCGAATTCGAGTCCACTTACGCGCCGAAGATCGACATCCGTTTCGCCGCCGCCGGGCCGCTGCGAACGACACTGGAGTTGCTCGATAAGCCGCGCTTGCAACTGATCACGCCGCTTGGCATCGACCCATCCACGACGGCGGGACATGCGGAGGCTCTCGTGGACTTTAGCTTCCCGCTGCGTGGGGATCTGAGGTTCGAGCAGGTCGAGTTGGGCGTGGACGCGCAGCTTTCGGACGTTACCGCCGAGGGCTTTCTGCTGGAGCAGGACGCCCGCGCCGGACGGTTCGACCTGCAGGTGGACATGAACGGCATGACGCTTGCGGGGCCGGTGGAGCTTGGCGGCGTTCCGCTGGATCTGCAGTGGCGGGAGAGTTTTGCATCCGAGCCTGAATTCCGCGGCGAGGTGCACGCGCAGATTCCCGCCATCGAGGCCGAACAGTTCGCCCGGCTCGGGTTCGACGTTTCGCCTTATCTCGAGGGGCCGCTATCCGCCAACATCGCGGCGCGCTCCTTCGACAACGGCTGGCACCGCATCCTCGCCTCCGCCAATTTGCAGGACACGGCGCTGGCGGTGCCGGGGAGCGATTGGGCAAAGGAGCCCGGCGAGGCGGCGGAGGCGCGCTTCGACCTGCGCCTGCAGGATGGAGTCCCGCGAATCCTTAAGCGCTTCGACCTCGACGCAGGCGCGGCGCGGGCGGGGCCGCTCGAGCTTGGCGGGCGGGCGGATTTCTCCGGCGACGAAGGAGACATCGGCTCGCTCAGCCTCGATTCCCTGCGGTTCCGCGGCAGCCGACTCGACTCGCTGCACGCGGAGCGCGGCGAGTTGGGGTGGCAGATCGCACTGGGGAGGGGTACGCTCGACCTCTCGCCCCTGCTCGCCGGAGCCGCGTCGGACGACGACGACGAGTTGGAGGGCTATGGCGGTCTCGACCCGGAAACGCTGCCGCCCTTCAGCCTTTCGGCACCGGAGTTGGATCGGCTGGTCCTGGGCGAAGGCCGCCACCTGGAAAACGTCGCCCTGGATCTCCGCCGCAACACGCTCGGTCACTGGCGGCGGCTGCATCTGGCGGGGACCGTGCCCGGCGTCCACTCGAGGGTTCCCCTCGATGAAGCTGAGGCGGACGGGAGCGCGGAGGCAGAGCGGCCGGATCCCCCGGCGACCTCGTTCCACTTCGATTACGCCCCGGACGCGGATGGGCGGCAGACCTTGCGCGTCGAGGCGGAGGATACGGCAGCGGTCTTGCGGGCCTTCAACGCCTATGACGCGCTGGACGGCGGCCAGTTGCGAGTCGAGGGAATATCGCGCGGGGCAGGCCCGGAGAGCCCAATCGACGCGCGATTCGCATTGCTGGACGTGCGGGCGGTGCAAGCGCCGATCCTGGCGCGGCTATTGACCGTGGCGTCGCTGACCGGAATCGGCGAGCGGCTGGGCGGCGAAGGGATTCACTTCCAGTCGGTGACCGGTGACATCGTGCTCCATCGCGACGGCGTGGTGACCACGGACCAGTTGCACGCCTACGGACCTTCCCTCGGGCTGACGGCGGAAGGGCGGATCGACGTACCGGGCCAACAGATGGACCTCGAGGGCGTCGTTGTGCCTGCCGCCTCGATCAACCGCGCGGTGGAGTCCATTCCGCTTCTGGGGGCGCTTTTGACCGGAGGCACGGGAGAAGGAATCATCGCGATAAACTACAGCCTGTCGGGGGCGATGGACGACCCCGACGTCTCGGTCAATCCTCTCTCCGCCCTCGCGCCCGGCTTCCTGCGCACCCTCTTCGGCGCACTCGGTGGTCAAGGCGGCGAAGGAGGGCGCAACGAGCAGTTCGCCTCGCCGGACGGACCCTGAGCTGGTGCTGCCGAAGGCCGCGGTATTATCCACAGGTAATTTTCCCGAACCCGTTGCGCTGCGGAATCGATCCTGTCACGCTCCATATATAGTGTGCGACTTATCTGGAGCCTCGATATGTCGACGGCTGCCACACGCCTTCCTTTAAGGTGCGTGGCAGCGCGCATGCCCCGGTGGAAAGGAGCGTTGATCCATGGCCTGTCTCGTGAACCCCCATGAACAAACTCCCGGCAATCCGCTTGACCTGCTGGAAGAGCTTGTGACGGCCAACGACTGGCAGTTCGACCGGACCAGCGACAGCGAGCTTGCAATCCAGGTGCGCGGGCGGTGGGCGGATTATAATTTGTGGTCGATGTGGAACGAGGATCTGCGGGCCATCTATTTCGCCTGCCACTTCGATTCCCGCGTGCCGGAGGCAAAGAAGCCGCGCGTCCATGAACTGCTGGCGCTCTTCAATGAAACGCTGTGGATGGGCCACTTCGACATCACGCGCGAGGATGGCGGCATCCTGTTCCGGCATACCGTGCCGCTGCGCGGAACGCGCGGGGCCAGCGTGGAACAGCTTGAAGACCTGGTGGACAGCGCCGTCAACGAATGCGAACGTTTTTACCCGGCGCTCCAGCTTGTGGTCTGGGGCGGCGCGGAAAGCGCGGACGCCATGGCGGTCACCCTGATGGACACCGAAGGAGAAGCGTGAGACACGAAAACGAGGAGCGGAAACGTCATGCAGCTTGAGGGACCGTTGCTTCTGGTCGGCGGCGGCAAGATGGGCGGCGCACTGCTGGACGGCTGGCTGGCGCGCGGCATCTCCGCCGGGGACGTAATCGTGGTGGAGCCTGCGGAGGCCGGGCGGACGGCGCTGGCCGCCAAGGGTGTCCGCGCGGTCGCGGATGCCTCGGAGCTTTCCGGCAGCCCCGCTCCCTCGGTGATCGTGCTTGCCGTGAAGCCGCAGGTGATGGATGCGGTGGTGCCGCCCTACGCGCGCTTCGCGGCGGCGGGAAGCGTCTTTCTTTCGGTGGCGGCGGGGCGCACGCTGGGCTTTTTCGCGCAGCATCTCGGCGCGTCCGCCGCCGTCGTTCGCACGATTCCGAACACGCCGGCGGCGGTCGGGCGCGGCATGACGGTGCTCTGCGCCAACTCGAATGTGGATGCAGCCGCCCGCAAGGTCTGCGACGAGTTGATGCGCGGCGTGGGCGAGACCGGTTGGGTCGAGGACGAGGCGTTGATCGACGCCGCCACCGCGGTCGGGGGCAGCGGCCCCGCCTACGTGTTTTACATGATCGAGTGCATGGCCAACGCCGGGATCGCGGCAGGGCTGCCCGAGGACCTCGCCCGCCGCATTGCGCGGCAAACAGTTTGCGGGGCGGGCGAACTGGCGTGGCAGTCCGAGGAGCCGCCCGAGCAGCTCCGCAAGAACGTCACGAGCCCCGGCGGCACCACGGCGGCGGCGTTGGACGTGTTGATGGCTGAGGACGGATTGCAACCCTTGGTGGAGAAGGCGGTCGATGCGGCGGTGAAACGCAGCCGCGAACTGGCCGGGTAGAGCCTTGAGCGAACCTTTGCAGATCGCCCCATTGAAGGGCAGCGTCGCCCGCGTCCACGCTGCGATGCAGGCGGCGGGATTACCGGTGGACATCCTGCGATTCCCGGAAAGCACCCGCAGCGCCGAGGACGCCGCCGCCGCGGTGGGCTGTTCGGTCGCCGAAATCGCGAAGTCCCTGGTCTTCCATGCCACGGAGAGCGACCGTCCGGCTCTGGTGATCGCGAGCGGCGTCAACCGCGTCGATCCGGAGCGGGTGGCGGCCCTGGTCGGCGAACCGCTGGCGCGCGCCGACGGCCGCTTCGTCCGGGCGCGCACCGGCTTTGCCATCGGCGGCGTCGCACCCTTCGGCCACAAGGAAACGCCGCTCATCGTGATCGACCGGGACCTTTTGGCATTCGAAGCAGTCTGGGCAGCTGCCGGTGCGCCGGATGCGGTGGTGCGAATCGAGAGTGCGCGCCTGGTGGAGCTCACCGGCGGATTCGTCGCCCAAGTGAAGGCAGGATGACGACGGAGTGATCGACGGGGGTAGCGTAATTCGCAAAAGGCCCCATCTCCATAAGATAGGAGAGGACGCGAGCGAAGCCCTCTCGTGCGCGACCGAATAGGGATAGTTGATCATGGCCGAAAGCACGAGCGCTGCCAGTGAGCCGCGTCAGCCCTTTGACATCGAGCGGGTGACCGACGCCGCGTTGCGTCTTGCCGCCCTGCGCGACTGGGAGCAGGTCTCGCTGCTCGACATCGCCAAGGAAGCGGACGTCTCGCTGGTCGATCTTTATAAGCACGCTCACACCAAGCAGGAGATTCTGGCCGCCTTCACCCGCCGCGTCGACGAGGCCGTTCTGGCGGAGCGCGACGCGGAGGCGGAAGGGGAGCTTGGCGAGCTTGCGCGCGACCGGCTGTTCGACGCGCTGATGCTGCGCTTCGATCATTTGCAGCCCTACCGCGACGGCCTGAAGTCCGTGTTGAAGACCTATCGCCGCGATCCCGTTCTGGCGGTGGGCGGCCTCTGCGACCTGCGCCGTTCGATGGCCTGCATGCTGGAGGCGGCGGACCTCAGCAGTTCCGGGCTGCGCGGACGGCTGCGGCGCGACGGGCTGACCGGCATTTACCTTGCCACGCTGCGGGTGTGGCTTGAGGACGGAAGCCCGGATATGGCAAAGACCATGGCCGCGCTGGACGGCTACCTACGCCGGATCGAGCGTCCGGTTTCGGTCATGGAAGGACTCTCCGCGCCGCGCTTTTCCCGCGCCGGCCGGGGCGACAGAGCAGGACGAGGGCCGGAAGAGGGACCGGAGGCAGACCCTGTAAACGCGCCTCCCCCACTATAAACGCGGTGTCGCCCGGTTTATTGTGCAGTGCACAAAAAACCGCTTGACTCATAGGGCGTATCGCCCCCAAATGGCCTTCGTATTGTGCGGCGCAGCATTGTAATCCTACAACGGCGTGCCGCTACCCTTGTTAGGAGGTAAAGCACATGAGCGACAAGAAGACTGGTAACCCCTTCCTGGATCAGAACTTCGCCGAAGCGTTCGACTTCAAGAAATACGCCGAGCAGTTCCAGGTCCCGGGCGTTGACAGCGATCAGCTCGTCGAGACCTATCGTAAGAACATTGAAGCCGTGACCCAGGCGAACCGCGTCGTGTTCGAGGGCGCGCAGGCTGTGGCCCAGCGCCAGGGCGAAGTGATGCGTCAGGCGATGGAAGAGGCCATGCAGGCCATGCAGCAGACGGACGCGTCCGGCTCGCCGGATCAGCAGGTCGCCAAGCAGTCCGAGATCGCCAAGAAGGCGTTCGAAGCCGGGCTGAAGAATGCGCGCGAACTGGCCGAGATGAGCGCCAAGTCGAACACCGAGGCGCTGGAGATGATTAACAAGCGCATGGCCGAGAGCTTCGACGAGCTGCGCGAGGCCATCCAGTCCGTCATGAAGCAGTCCCAGGCAATGGGCAGTTCGACGGACCGGAGCAGCAGCAAGAAATAACGTGCAACCACTCGCTACGCGGCATGTCCGATGCCGCGTGAAAACGCAAAGGAGCCGCCGGTAAAACCTTTACCGGCGGTTTTTTTGTGGTGCTGTCCGGGAAAACGCGCGACCGCGCAACGGCCGTCACACGCTTTAGCTCCGGCGCGATCCTTCCGCTTCAACCTCTCCCGCGGCGCTCGCCCGATGAGCTGCCTCGCCTTCGGCGATCTGCCGCTTCACCAGATAGCCGATGTAGCTGACCATCGTCACGAAGATCAGCAGCCCGCTGTAATAAATCCCGCCGTCGATGGCATTGGCGGAGAAAAACAAACCGAGCAGCGCGAGGAGCCCTGCAAGGCTGCCCGCGATAATCCTTCCCGTCACGCCCATCGCGCTTCCCCCTTTTCCCTGATCCGTCCGATGCCTGTACCGTTTATCATTTGGCCTCCGCCGATGACCGTAAAGTTACCCAGCGCAAAGCGAAAGCCGCATTGACGTGAATCAATCCGCTCGTGCAACTTATCCCCGTTCATAGGGCAGCCACGCGGCGTGGCGCGCTTTTGGGTCGCGCGGAACTCACCTGCCGTGACTGGCGAGGCAGGACGATGCGGAACGTCGTTCCCGCCCCCGTACTCTCCACCAATGCGATGTCGCCGCCATGCGCGCGCGCAAGATCGCGCGAGATGGCAAGGCCAAGGCCGCTTCCGTCCTGCTTTACCGTACCGGCGAAGGGCTGGAATAGAGTGTCGCGGGCGCGCGGCGGCAGGCCGGGGCCGTCGTCGGCAACGGTGATTCGCACCGCTTCAGCTTCGTATTCACTGGTGACATCGACGCAGGAGGCCCCCGCCTCGATCGCGTTATGCCCGAGATTGGCGAACACGCGGAAGAGTTGAGCGCGGTCGGCATCGAGGGTCATCCCCTGCGGCACCCGGTTGCGCCAAGCCTGCTCTCCCGTGGCGGCGGCGGGTAACGACTGCCCGACCTCTTCCACGAGCTCGGAAAGATCGAACGTCTCGAGACTCAGGTCCGGCGGGCCTTCACGGCTGAAGTTCAAGGTCTGGGCGCAGAGATTGACCGCGCGGTCGATCGACTTCACCAGCGTGGGCGCGATTCGGCGAACGTCTGGATCCTCGCTGTCGCTCAGGCTGTCGGATACCAGCCGCGCGGTCGCCAGAATGTTTCTCAGATCATGGTTTATTTTCGTGACCGCGATACCCAGCGCGGCAAGCCGGGTTTTTTGATGCAGAGCGCCCGCGATCCGCGCCTGCATCGCCGCAAGCTCATGCTCCGCCACCCCCACCTCGTCGCTGCGCGTGGAGGGGACGATACGGTTTTGAACTTCTTCAGGGTTCTCCCGGAATCGCGTCATGCTATCGGTCATCCGGCGCATCGGCCGTACCAGCAAAATGTGCAGGCTGAGATACACCAGCGCCGCCGTTATCAACGAGATGATGAGCGAGAGCACCAGGATTCGCTCGGAATAGCCAAGCATCGAAGCGTAGAGGGGACGTTGATCGAGGATCACTTCAACCGTCGCCTCCGGATCGCGCTTGGAATTTCCGATCACCCGCATCAAGCGGTAATCCGACCCGAGAAGCGTATCGAAAGCATCGTAGACCAATTCGAAGGGCCCGACATCGCGTAGGTCGTAAGTCACGTCGACACTGCGCGGCACAGTTCGCGCAAGGAGCAATTCGCCTTTGTCCGGCTTGCTCAACGCAATGGAAAAGACGCCGACGTTTCGAAGCAATTCCTCTTCGAACTCTTCGGTCAACTCGACTTCCGGAGCGGCTTCGAGCGCCAGAACCGCCAAATGCGCGTTAACCAACCGCTCTTCCAGAAAGGTCGCGCGGTAGCGGGCAATCGACGGCACGTATATCAGCACCTCCGCCAGCATGACGAAAAAAATCGTCAAGACGAGCAGACGGGCGGAAAGGCCCTTTGCCATGGGCGGTGGGCGAAGCGAGCGTGTGATCATACCGTCGGAGTATAACACCGCTTTTCAGGGGTGTCCTCCGTATAGAACAAACTTCATAGGCGAAATATTGAAGATTCCGGAGCGAAGCTGTGCGATGGCCCAACCGCGTGCCGTACGCGCCTCAAATCTCTCCCGGCTTCCCCGCAAAAATTCAAGCTGGCTCGGAAAAGCCAAGCTGGCCGCCGACACCCGCAAGGGCGCCGGCGGCGTCAGCCTAGCGCAAAGTGTTACTCAGGCGCGCAAGGGCTGCAGGGATCACACGGCGCGCAAGGGTCGCACGGCGCACACGGGTCGCACGGCGCACAGGGATCGCACGGAGAACACGCCACCTGAACCGAGGTGTCGACCGTCTTTGCTTCCGCCGTTGGCAGCGCGGCCATACCACTGGCCAGACCGGCGACACTGAAGGCGATTGCAGCTTCTTTCCACATCTCGATAGCTCCCTGTTGAATCAGAATACGTTCTTGTTTCGGCGCTGGCACCTACGCGGTGCGCAAGAGTGGCACCGCACCCTAAGATCCGATAGCATCGGGCTAAATCCCCGCCAGAGGCCAAAGACCCTGGACCCGAGCGACACCATGAAGGGGAGTATCTCGTGCCGGAACGGTCCTTGTATTAACCATCCTGCGACAATTTGCCTCGCCTGACCAGAGCGGCCGAGCCCAAGCAGAAGTCACTTTTGCGTGAAAACTTCCTGCTTACCCCGGATTGGAGAACTCGACAGAAGGTCGCGGAAACCGCCGCGCCGCGCCCCTTGTCCCTCCCGCCGCTATCCAAATCGTGCCAGAAAGCGAACGATCCGCCTGGTCCGGTTCGAAAACAGCTTTGGCGTATAATAGGTTCCGGCCGCGCGCTTCGAGGCTTCGCCCAGCGTCGGGTAGGGTGCGATCATCTGCGCGATGGTGCCGATCTTCATCTTGTTCTGCACTGCCATGATCCAGGGATACAGCAACTCCCCGGCGTGCTCCCCCACGATGGAGCAGCCCAGCACATGGCCGCGCTTGCCGACCACCGCCTTGACCAGGCCATCGGTCTGGCGTTCGCTCCGCGCCCTGTCGTTCTCCGCAAAGGGCCAGCGCAGCACCTCGACCTCGCCGTGAAGTTCGCGCGCCGCGCTCTCGGTCATGCCGACGTGAGAGACCTCGGGACTCGTGTAGGTGACCCAGGGGACGGCGCTGTGGTCCACCTTCGCGGGAAGCCGGAACAGTGCGTTCTTGATGACGACGCCCGAGTGATACCCGGCGACGTGGGTAAACATCGGCCCGCCCGCCGTGTCCCCGGCTGCGAAGACGCGGCGGTTGCTGGTGCGCAGGCGCCGGTCCAGCACCAGAACGCCGTTCTTGCGCTCGATTCCCGCCTCTTCCAGACCCAGCCCATCCAGGACCGGGCGGCGACCGGCAGCGATCAGCAGGTGGCTGCCGCGCAGGCCTTCCTCCTCGTCGTGACGGCGCAGCGTGACGCGCACGCCGTTGCCCTCCGGTGCGGCCTGCGTGACCTGAGCACCTTCGCGCAAGTCGATGCCGTCGTTGCGAAGCTGCTGGCGCAGGACGTCCACCATCTCCGGGTCGTCCTGCGGCAGAAGGCTGCCCATTTCCACGATCGTCACCCGCGCGCCCAGCCGCGCAAAGGCTTGCCCGAGTTCGGTACCGATAGGACCGCCGCCGACGACGATCAGGTGTTCCGGCAGTTCCGTCAGGTCGAACACCGTCTCGTTCGTCAGGTAGGGCGTCCGGTCCAGTCCGGGGATCGGCGGCACGAACGCGCTGGAACCGGTCGCGAGGACGAAGCGCCGCGCGTTCACCGCCGTGCCGTTCACCTGCACCGTACGCGGGTCGGAGAAACGCCCTTCCCCTTGCAGGACCCTCACGCCGAGCTCCTCGAAACGCTCCACCGAGTCCATCGGCGCGATACCCGCGATGACGCCCTGCACATGATCGTGCACCCGCCGGAAATCGACCTGCGGCGCTTGAT
The DNA here is from genome assembly GCA_007127165.1 of Rhodovibrio sp. GTDB lineage: Bacteria > Pseudomonadota > Alphaproteobacteria > Kiloniellales > Rhodovibrionaceae > SKZV01. The sequence continues at coordinate 12,450 of SKZV01000228.1, read as the reverse complement.
AGTCGACGCCGTACTTCTTCGCGGAAGCGCCGCAGCGCGCAGCCTTCGACGCGGCCAGCAGCGCCTTGGACGGCACGCAGCCGTAGTTCAGGCAATCTCCGCCCATGCGATGGCGCTCGATCAATACGCAGTCTGCGCCCATCTGCTGAGCCCCCGCCGCAATCGAAAGACCGGCGGAACCGGCCCCGATGATGCAAAGGTCGGGCGTGAGTGTCTCTGTCATGTCGTGTCGCTCAGTCCTTTTGATTCAATGTTCCGAAAATACAGCACGAAGGCTCGGAAAGCCCGCCCCTCAGTCTTGTGGGATGCGCCGCGCGCGCACCCTCTTAAAAATGACCGGCACCAGCGTCGGCACCGCCAGGCGCAGCAGGAAGAACAGGGCAAATACCGTCGCGATCGCGAAACTTCGGCGAAAACCGGCGCAGCCGGACGCCTTTCTCCGCCGCGCCAGTGTGGGGCCGGACCGACGTCACCGGCATCTCGAGGCCGGTCTTGGTTTCGCTCATGGTCCGAAGCTCCCCCTTCGTCGCGCCCGTTTTCGATCGCATTCCGATCCGAGCCGCCCCATTCGAGCCACGTTGTACCCGTTACCGTCGACGCACGATGTAGCAGCAGGCATTGACAAACCAAATCAAGGCTGCGTCAGTGGACTGTGACCCTCGCGTCCGGCGCACGCATTTTCCGCGTAACGGCGGCCGCTTAACCGTTTGTCGGGGCCGGGGACGAGAAAAGCAGGCTAGAGTGCCACGGTGGAGTCGCCGGTTTCGTTGACACGAGGCCGAGGGCTGCTTATACCCCACACGCAATAGATAGCAGTCGGCGAGAAATCGGAGTATATGCCGTGACCAAGCGTACCTTTCAGCCCAGCGTGCTTGTCCGCAAGCGTCGTCATGGATTTCGTGCCCGGATGGCGACCGTCGGCGGGCGCCGGGTTATCAACAACCGCCGCCGCATTGGCCGGAAGCGCCTGAGCGCTTAAGACCCTGAGCGGCCAAGCGCGTGCCGTGGCTACCCTCGACCGCCTAACCAAGCGGCGCGAATACCTGCGCGCGGCTGGAAGCGGCCGTAAGTGGGTGACGCCCGGCCTCGTCTTGCAAGCCCTGCCCCGCTGCCCGACGGCCGACGGCCAATCGGTGGGTGGAGAACACTGCGAAGAACTCCAGTCGGAGTCGGACGGCCAAGAACCGCCGATCCGTCTGGGCATAACGGTTTCGCGCAAGGTCGGTAATGCGGTGAAGCGCAACCGGGTGCGGCGGCGGCTTCGCGCCGCGGCCAAGGAAGTTTTGCCGCAGGCAGGCCGGGCAGGCTTCGACTATGTGATCATCGGCCGCCAGGGTACGCTCTTGCGGCCTTACGCCGACTTGCTGGCCGATCTGCGACAGGCTGTCGGCAAACTCAACGAACCCAAACGCGGGTCCGAGGGATCGGACGACCGGCGCGGCGGCCCCGCCTCGCGCCGGAAGCCAGCCTCCCGCCGAAAGACAGGACAGCCGGCCCAAAACCGGCCTTCCCACGCGTGAAGGAAGACGCATTTATGACAGAGCGCAGCCAAGCAGCACATGCAGCCGCCCGTGCGGGGCGCTGGGTGTTGCTTGTGCCGATCTATCTGTACAAGGGCGTCTCGGCGATGACGCCCGGCGGGTGCCGCTTTCAGCCGACCTGCTCGGACTACGCGCTGACCGCGATCCAAACTCACGGCGCGCTGCGCGGTGGCTGGCTGACTCTGCGGCGGCTTTCGCGATGTCATCCCCTGGGAAGCTGGGGCTACGATCCGGTGCCCGACCGCCCTGCCGATTCCCGGCACTGCGGCTGCGGCGACACCTCCTTGAGCCGGCCCGGCGCGTCCCGCGCGTCCGGCCGCAACGAACTGGCGTGAGGCTATGGAACAGCGCAACCTGATCCTGGCGATCGTATTTTCGGTCGTCGTCCTGCTCGGCTTCGAGATGCTCTACCACGCGCCGCTGCGCGAGGCGGAGCAGGAGCGCATGGCCGAACAGGAGGCGGCCGAGGAGGTAGATACCACGCCGCGGCCGGAAGCGTTGGATCGACCCGAAGCGCCGAGTGACGGTGTCCCGGATGCGGCGCCCGGCTTGGTCGGCGCGCCGGACCGCGAGGCGATCCTCGAAGAAGCACCGCGCGTCGAGGTGGACACGCCGAAGCTCAAGGGCTCCATTTCGCTTCAGGGCGGGCGCGTGGACGACATCGTTCTGCGCGACTACCACGAAGAAATGGAATCTGGCAGTCCGAACATCACCCTGCTGTCACCGCGCGAATCGGCGCAATCCTACTATGCCGATTTTGGTTGGGTGGGAACCGGCGGCGACATGAGCCTGCCCGCCAGCGACACCGTCTGGGAAGCCGACCGCGAGACGCTGCGACCCGGCCAGGACGTGACGCTGAGTTGGACGAACGACGAGGGCTTGACCTTCGAGCGCGTCTACGCCGTGGACGAGGACTACATGTTCACCGTGACGCAGCGGGTGCATAACGAAACGGCGGAGGCGCTGTCGCTGGCGCCCTATGGCCTGATCTCGCGGCGCGAGACCCCGACGACCTTCGGCTTCTGGATTCTTCACGAGGGGCCCCTGGGCGTCTTCAACGACACCTTGGAGGAAAAGAGCTACAGCGATCTGCGCGACGACGGGCCGATCACGCATTCCGGCACCGGTGGCTGGATCGGCATGACCGACAAGTACTGGCTGGTCACCCTCGTGCCAGAGCAGGATCGTCAGGTGCAGAGCCGGTTCGTCCACGCGATGGATCGCGGCGTGGACCGCTATCAGACGGACGTCCTCTACGACGCGCAGCGGGTGCAGCCCGGCGATACGGTGGAAAGCACAACCCGGCTCTTTGCCGGCGCGAAGGAGGTTTCGGTCCTCGACCACTACCGCGACACCTACGGGATCGCCAACTTCGACCGCGCGGTGGACTTCGGCTGGTTCTACTTCATGACCAAGCCGCTGTTCCAGGTCCTGGACTACTTCGCCAAGTTGACCGGCAACTTTGGCGTCGCCATCCTAATTCTGGTGGTGATCATCAAGATCATCTTCTTCCCGCTGGCGAACAAATCGTTCAAGTCCATGGCGAAGATGCGCAAGCTACAGCCGGAAATGCTGAAGCTGCGCGAACGCTTCGCCGACGACAAGCAGCGCCTGAACCAGGAGATGATGGCGCTCTACAAGAACGAGAAGGTGAACCCGGCGTCCGGTTGTTTGCCGATCCTGATTCAAATTCCGGTTTTCTTCGCGCTCTACAAGGTGCTTTTCGTTACCATCGAAATGCGCCACGCGCCCTTTGCCCTGTGGATTCAGGATCTCTCGGCGCAGGACCCGACGTCGATCATGAACGGCTTCGGGCTGTTCCCCTGGGGCGTGCCGGAGCTGGGCCTGCTGAACGTGCTGAACATCGGCATCCTGCCCATCATCATGGGCTTCACGATGTACGTGCAGCACTCGCTGAACCCGCAGCCGCCCGACCCGATCCAGGCGCGCATCTTCAAGATGCTGCCGATCATCTTCACCTTCCTGCTGGCGCAGTTCCCGGCCGGCTTGGTGCTCTACTGGACCTGGAACAACCTGCTCACGGTGTGCCAGCAGTACTTCATCATGCGCCGCCACGGAATGCAGATCGGCGGCAAGATGGAGCAGCCGCTCGGCGGGAACTGGTTCAAGTCCCTGCAAAAGGACAGCGGCGAGGGCGGCGGCACCGGCGGAACCGGCGCAACCGAGGACAAGCCCGGCAACGGCGGCACCGCGCCCGAATCAGGCGAGGAGGCACCCGCAAAGGCACAGCAAGCCGCGAACGGCGAGGACGACTCGCAGCCTCTGCACGACGCGGAACCCGAGGCCGAGCCAGCCGGGGCGGGTGCGACGCCCCCCGCAGAGCCCCAAAGCGGCCAGCGCCGTGGCGGCAATCCCGCCGTCAAGGGCGGCGGGAAAGGCCGCGGCAAAAGCAAGAAGGCGCGCAAGCGCTGACGCGCGCCTGTGCGATGAACGCCATGACCGAGGATTCCGAACGGCCGGAAGGCCCTGACCAGGTGCCCGAAGAGGACAAACCCGATCCGGAGTTCGGCCGCTGGCTGTTCGCGCAGGCGTGCGGGTTTATCGCGGGCGTGGCGACGATGGAGCAACTTCCGGAATTCGCCTTGCCGGAAATCGCCTTCGCTGGCCGTTCGAACGTCGGCAAGTCGAGCCTGTTGAACGCGCTCACGGGGCGCAACCACTTGGCGCGGACCTCGCACACGCCCGGCCGTACGCGGCAGATCAACTTTTTCGATCTTGGCGGCAGGCTGATTCTCGTCGATCTTCCCGGCTATGGTTACGCGAAGGCGCCGAAAACCGAGATCGCGCGCTGGACCGAGGTGACGCGCGACTATCTGCGCGGACGCCCGACGCTGCGCCGCGTCTGCGTGCTGATCGATTCGCGCCGGGGGGTGCAGAGCGCCGACCGGGAGGTCATGACCGCGCTGGACAGGGCGGCCGTCTCCTATCAACTCGTGCTCACCAAGAGCGACAAGGCGACGGGCGCGGACGTCGAACGGCGCCTAACGGAAATCGAGGCCCTGCGCAAGACCCACATTGCCCTGCATCCGGTCGTAGCCGCCACCTCCTCGCAGGCGGGCAAGGGCATTGCGGAGTTGCGCGCCGAGCTCGCGGCGCTGGCGCCCGAATCCATGAACCGTTAGAGTTCGTCCCTGCCATGACCCAGTCGAAAAACTACACGGAAACCAAGCACTGGCTGCGCACGGCGCAGACCCTGACCGAGGCGCTGCCGTTCATGCGCCGCCATTCCGGGCGAACCTTCGTGGTCAAGTACGGCGGCCATGCGATGGTGGAGCCCGAGCTTTCGCACATCTTCGCGCGCGACATCACGTTGATGAAGCAGGTCGGCATCAATCCCGTGGTGGTACACGGGGGCGGGCCGCAGATCGGGCGGATGCTGGAACGCCTGAAGGTGAAGAGCAAGTTCGTCGACGGCTTGCGCATCACCGACGCGGAGACTGTAGACATCGTCGAAATGGTCCTCTCCGGCTCGATCAACAAGCAGATCGTCAGCGCCATAAACGCCGTGGGCGGCACCGCCATCGGCGTTTCGGGTAAGGACGGCGGGCTGATCCAGGCGACCAAGCTGCGCCGCCACAAGCGCGATGCCGAGTCCAACATCGAACAAATCCTCGACCTCGGCTTCGTCGGCGAACCGCGTTACGTCAATCCGCAGATACTCACATCGCTGGAGCAGGCCGGTATGATCCCGGTGATCGCGCCCATCGGTTGGGGGCCGGAAGGAGAGACGTTCAATATCAATGCCGACACCGTGGCCGGGGCCGTGGCCTCCGCGCTCTCCGCGTCGCGGCTGTTAATGCTGACAGACGTGCCGGGCGTATTGGACAAGGACGGCAACTTGATCACGGACCTCTCGGTCCAGCAAACTCGCGAGATGATCGCCGACGGCACGATCTCCGGCGGCATGATCCCCAAGGTGGAAACGTGCCTCGCGGCGGTTGAGAACGGCGTGGAGGCGGCGGTGATTCTCGACGGACGGGTGCCGCACTGCCTGTTACTGGAAACCTTTACCGATAGCGGTGCCGGCACCTTGATCCACCGCGCGCCGTAACGCCCATTCAAGTAAAGCGGAATAACGACGGAAATTGCGCCAAGTCCTCTAGTATCAGCTTTTTCAATCTTATACCGGATGCGGGCAAGTCCCTATTTCTTAGCAACTTGCTTCTAGGGAAACAAGCTAGTCATTTCGACAATAAACACCACCTTTGGGTATATTGACCAAATAACCTATTTGGTGAATGTTTAAGTCGCGGCGAGGTTGGAACGACAACAAAGCCGATTCCATCATTCGTTGCAAGTTATGGAGGCGGCAATGGAGCTTGTCGTTTATCTCGACGCCAGCGTGGCGGATTGGATGCTCGATCCCGCGCCAAGCCTCTCCAAGCCGGCGGAAGTTCGCGAACTGGAAGATGTTCTGACGTCCCTCGGACTTGAGATCCGCGCTCAAAACCCAGGCGTGCAAGACCCGGAGTTGCGGCGAATATTCACCGCCGAACTTCCCAGTACAGCCGAGGCGGAAACCGCCGCGCAAAGGCTTCTGGATTGTAGTGGCGTCGAGGGCGCTTACGCCAAGCCCGCCGCCAGCCTCCCCTGATTGACCTCTCTTCATAGACTCTGCGCGTCAACTGGCCGCCGCCAGCGCTTCGGCCCTTCCGGCGACCGCAGTGTGAAAGGTCTTACCGTCATGGCCCAAAAAGGCAAGAATACGTCCCAATCACTCAACCAAAACCCACTTTCCGAGCCGGAACTCATCATGGTCGCAAAGGCCGGAGCGGGACTGCGCGCTCAGGCAACCGGCGTTGCCTCCGCCTCCGGCGCGGATCTCGGCGACCTGCAAGCCGCATTGCAGGAAGCCGGGGCAACGGCAAGACTCCTCTTCGGCGACAGCGAGGAGCGAATCATGGCCGCCCAGGCCGCCATGCCGCAAAGTGGCGAATCCCGCGAGCAGCTTCCCGATATGTCGCTCTTCTACCGCGTCGAAGCCCCGGAAAGCGCGCTTGAGGGGCTGTGCCAGAAGCTCGCCGCCTGCGCCAGCGTCGAAGCCGCTTATGTGAAACCCCCGGCTTACCCCTCCGCCGAGGTGATCGAGCGGGGAAGCGCCGGCGGCGCGCCGGAAGGTCTCCTGGCGGAGCAGGTGCTCGAAGAGGACGAAGCGATCAACGCAATGATGCCGGATACGGTGGAAGCGCCCTCGCAAACCCCGGATTTCACGGCGCTTCAGCTCTACCTCGATGCCGCGCCGGTCGGCATCGACGCGCGCTATGCCTGGACCCAAAGGGGCGGACGCGGCTTCAACGTCCGCATCATCGACATCGAGGGCGGCTGGAACTTCGCGCATGAGGACCTGCGGCAGAATCAGGGCGGAGTCATCGGCACGAACTCCCAGGATCCCGGCTGGAACAACCACGGGACCGCCGTGGTGGGCGAGATCGGCGGGGACGTCAACGCCTTCGGCGTCACCGGCATTTGCCCTGACGCCCATGTGCGCGGCGTGTCGATCTTCGGCGGGCTCGGCACGGCGGGGGCGCTGCGGCAAGCGGCGGACCTGCTGCGTCCGGCCGATATCATCCTGATCGAACTGCATCGTCCGGGGCCGAACAGCACCGGTGTCGGACAAGTGGGCTTCATCCCCATCGAATGGTGGCCCGACGACTACGCCGCGATCCGTTATGCCGTTAATCGTGGTGTCGTGGTCATTTCGGCGGCAGGCAACGGTGGCGAAAATCTTGACGCGGCGATTTACAACAACAAGCCCAACGGCTTCCCGAACGACTGGTTGAACCCCTTCAACCGCGCACAGCGGGATTCCGGCTCGGTGCTGGTCGGTGCAGGCGCGCCACCTCCCGGAACCAACAACCAGAATCACGGGCCGGACCGCTCGCGTCTCGGCTTCTCCAACTACGGCGCGGTTTTGGATGCGCAGGGTTGGGGCCGCGAAGTGGTCACGACCGGTTACGGCGATCTTCAGGGCGGCAGCAATCGCGACCTGCACTATACCCGGCAGTTCTCGGGAACCTCTTCGTCCGCACCCATCGTCGTCGGGGCTATCGGCTGCGTACAGGGCGTACTGCGAGCGCATGGGCGCATCCCCTTGTCTCCGGCGCGGGCGCGTGAACTGCTCCGGAGGTCAGGCTCGCCGCAGACGGACGCTCCGGGACGCCCGCGCAGCCAGCGTATCGGCAACCGGCCGAACTTGCGTCAACTGATCCCGATGGCGTTGCAGACCCGCGACTGGGTCGGCGTCCAGTTCACCGGACAGGTCCCGGCCAACGCCACACGCCGCTGGTTCACGCACTCCTGGCCGGCGCACTGGCACGTAACCTGGCAGATCGTGCCGACCTCGCCGAGGCCGGGCGGACCGCAGATCGCCAGCGAGGTGCAGATCGAACGGGCGAGCGATTCGCGCATCACCTACTGGCTGACGGTGCGCAACTTGACGAACGAGGTGGTCAACATCGAGGGCCGCTACGCGGTCCACGGCTGGTAAGGGGGGCATGACGATGGCAATGCGCATTATCATCGAAGACACCGGCCAGCCTGCGGGCGACCAGCCTGGAGTGGAGGTGACCCGGAGCGCCGGGGTCGCCGGGGCGGCCTCGGATCTGTCCGCGGCCAGCGACGCCGGACCTCCGCCAGATCACCTTCTCGCGGCGCGTGATGGCGGTGCCTCGACCGAGGAACCGCAGCTTGGCGGCGAGAGCGGCGAGACGCAGCGGCAAAGCGGCGGTCTCGACGGGACCGACGCCGGGCCGCCGGACATGAGCCTCGCGGAACTGATCTCGAGCCTGAGCACGGGGGGCCAGATGGACGCGAACGGTCAGGCGTGACCGTTCGAGCGGCGGCTTTCCGCACAATGTCCCCTCCGGGGAGCCGCCGCGGCCTCCGGTTCTCTATTACTCGCCCTCGCCCTCCCCGGCGAGGGCGACTTTGTTGCGCCCGTTGTGCTTTGCCCGGTAGAGGGCCTTGTCGGCGCGCTCCAGCAGGTTCGCTAGCGATTCATCGGTGGAGCACCGCTCCGCCACGCCGAGCGAGGCGGTGAAGGTGACCGGCGCGCGCTGGTCGGCCACGAACAGCCGGTCCTCCGCGATCCGCTCGCGCACCCGCTCCGCGATCGCCACCGCTGCCTGCGCGTCCGCTTGCGGCAGCAGGGCGACAAACTCCTCGCCACCCCAGCGGCCTAGAACGTCGCTCTTACGTAGACACTCGGAAAAGCTGTTGATGGCCTGCCGGATTGCCAGATCTCCGACCGCGTGCCCATAGGTGTCGTTTACATTCTTGAAACGGTCCAGATCCATCAGAAGCACTGACAGCGGCCGTCCGATTTCACCGGCGGCGGAGAGCAGCGACTCCGCCCGCTCGGTAAAGGCCCGGCGATTGAGCACGCCGGTCAACGAATCGGTGGATGCGAGGTCCTGCAGCGCGCGTTCCAAATGCCGGTGGTCGGACATGTCGCGAATGATCGAGACCATGAAGGGCTTGTCGATCGCGCCGGACCGCATGATCGAGATTTCCGCGGGGAACACCGTTCCGTCGCGGCGCAGCCCCGAGATCTGGCGGCCCCGCTCGCCCATGTAGCGCGCCGCGATGCCCTCCTCGGTGAAAGCATCGACCAGCGCGGTGTGGCGTTTGCGATGTACGCGCGGCAGCAGCAAACCCAGATCGGCGCCGAGGACGGCGTCTCGCGGATAGCCGAACATTCCTTCGGCGGCTTCGTTGAACAGCACTATCTTTTGCTGACCGTCGACGGCGACAATCGCGTCGGCGCAGTGCTCGACAATGTAGGCGAACACGTTCGCATCGACCGAATACGCGCCGTCCTGGCTCAAAGCCTCCATCCTGTAGCACCCTGTCAGGTTGTCGCATCCCCTCATACTTCCCCTCGTTCTATTAACATTTTTCTTAAATTCAGGTTAATTCTTCCGCTCCCCCGGCGAACCGTCTCGCCTGTAGGCCGAGCCCGCCGCCGCGTGCTAGGTTTCCGCTCTCCAAACCTCCCTGGAAACCGTATCGAGTCCGGCCGTGCCCGACAGCCATTGCGCCCCCCAAAGCCAAGCCGCGCCCCATCGCGCTCCGTCGCCGATGATGGCGCAGTACCATGCGATCAAGGAACAGCACCCCGACGGGCTGCTGTTCTACCGCATGGGCGATTTCTACGAGTTGTTCTTCGACGACGCGGTGAAGGCGGCGGCGGCGCTCGACATCACGCTGACCAAGCGCGGCCAGCACGAGGGCCAGGACATTCCGATGGCCGGCGTTCCGGTGCATACCGCCGAAGCCTACCTCGCCCGGCTGATCCGCGCCGGTTTCCGTGTCGCCATCTGCGAGCAGACCGAGGACCCGGCGGCGGCGAAGAAGCGCGGCGGCAAGTCGGTGGTGGCGCGCGAGGTCGTGCGCGTCGTGACGCCGGGCACGCTGACCGAGGACGAGCTTCTGGAGTCCCGCGCGCACAACTACCTCGCCGCGCTGGCCGAGGCGGGCGGCGGCTTGGCGCTGGCGTGGCTCGACGTCTCGACCGGCGATTTCCAGGTGCAGGAGCTGGCTCCGGGCGCGCTCCCCGCCGCTTTGGCGCGGCTCTCGCCGGGGGAGATCCTGTTGCCGGAGAAGCTCTTGCAGCGCGAAGCCTTGTGGGAAACCTTCCAGAGCTGGAAGGACAGGCTCTCCCCGCTGCCAACCACGCGCTTCGACAGCGCCAACGCCGAGGCGCGGCTGGAGGAGCTTTACGGCGTGAAGGCGTTGGACGCCTTCGGGCGCTTCGGGCGGGCGGCGCTGGCCGCCTGCGGGGCGCTGGTGGATTATGTGGCGCTGACCCAGAAGGGCAGTCTGCCGCATCTGCGCCCGCCGCGCCCGCTGGCCAGCGACGCGGTGATGGAGATCGACGCGGCGACGCGGCGCAATCTGGAGCTGTCGCAAACCCTGACCGGCGAGCGGCAGGGCTCGCTTCTCGCCGCCATCGACCGCACGCTGACCGGCGCGGGCGGGCGGATGCTGGCGGACTGGCTGGCGGCGCCGCTGACCGATCCGGCGGCCATCGGCGCGCGGCTGGAAACCGTGGCCTTCCTGCTGGCGGAAGAGGGGCTGCTTCAGGAGTTGCGGGCGCGGCTCAAGCGCTGCCCGGACGTGCAGCGGTCCTTGTCGCGCCTGACCGTGGGGCGCGGCGGGCCGCGCGATCTGGCGGCGCTGCGCGACGGGCTGCGCGAGGCGGGGCTTCTGCGCGGGACACTCGCGGGCGAGGCGGTGCAGCGCGCGGGCGGCGGTCCCGAGCTTTTGGGAAAATGCGGCGAGGCGCTGGGCCATCACGACGGGCTGGTCGAACGCTTCAGCCGGGCGCTCGCCGCCGACCTTCCGGTACAGGCGCGCGACGGCGGCTTCATTGCGCGCGGCTATGCGCAGGAACTCGACGAACTGCGCGGGCTGCGCGACGAAAGCCGCCGCCACATCGCCAACCTGCAAGCCAAATATATCAGCCACAGCGGCATTCAAACGCTCAAGGTCCGGCACAACAACGTGCTCGGCTACTACGTCGAGGTGACGCCCCGCCAGAGCGAAAACCTGCCCGGTGACGGCACCTATATCCACCGTCAGACGCTGGCGAGCGCGGTGCGCTACACCACCGTGGAATTGGCGGAGTTGGAGCAGAAGATCGCCTCCGCCGGGGAGCGCGCGCTCGCCATCGAGCAGCAGCACTTCCAGCATCTGGTGGACGAGGCCGTCGCCCGCGCCCGCGAGATCGACAAAGCCGGGGAGGCGCTGGCCGAACTGGACGTGGTGTGCGGCTTGGCGGAGCTTGCGGCGGTGGAAGGCTGGTGCAGACCGAAGGTGGACGACTCCACCGCCTTCCGCGTCGTGCAGGGCCGCCATCCCGTGGTGGAGCAAGCCTTGCGCAAGAGCGGCGACGGCCCCTTCGTCGGCAACGACTGCGCGCTGGCGGAGGAGGAAAGCCGCATCTGGCTCGTGACGGGTCCGAACATGGCGGGGAAGTCCACCTTCCTGCGGCAGAACGCGCTGATCGCCGTCTTGGCGCAGATGGGGAGCTTCGTTCCGGCCGAGAGCGCCGAGATCGGCGTGGTGGACCGCCTGTTCTCGCGCGTCGGCGCGGCGGACGATCTGGCCAGCGGGCGCTCCACCTTCATGGTGGAGATGGTGGAGACGGCGGCGATCCTGAACCAGGCCGGACCGCGCTCGCTGGTGATCCTGGACGAGATCGGACGCGGCACCGCGACCTTCGACGGGCTTTCCATCGCCTGGGCCTGCGTCGAGCACCTGCACGAAACCAACCGCTGCCGCGCGCTCTTCGCCACGCACTACCACGAACTGACCCGCCTCTCCGCGCGGCTTCCGGCCTTAAGCTGCCATTCGATGCGGGTGAAGGAATGGCAGGGCGAGGTGGTCTTCCTGCACGAGGTCGAAGCGGGCGCGGCGGACCGCTCCTACGGCATTCACGTCGCCAAGCTGGCGGGCCTTCCTCCGGCGGCGGTGGAGCGGGCGCGCGCGGTTCTGGAGACGCTGGAAAGCGGTGAGCAGAGCGATAGCCTCGCCAAGCTCGCCGACGACCTCCCGCTCTTCGCCGCCATGCCGCCTCCCGCCAAGGCCGCTGCCGCCGAAGCGAAGGACAGCGCGGTGGAGGCTCGCCTGCGGGAGGTGAACCCGGACGAGATGACGCCGAAAGAGGCGCTGGAGTTGCTTTACGAACTGCGGCGGCTGGAGCGGGGGTAGATTGACGGCGCGGACGTGGCGGGTGGCAAATTAAGGCAGTCCCTCACCCTCCCGCCGCGAAGAGCGGCGGGAGCAACTGTGTCTTTCATGTTATTGCGGGGGCATGCTTCCAGGGTTCTTGATTTCTCATCATAGCGTTTAGGGTCACGAGCATTTTGCGCATCAAGGCGACGGT